>JBDSWB010000001.1:0-23393 GCA_039926915.1 Ramlibacter sp.
GCATTTCAACCGCAGCAAGGCGAGCGGTCAAGAAGCAAAATCACGCCTGTGACGCAATTACGCCGCATCGCCCACCTGGACATGGACGCCTTCTTCGCGTCGGTCGAGCTGCTGCGCTATCCCCAGCTCAAGGGACTGGCGGTGGTGATCGGCGGCGGGCGGCGCAAGGTCGACGACATGGTGCGCGAACGTTTTTCCGACTTGTCGCTTTCCGAGATCCCTGCGGCGGCGTTTCCGTTGCTGAAAGACTATGCCGGCCGCGGTGTCATCACGACGGCGACCTATGCCGCGCGCCAGTTCGGCGTGGGCTCGGCGATGGGCATGATGAAAGGGGCCAAACTGTGTCCGCAGGCGATTGTGCTGCCGGTCGACTTCGAGGAGGTGCGCAAGTACTCGCGCCAGTTCAAGAGCACGATCGCCGAGATCGCGCCCCTCGTTGAGGACCGTGGCGTGGACGAGGTCTACATCGATTTCACGGACGTGCCCGGCGGCCAGCGCGAAGGCGGGCGCGTACTGGCGCGGCTGATCCAGCGGGCCATCTTCGAGCGAACCGGGCTGACCTGCTCGATCGGCGTGGCGCCGAACAAACTCATCGCCAAGATGGCGAGCGAGTTCAACAAGCCCAACGGCATTTCCGTCGTGTACCACGACGACGTGCAAGCGAAGATCTGGCCGTTGCCGGTGCGCAAAATCAATGGCATCGGACCGAAGGCCGAGATCAAACTTGCCAAACTGCACCTCCACACCGTGGGCGATATCGCGGCCCAATCGCCCGAATGGCTGATCGACAACTTTGGCAAATCATATGGCGCGTGGATGCACAACGCCGCCTGGGGCCGTGACGACCGGCCGGTGGTCACCGAGAGCGAGCCGGTGTCGATGAGCCGGGAAACCACTTTCGAGCGCGACCTCCATGCGGTGCGGGACCGGGCGGAGCTGGGTGCGATCTTCACCGACCTGTGCAGGCAGGTGGCGGGTGACCTGCAGCGCAAGGGCTATTTGGGCAAGACCATCGGCATCAAGCTACGTTACGACGACTTCCAGAGCGCCACGCGCGACCAGACGATCGACCATTTCATCGCCGATGCGAAGACGATCCGCCAGGTCGCCGGACAGTGCCTGAAGCGCGTGGACCTGGATCGCCGCCTGCGCCTGCTGGGCGTGCGCGTCGGCAAGCTCGTGAAGAACGATTCAGCACAGGCGATGGCCACCTCCGCAACATCACCAGCGTCCGAACCTGCCTCTCACCGCGCGGCGGAGCCGGCGCCGTTCGGCTCGCTCGACCTGTTTTGAACATCACGCCAGGCGGATCTCGTCCTGGTGGTTCGCGATATGCAAGCTGTGCGCCAGCGCGAAATCGGGCTTGCTCAATGCGCCATAGGCGAAATGCGGCTGCAGCGGCCCGTTGAAGCTGGCGAAGCGCGTGATCGCCTGGCGCAGCCGCACGGCGCCGGGCTTCCAGTCCGCGCCGCCGGGCAGGGCCGGAGCGCCCGGAATGGGTTCGTCCAGGCCGTGGCTCATGCGACCGCGCCACTTGAAGAACGCGAAGGCGGCGCTGCCAGCCGTCCCCTGGAACAGCGCGCTGCGCGCCTGGGGAAAACCGTCCATGCTCATCTCGATGCTCTGCGCCAGGTGCGCGAACACCGCGGCCGGCGGCCAGGCGCCGGTGGTCCGGACGCTGGCGGCCTTTTCGAGCCGGTCGAGCCAGCGAAGCGAATCATCGAGAGGTTGCACGGTGGACAGTTCTGACATCGCGCCCCCTCCGGCAAATGCCGCTGGAACCATGAGGAACACACGCCGTTTCATGCGCCGCATGGTACGGCAAGTCGCCACCCCGGTACGCCGCTGCCGGGAATGGCTTGACGGATTCGGATGGGCACCGGCGGTTCTATACTGCCCCGCATGGCAACGGACGGCCCCACCCTGCAGGAGTTGATCGCGAGGACCGCGCGTGGCGACCACGCCGCTTTTGCGCAGGTTTACGAGCGCACCCATGCGCATCTGTTCGGCCTGGCATTTCGTATGTTGGGGCATGACCACGCCGCCCAAGACGTGCTGCAGGAAGCCTTTGTCAGCATCTGGAAAAGTGCCTCGCTCTACCGCCGCGACATCGACGGGCAGGAGGTGCAGCCCATGACCTGGCTGATCGCCATCGTGCGCAACAAGGCGCTCGATGCGCTGCGCACCCGCACGCGGCGCAGGGAAACCGAACTTCCGGATGCGGATGCACCCGGCGAAGGCATCGCGGCGGATGTCCACGACGGCCCGTCGAACGCGCTCGAGCTGTTCGACAGAGCAAGCGACGCCCTGCGGATTGAGGCCTGCCTGGGTGCCCTCGACGGCAGCCATCGCCAGAGCCTGGCACTGGCCTACTACCAGGGCCTGACGCACACTGAAGTGGCGGCGCAAATGGGCGCGCCGCTGGGCTCGGTCAAGGCCTGGATCCGGCGCGGCCTGGAAAAGCTCAAGGCCTGCCTGGTCGCGCAGGGGTTGGCGCTTTGAAATACACCAATCCCCGCCTGCTTGAGCATCTCGCATCCGCCTATGCGCTGGGGACGCTGGCGCATGGCGCGCGGCGGCGCTTCGAGCGCCTGCGGCAGGGCCGCGCCGACGTTGATCTCATCGCAACACGATGGGAGGCGATTCTTGCGGGCCTGGCCCAATCCATCGCGCCCCGATCGCCATCACCTCGCGTTTGGCGAGAGATCGAAGCGCGCACCCTGCCCGCCCATTCGGCCAACGTCCGCACGGGCTGGCCGGCCTTGCCGAGCTGGCTCAGGTCGGCGGGATTCACCCTCGGCGGCGCTGCAGCGGGCTTCGCTGCCACTATCGCCCTGGTCTTGACGGTGCCTTCTGCGCTGTTCATTTCGGCCGATCAGGTGGCCTTGCGCACCGGCGAAAAGCTGCCGCAGAGCTACGTGGGCCTGCTGACGGACGCGCAGGGTGACGGCAAGCTCCTGGTCAGTTCGCTGCGCAATGGCCGCACCTTGACCGTTAAGGTGATTGGCCCGATCACGCAGCCGGCCGCCGGCCGGCTGATGCTGTGGGCGGTGCCCGGCGATGCGCCGCCGTTCCTGCTGGGGCCGGTGCCCACAAGCGGGTCCGCCGTTTCGCGCCTGCCGGACACCTCGGAGAAGCTCCTCTCCAAAGTTCGCAAGCTCGTGGTGACGTTGGAGACCGGCGGCAACCCCGCCGCGCCAGGGCCGGCCGTCTTCAGCGGCAACTGCGCCAAGCTCTGGTAGGTACGAGCGATTGACGCCATCTTACGGCTAACTTACAGTGTGCTTACGCGCAACTTACAGCCCGCTGCTCCCATCGGAGGTCGTCATGTC
This sequence comes from Ramlibacter sp., assembly GCA_039926915.1. Classification (GTDB taxonomy): domain Bacteria; phylum Pseudomonadota; class Gammaproteobacteria; order Burkholderiales; family Burkholderiaceae_C; genus Ramlibacter. The sequence continues at coordinate 3,333 of JBDSWB010000001.1, forward strand.
GCTCAATGAACTGCAACGCATCAAGCAATGGCACGTGGACCATCACCGGCAGCGCCCGGTCGAATACCACCTGTGGGACGCGATGCTGACGCTTTGGGTGATGGGTTGGGTCGGCTGGTTGCCGGCCTACGCATTTGAGCAGTTCTGGACCCTGCCGTTGTGCGCCATGGCTGTCGCTGCACCCGGCCTGTACGTGACCTGGCGCGTCAAGGCACACCGCGCGCATAAGCTGCGCTGCGACTGGCTGCGTGGCTGATCCCCACCGCTTGTCCCGCAGTTGGCACGCGATCTGCCGGGCGCGCATTACATTGGCGAGAACTTCTGCTATCGAGGATTCGCATGCAATGCTTCAAGCTATCCGTTCAGGACCACATCGCCCACCTGGTGCTCGATCGCCCCGAGGCCTTCAACACCATGCACCCGACGTTCTGGCGCGAGCTGGACGAGGTATTGACGCGCCTCCACCGCGAGGGTCAGGCCCGGGTCCTGGTGATCTCATCAACCGGCAAGCACTTCAGCGCGGGAATGGCGCTGGAGACATTTGGCGGCGACATCGCCATGGACGACGGTACCCCGGAGGGGCGAGCGGCCATCTTCGACATGCTGACCGACATGCAGGGCACGTTTACCAAGCTCGAGACACTGCGCGTTCCGGTGATTGTGGCGATCCAGGGCGGCTGCATTGGCGGCGCGGTGGACATGGTGACGGCTTGCTGCATCCGCTACGCCACCACCGATGCATTTTTCTGCATCCAGGAGATCAACATCGGCATGGTGGCCGATGTCGGCACATTGCAGCGGCTGCCCAAGTTGGTGCCCCTGGGCGTGGTCAAGGAACTGGCTTACACCGGCCGGCGGCTGCCGGCGCAGAAGGCGCTCGGCTACGGCCTGGTCAACGAAGTGTTCGACAACGCTCAGGCCATGCTGGCCGCGGCGATGACATGCGCGGCGGAGATCGCCACGAAGCCGCCGGTGGCGATCTGGGGCACCAAGCAGGTGATCCACTACACCCGCGACCATTCAGTGGACGATTCGCTCAAGCAGATGGGGTGGATCCAGGGCGCGATCTGGAGCAACTCGCATGTGCGCGAAGCCGTCACGGCGATGAAGGAAAAACGCGCCGGGTCCTATCCGGCGTTGTCGGCCTTCGGCTCGTTCAAGGACCTTGCCTGAACCGGCCTATTGCCGGGCCGTGCGCACGTTGGGCGGCAACGCCACCGGATGGCTGGTGCGGAACGGATTGATGTCCAGCCCACCGCGCCGCGTGTAGCGGGCATACACCGAGAGCTTGACCGGCCTGCAGCGCCGCCAGAGGTCCATGAAGATGCGCTCCACACACTGCTCATGGAACTCGTTGTGGTTGCGAAAGCTCACGAGGTACTGCAGCAGCCCGCCCTGGTCGATCTGCGGACCGCTGTAGCGAATCTGCACACTGCCCCAGTCGGGCTGGCCTGTCACCAGGCAATTGCTTTTGAGCAGGTTGCTGGTCAGCGCCTCTTCAACAGGCCGTTCGTCGAAAGCGGCGGCCAGCAGGTGGGGCGCAGGCGTGTATTCCGTGCATTCGATGTCGAGGCGGTCGAGGCTGAGGCCATCCAGTTCGCACACCGGTTCGCGGTCGAACAGGTCGGGCAGCAGAACCCGCATGCCGACCGATGAGTGGTTGGGAGCGCCGCGCCACACCGCTTCGCTGACGTCGGCCCGGATGCGTTCGCGTACCTCGTCCGCGGACGCAAAGGCACTGTTGGTGAAGCTGTTGAGGTACAGCTTGAACGATTTGCTTTCGACGATGTTCGGCGTTTCACAAGGCACCGTGACATGTGCGATTGCCACCTGCGGCTTGCCGCGCGGCGTCAGCCAGCTCAACTCGAAAGCGGTCCAGATGTCCGCCCCCGAAAAGGGGACGGCTCCCTGCAAAGCCAGTTCGTCCCGCTTGGGTTGGCGCGAGATCGGGAACAAGAGCGACGCGTCGTAGTGGTCGATGTACGGCGCCGGTTTGCCGAGTTGCGATTGCTCCGGGGTGTTCATGGCTCAGGCCGTCTTCAGGTGCGGTAGGAGCGACTCGAGGAGGCGCTGGACGACGCCGGGCACCAGGTCGTGGCCCATGCCTTCGATGCCAACCAGCTTCGCGCCAGGAATGCGGCGCGCCGTGTCCTGCCCGCAGGCGAATGGCACCAGCGGATCGCTCCTGCCGTGCAGCACCAGCGTGGGGGCGGTGATTCCCGGCAATTCATCGGCGCGGGTCGAATCGGCTGCGATCGCGGTCATGTGGCGCAATGCGCCTTCGGGGTGCAAACTGCGGCGAGTACCCGCCAGCACGCGCTCGCGCAACACGGCTTCCTCGATCGGAAAGCCCGGACTTCCGATGACCCGGAACAGGTTCACGTAGTGGTCCAGGATCTCCTGCTCGCCAGTGCCCCGGGGCCGGCCGAGCATGGCGCGCATGACCCGCGGCCGCGGCCCGGGCAGGTGCCGCGCGCCGCTGGAGCTCATGATGCTCGTGAGGCTCAATGTGCGCCCCGGCGCGGCGAGGGCCGCGCGCTGCGCGATCATGCCGCCCATGCTGACACCGACGATGTGAGCAGCTTGTATCTCCAACGCGTCGAGGACGCCGAGCGCGTCAGCCGCCATCTCGCGCAGGCTGTAGGGCGCGCGAACCGGCAGGCCGATGCGGTGCTTGAGACTCTCCCAGAGGATGTTGGGGACGCCCAGGTGGTCGAAGTGCTCGGACAGGCCGATGTCGCGGTTGTCGAATCGCACCACCCGGAAACCCGCGTCGACCAGGGCCTGCACGAAGAGCGCCGGCCAGGCGATGAGCTGCATGCCCAGGCCCATGATGAGCAGAACGGCCGGCCGGCCGACCTGCGAGCCGTCGGAGCCGGTATCTTCAACCTCGATTCGGATGCCGTTCGCCTTGACCTGCACGCCCGCCTTCATTCGAATCGCCGTTCGCGCACCCACTTGGTCGCGATCCACTTCTCGCCCGCGAGCACCGGCGCGCCCCCGTGCAGGGTCTTGGTCGACGGGTGCGGCCGCTCGTAGCTGAAGAAGACGGCGTTGCCGCGCTTGGGCGCTACCTCGAGGCGGACGTCAGGGAAGATGGTCCCACCTCCCTTTTCCGGCTCGCCAAGGTACATGATCACCGTGCCGACGCGCTGCCCACCGCGCTTGAGGATGGTGGGGGTGCCGGGCTCGTTCGGGTCGAAATAGTCATAGTGCGGCTTGTACTCTGTGCCGGGCCGGTAATGCAGCACCTGCAAGCCTTCGCCGTTTTCTTCCGGCCAGTTCAGCAGCTTCGCGATGCGCGCTTCGATGGTGCGGACCAAATCGTTCTCGCCGCGCTGGAAGAACATGCCGTTGCTGGTTCGATCGGCGTTGATTTCCTCGCCGCCGGTGATGGGCGCGACCGTCAGCGATCGCGCGAGCCGGGGTTTCGCGAGTTCGATCAGCGCATCGCATTCCCCGTCGGACAGCAGGCCACCGAACACCACCACCCGAGGGTCCCGCATGTTCTGCAGCACGCAGACCTGGCGGTCACCGGCGTCGACATAGAGCGGCGAGTCGTCGAGCCTGGGGTCCGGCACAGGCAGGGCTGCAGGCAGTGCGGGCTGCACAGGCACGGCCGTGGCCAATGCGGGCAGCGCAGGCGCCGCCTGCTGTTCCAGGTGGCCACGCAGGGTGGTTTCCATGGCCTCGATGGCCACGTCCTCGTTCCATCCGGAGTCGAGCATCGACTTCAGGACTGCCTCGGCACTGTGGCCGGCCTGGGCCTGCTCGACGATCCATTGCCGCAACTGGGGCGTGATCTGCTGGGTCTGCGTACTGCTCATGGTGACGACGATTATCCTTTCAGCCGCGCTCGGCGCGTCCGGCGCGACTGCAGAGCCACTCGCAGCTTGCGACCGCCAGCACCAGGGCCAAGTAGGTGTCCATCTTGCCGTCGGCGCCGAAATACCACAGCCCAGCGACCAGGACGACGCTACCCGCTATTGAACTGATAGCAGTTTGCGCCCACCAGGAAAGGCTTTGGCCCTTGCCGGGTGCGAGGACACGGGCCGCCAGCGCAACCATGACGGCTACCGAAACGGCCGGGGCGGCAAAGCCCAGAAGGTGAAAAACGAGGTCGAGCGGGCCCATTCGGGGGACTTGATAAATGACAAGTGATTGTTGCTTCAGCAAATTTTATAATCCCTGCCATGGCAGTCTGGGCTTTGGGCATCAACCACACGACGGCGCCGCTCGATCTGCGCGGTCGCTTCGCCTATGCCATCGACCAGGTCCAGCCCACCCTGAAGGCGCTGCGGGACTCGCTGTCCAAGCGCCCCGAAGCCGCCCTGCTGTCCACCTGCAACCGGACCGAAATCTATTGCGCGGGCGAACATGGCGACATCGACCGCACTCTGGACTGGCTGGCTGACTCCGGCGGGGTTTCGTCCGCTCTGCTGCGGTCGCACGCCTACGCATTGCACGGCGGCCTGGCCGCCCGGCACGCGTTTCGCGTCGCCAGCGGGCTGGATTCCATGGTGTTGGGCGAGCCCCAGATCCTGGGCCAGATGAAAGATGCGGTACGGGCGGCCGAGCAGGCTGGCGCGCTGGGCACCACGCTCAACCAGCTGTTCCAGCGATCCTTCGCCGTGGCCAAGGAAGTGCGCAGCTCCACCGAAATCGGCGCCCATTCGATCAGCATGGCCGCCGCGGCCGTCCGCCTGGCCGGACAGCTGTTCGAAGACCTCGGCAAGATCCGTGTGCTCTTCGTCGGCGCCGGAGAAATGATCGAATTGGCGGCAACCCATTTTGCGGCCCGCAATCCCAAGGGGATCGCCATTGCCAACCGCACGCTGGAACGCGGCGAACGGCTGGCCTCGCGCTTCGGCGGTGAAGTGATGCGGCTGGCCGATTTGCCGGGCCGGCTTCATGAATTCGATGCGGTGGTCAGCTGCACCGCCAGCACGTTGCCGATCATCGGCCTGGGCGCTGTGGAACGGGCGCTGAAAGCTCGCAAGCGCCGTCCGATGTTCATGGTGGACCTGGCCGTACCGCGCGATATCGAGCCTGAAGTGAAGGCGCTTGAAGACGTGTACCTGTACACCGTGGACGACCTGAACGGCGTGGTGCAGACCGGCCACGCCAACCGTCAGGCCGCGGTCGCCGAGGCCGAGGCGATCATCGACGCCGGCGTCCAGAGCTTCCTGCACTGGATGGACCAGCGCGGCAATGTGCCGCTGATACTGCAGCTCAACGCGCAGGCCGACGAGTGGCGCGCGATGGAGCTGGCGCGGGCGCGCAAGTTGCTCGCCAAGGGCGAAGACGTCGACGCGGTGCTCGAGGCTTTGTCCAGGGGCCTGACGCAGAAGATGCTGCATGGCGCCATGGCCGAGTTGCACGCGGGCGACACCGAGGCGCGCCAACGCGCCGGCACGGCGATCCAGCACTTCTTCCTGCGCAAAGAGCGTTAGCTGGCATCGACACGGGCGGGTCCCCGATGCTGCCGCGCCGGTCTCGACCCGGCATCCCAAGTTCCCTGCCGCATTGCAGCTCAGGCCGGCCACCACAGGCAATCTCCCTCCTTCACTTTCCGATGAAACAGTTTCTTCGCCAACAACTTGAACGCTACCCGGTCCGGCTGCAGGAACTGGATTTCTTCCTGTCCCAGCAGGACGTGGTGAGCGACATGGAGCGATTCCGCGCGCTCACCCGGGAACACGCGGAGGTGAGCGGGGTGGCGGTTGTCTACGAGCGCTACCGGCAATGCGAGAGCGGTCTCGCGCAGGCACGCGAGATGCTGCAGGATCCCGAAATGGCCGACATGGCGAAGGACGAGATCGCGACCCTGGAAGCCGAGTTGCCCGGCCTGGAAGAGCAGCTTCAACGGCTCCTGCTGCCGAAGGACCCGGACGACGTGCGCAACACCTTCATCGAAATCCGCGCCGGCACCGGCGGCGACGAATCCGCCCTGTTCGCGGGCGACTTGCTGCGCATGTACACGCGTTGCGCCGAGCGGCGCGGCTGGCGCACGGAAATCGTGAGCGAAAGCGATGGAGAAGTCGGCGGCTACAAGGAAGTGGTGATACGGGTCGTCGGCGATGGCTGCTACGGCAAGCTCAAGTTCGAGTCGGGCGGGCACCGGGTGCAGCGCGTGCCCGCCACGGAAACCCAGGGCCGTATCCACACCAGCGCCTGCACGGTCGCCGCGCTGCCCGAGCCCGACGAGGCGCAGGCGGTGCAGATCAATCCCGCCGACTTGCGCATCGACACCTACCGCGCCAGCGGTGCCGGCGGCCAGCACATCAACAAGACCGACTCGGCCGTACGTATCACGCACCTTCCCACGGGCATCGTGGCCGAGTGCCAGGACGACCGCTCGCAGCACCGCAACAAGGCCAAGGCCATGCAGGTACTGGCGGCCCGGATCAAGGAAAAAGAACGTTCGGAACGCGCCGCCAAGGAGGCCGCCACGCGCAAGGGGTTGATCGGCAGCGGCGACCGCAGCGACCGCATCCGCACCTACAACTTCCCGCAGGGCCGGTTCACCGACCACCGCATCAACCTGACCCTCTACAAGCTGCAGTTCATCATGGAGGGCGACCTGGACGAGGTGATCGAGGCCCTGCTGCTCGCGCGCAAGGCCGAGCAGCTGGAAGAGCTGGAAATCGGGGCCGGCGGCCGGTGATCACAATCGCGCAAGCCCTCGCTGCGCAGAATGCCTCGGGCATGGACCGGCTGGATGCCCAGTTGCTCCTGCTGCACGCATTGGGCCGCCCGCAGACCGAACGGGCCTGGCTGGTGGCGCACGACGGCGCCTCGCTGGGGAACGACGTGCTCAGCGCTCATCAGGAGAGCTGTCGCCGGCGGTTGGCGGGCGAACCGCTCGCCTACATCGTGGGGCACAGGGAATTCTTCGGCCTCGACCTGCGGGTCGACCGGCGGGTTCTCGTTCCGCGCCCGGATACTGAAACGCTGGTGGAATGGGCGCTGGAAGTCCTGGCAGCGACCGCCCGGCCGCGGGTGCTCGACCTGGGCACCGGCAGCGGGGCCATCGCTTTGTCGATCATGAAGCGACAACCCGATGCGCTGGTGGAGGCAAGCGACAGCAGCTCAGATGCGCTCGCAGTGGCCCGGTCAAACGCCCAGGCCCAGTCGCTGGAAGTGGCTTTCCGCCACGGCTCCTGGCTGGCCGCCGCCCAGGGCACCTATGACCTCATCGTCAGCAACCCGCCTTACGTGGCGGAGGGCGATCCGCACCTGGCCGACCTGGGCCATGAGCCGCTGAGCGCCCTGGCCTCAGGCCCGGACGGCCTCCGGGACATCCGCTCCATCGTTGCCGGAGCCCCTGGCCACCTCAAGCCCGGCGCCTGGCTGCTGCTGGAACACGGCTACGACCAGGCCGGGGCGGTGCGAGACCTGCTGTCGGCGAAAGGTTTCGAGGCCGTGGCCAGCCGCCGCGACCTGGCGGGTATCGAGCGCTGTTCCGGCGCCCAATGGCTTGAACTGGGATAATCGACCCCAATGTTTCCAAGGCCCCCGGCCTGCAAGGAGTTTTCACATGAGCGACGCCCAGCAACGTATCGACCAGCTTGTCAAGAACAGCGACGTGCTGCTGTTCATGAAGGGCAATGCCAGCTTCCCCATGTGTGGCTTTTCCGGCCGTGCCATCCAGATCCTGAAGGCCTGCGGCGTCGACCCGAAGGCCGTAGTCACCGTCAACGTCCTGGAGGACGACGGAATCCGCCAGGGCATCAAGGAATACAGCAACTGGCCGACCATTCCCCAGCTGTATGTGAAAGGCGAATTCGTCGGCGGCTCGGACATCATGATGGAGATGTACCAGAGCGGCGAACTGCAGCAGGTTTTGGGCGCCACTCAGGCCTGAGCAAGCAGTCCGCGCGCGGCTCGCTGTCGGTAGCAGTCGGTACGCGCGGCTGCCAGCCGCTGTCGACAATTGCTGACGCAACCCCGCGTCAACCTCTTCCGTTCCTTGTGCTCTCGCGCGGCTTATGCTCGAATCCAGACACTAGCTTCGGATTGGAGTGGTCGATGGATTCCCGCAGTCTCGTTCCTCATCAGTCTTCTTCTTCGTTCAAGCTGCCGATCGCCAACTTGCGCAGCGTGTTCCGCACGCACGACGTGGAACGCAAGCTTGCAAAGCTGCCCGGCAGGGACCACGAGAACCTCCGCACGACCTATGAGCGCATGCTCGAGCGCGGATCCGAACGCTTCCAGGTCAAGCCCAGCGGACTGCCCGACATGGCCTCGCTCTACGACGAGCTTCCCAACTTCACGGATGCGCTCGACGACGTCAAGCGGCATGTGGCGCTGTCGCAGGAATGCTGCGACGGACTCGAGGTGACTCCCATGCTGCTGCTGGGCCCGCCCGGCATCGGCAAAACCCATTTCGCGCGCAAGCTCGCGGACCTGCTGGGCACCGGCATGAGCCTGGTGCCGATGAGCTCCATGACGGCGGGCTGGCTGCTCTCGGGCGCGTCTTCTCAATGGAAGGGCGCCAAGCCCGGCAAGGTGTTCGACGCGTTGGTGGAAGGCCAATACGCCAACCCCGTGATCGTCGTGGACGAGATCGACAAGGCCAGTGCCGACGCGCAGTACGACCCTCTGGGCGCGATGTACAGCTTGCTGGAACATGACACGGCTTCATCGTTCATGGACGAGTTTGCCGAAGTGGCGATCGACGCCAGCCAGGTGATCTGGATCATGACCGCCAATGACGAGCGCATGATTCCCGAACCCATCCTCAACCGCATGAATGTGTTCGAGATCGAGCCCCCGAAGTTCGAGGCGGCGCGCCAAATCGCGCGCAACCTTTACACCTCCATCCGCGTCAGTCATGGATGGGGCGAACGCTTCAATCCCGAGCCGATGGACGACGTGCTGGACCGGCTGGCCGGACTCGCGCCACGCGACATGCGGCGCGCGCTGATGACAGGCTTCGGGAATGCCAGGCTGGACCAGCGCGGCGAGATCTCGGTGGACGATCTGCCGAAGGCTGGCAGCACCAAGGGTAAGTTGGGCTTCCTGCAGTAGGCCTCAGTTGGGCCCGCCGGTGACCGGTTTGGCGGGGTCAGCCGGCCTCTCCGAAGCCGGCGGCTGGTGGAAGAAGTCCCAGTTCTTCTTCGCGGCAAACACGGCGTCGGGATATTGCGGTTTCCCGCGGCTACCGTTATAGCGACCCAGTGCCATGAACAGGTCGCCGCGCTCGCGGTCCAGGTAGTGCCGCAGGATGACGCAGCCGAATCGCAGGTTCGCCTGCATGTGGAACAGCTTGCCCGTATCGCCGTCGCCGATTAGCCGCGTCCAGAAAGGCATCACCTGCATATAGCCGCGCGCGCCCACCGGGCTCACGGCAAATTTTCGGAAATTGCTTTCGACCTGGATCAGGCCCAGAACCAGGCCTGTGTCCAGGCCCGCCCTTCGACTTTCGTACCACGCGGTCTGCAGGAATTCCTTGCGCTCGAGCCATTCGGACTTGCGCCTCTGCAGCCTGCCGCTCATGGCGCCCAGCCAACGCAGGTAGGCCAGGCGCGCATCGGTATCGCGGAACTCAGGGACCGGTGGCGCCGAGTTGGCGATGGCCGAGCTGAGCGCAGTGCGCACGGAAACGGCCAGCGGCTCTTCGACCTGGCCGCCGGCCCAGGCGGGGGACAGCCAGCTCAGCCCGATACCGACGGGAACCAGCCCCAGACAGTTGCGCCGGTTGATCACGCTTTCAGCCGGCCTCTCACGAAGGCGAATACGTCCGCGGCCGCCACTTTGGTCGCCGCGGCGTCGCGCCGGTGCTGGTATTCGAACTGGCCGGACTGAAGGCCCCGGTCCGAAATCACGATACGGTGCGGCACGCCGATCAGTTCCCAGTCGGCGAACATGGCGCCCGGGCGCTCGCCCCGATCGTCGAGGATCGAGTCCACGCCGGCGGCCAGCAGTTCGTCATGGAGCTTTTCGGCAGCCTCCTTCACGTCGACGCTGCGGTCCATCCCGATCGGGCAGATCACCACCGTGAATGGCGCAAGCGCGTCCGGCCAGATGATGCCTCGCGCATCGTTGTTCTGCTCGATGGCCGCGGCCGGAAGGCGCGTGATCCCGATGCCGTAGCAACCCATCTGCATCAGCTGCGGCTTGCCCGCCTCGTCGAGGAAAGTCGCTTTCATGGGCTCGCTGTACTTGGCGCCCAGGAAGAAGATGTGTCCGATCTCGATGCCGCGCTCAATGGCCAGCACGCCCTTGCCGTCGGGAGACAGATCGCCCTCGACCACATTGCGCAAGTCGGCCACGGCGTCGGGCTCTGGCAGGTCCCGGCCCCAGTTCACGCCGGTGATGTGGAAGTCTTCTTCGTTGGCGCCGCAGACCCAATCGGCCATGACGGCGACTTCGCGGTCCACGACCACCTTGACCGGCTTCTTCAGTCCGATCGGGCCGAGGTAACCCGGCTTCGTGCCGAAATGCTCGACGATCTCGGCCACTGTCGCGAAACGGAACCCGGCGTCGAGGCCCGGCACCTTGCCGACCTTGATCTCATTCATGTCATGATCGCCGCGCACCAGCAGCAGCCAGACTTGCGAATTCGCGATCTCGCCGCGCTGGTTCAACTGGTCAGTGGCCAACACCAGAGACTTCACCGTGGTGGCCAGCGGCACCTTCAGCAAGTCCGCGACCTCGGCGCAGGTACTCTTTCCCGGCGTCGGCGTCTTCGAGAGCGATTGGCTGCCGGCTTGGCGAGGCGCCTGGGGCGGCAGCGCCTCGGCCTTCTCCATGTTGGCCGCATAGTTGCTGGCGGCACAGTACACGATGGCATCCTCGCCGGTGGCGGCGATCACCTGAAATTCCTCGCTCAGGTCGCCGCCGATTGCGCCGCTGTCCGCAGCCACGGCGCGGTAGGTCAGGCCGAAGCGATCGAAGATCGCACGATAGGCCTTGGCCATTGCGAGGTAGCTGGCCCTGGCCGCGGTCTCGTCGCGGTCGAAGCTGTAGGCGTCCTTCATGATGAACTCGCGGCTTCGCATCACGCCGAAGCGCGGCCGGCGCTCATCGCGGAACTTGGTCTGGATGTGGTACAGGTTGCGGGGCAATTGCTTGTAGCTGCGCAGCTCCTGCCGCGCGATGTCGGTCACCACTTCCTCACTGGTGGGCTGAATGATGAAGTCGCGGTCGTGCCGGTCCTTCACGCGCATCAGCTCGGGGCCCATCTTGTCCCAGCGCCCGGTTTCCTGCCAGTACTCGGCGGGTTGCACCACCGGCATCAGCAGTTCCACCCCGCCGGCGCGGTTCATTTCGTCGCGCACGATGGCTTCGACCTTGCGCACCACCCGCAGGCCCATCGGCATCCACGTGTAGATGCCGGCGCCGAGCTTCTTGACCATGCCGGCACGCATCATCAACTGGTGGCTGATCACTTCGGCGTCGGCAGGCGCCTCCTTGAGGGTGGATATGAAGAACTGGGAGGCTTTCATCAGATGGTTGCGGCCGCTCGGCCGCCGAGCCCTTTGCCTGCGCGCGTGTCGCCGTGCATAATGAACTCAGTTTAAAAAATTTGGGGTTTGATTATGCTTGACCGGGACGGCTTTCGGCCCAACGTCGGCATCGTCCTGCTCAACCAGAAGAACCAGGTGTTTTGGGGCAAGCGCATACGCACCCACAGCTGGCAGTTCCCGCAAGGCGGCATCGACCGGGGGGAAACTCCGGAGCAGGCGATGTTCCGTGAACTGCACGAGGAAGTGGGATTGCAGCCCGAGCATGTGCGCATCATTGCCCGTACCCGGGACTGGTTGCGCTATGAAGTGCCTGACCGCTACATCCGGCGTGACGCACGCGGCCATTACAAGGGCCAGAAGCAGATCTGGTACCTGCTCCAGCTCATGGGGCAGGACTGGGACCTGAACCTGCGCGCCACCAGCCATCCGGAATTCGACGCCTGGCGCTGGAACGAGTATTGGGTGCCGCTGGACGTGGTGGTGGAGTTCAAGCGCTCCGTTTACGAGATGGCGCTGACCGAGCTGGCGCGGTTCCTGCCCCGCCACGATCACCGAAATCGCTACTTGCGCAGCGGCATGCGCGCGCGCGAGCATGAGATGCACGATGGGGGCAACGAAGCCATGCCCGGCGCCGGCTTCGAGTTGCCCCCGGGCGCGACATTTGAGCCCGACCCGCAAGCCGGGCTCAACCCCCTGCCCCAGGAAACCAAGCATGCGCCGTAGCTGGCTGGCCCTCGCGTCGGGCCTCTTCGCGGCGCTCGCCCAAGCCCAATTGATGCCTGCCGACCCGGAGTGGCGCGAGGTCGAGGCGCCGCCGCCGCCGGCCGTAACGCTTGAGGGTCTGATTCCCATCGAGATCCCCCGTTCGGCACTGCGTTTCGGCGTCGACCCGGCGTCGATCACGCTGGATGCCGACGGCATCGTGCGCTATGTCGTCGTTGCCAGCAGCACGACCGGCGCGGTGAATGCGATGTACGAAGGCATGCGGTGCAGTACCGGGGAACTGAAGGTATATGCCCGGTACAACCCGGGCAGCGGCTGGGTGATCTCCAGGGACCCGCTTTGGAAATCTCTGCAGGACGCCCAGTACAGGCACAGCCTGGTCATTGCGCGATCTGGCGCTTGCGTGGGGCATGCGGCGAACCGCTCGCCTACCCAGATCGCGCGAGACCTGCGCTCTCCCGTCGATTCCCGGTTCGAGCGCACGCATTAACAGCGATGCGAGCTGGGGCCAGGTCTTGCGCTTAGCGCGTCACGACCAGGTTGGTGCGATGGATCATCTCGGGCTCGGCCAAGTAGCCCAGCAGGCGTTCAATGTCGATGGATGGCTTGCGGCACAACAACCGCGCTTCCGAGCTCGCGTAGTTGGCCAGCCCGCGCGCGATCTCCGCGCCTGCTGAGTCGCGCACTGCGATGACGTCGCCACGCGAAAACTCGCCTTCGACCGCGGTCATGCCGATCGGCAGCAGGCTCTTGCCTTCCTCCCGGATCTTTGCCGCCGCGCCCTCATCGACCATGACGGCGCCGCGCAGCTGCAGGTGGTCCGCCATCCAGCGCTTGCGGGCCTGGCTCTTTTGGGTCGGTGCGACCAGCAGCGTGCCGATGGCTTCGCCTTGCGCAAGGCGAAGCAGGCAATCCCGCTCCCGCCCCCACGCGATCACGGTCGAAGCGCCCGAGCCCGCGGCCCGTTTGGCGGCCAGGATTTTCGTGATCATGCCCCCCTTGCCCAGGCTCGAACCTGCGCCACCGGCCATCGCCTCCAGCGCCGCATCTCCGGCGTGGGCCTCGTGCACGAAGGTGGCGGCCGGGTCACGCCGCGGGTCGGCGCTGTACAGGCCCCTCTGGTCCGTGAGAATGACCAGCGCATCCGCCTCGACCAGGTTGGCGACCAGCGCGCCCAGCGTGTCGTTGTCGCCGAACTTGATTTCGTCGTTGACGACCGTGTCGTTCTCGTTGATCACTGGCACCACGTTCAATCGCAGCAGCGTGAGCAACGTGGACCGGGCGTTGAGGTAGCGCTCGCGGTCGGCCAGGTCCGCATGCGTGAGCAGCACCTGCGCCGATCCCATGCCGTGCTCGCGCAGTTTGGTCTCGTACATTTGGGCCAGGCCCATCTGCCCCACGGCCGCCGCCGCCTGGAGTTCGTTGATTTCATGAGGGCGAGTGGTCCAGCCGAGGCGCTTCATGCCTTCGGCGATGGCGCCGCTGGACACCATGATGACTTCACGGCCCTCGCGCGCCAGCGCCGCCAGCTGCCGGCACCATTCACCGATCGCGATTTCGTCCAGCCCCCGTCCCTCGTTGGTCACGAGGCTCGATCCCACTTTCACCACGATGCGGCGGGCGTCGAGCAGCACCCGGGAGCCCGACGCGGAATTCGCCCCGCTCATTCGGCGGCTTCGCCCGAAAACCGCGGGTCCACGTAGACAGCGGGCTGCTCGGACACCTGCTGGGCCTTGATGTGCTGGTAGGCCGCCTTCACCAGGGGCTCGCAACCCTCTCGCGTCAATGCGGAGATCTCAAACACCGGCCCTTTGAATTTGAAACGTTTGACGAAGTCCTTGACCCGTGAATCGCGCTCGTCCAGGGGCACCATGTCCAGCTTGTTGAGCACCAGCCAGCGCGGTTTCGCGTACAGCCCCGCGTCGTACTTCTTCAGTTCACCGACAATGGCCTTGGCCTGCGCGACCGGGTCGGCGCCATCGAACGGCGCGAGGTCCACGACGTGCAGCAGCAGCCGCGTGCGCTGCAGGTGGCGCAGGAACAGGTGGCCGAGTCCCGCACCCTCGGACGCGCCTTCGATCAACCCGGGCAGGTCGGCGACGACGAAGCTCTGTTCCGGGCCGACTCGCACCACACCGAGGTTGGGATGCAGCGTGGTGAAGGGGTAGTCGGCGATCCGCGGCCGGGCGTTGGAGATGGCGGAAATGAGCGTGGACTTCCCGGCATTGGGCATGCCCAGCAAGCCGACGTCGGCCAGCACCTTCAGTTCCAGTTTCAGGTTCTTCTTTTCCCCGGGCCAGCCAGGCGTCTTCTGACGCGGCGCCCGGTTGATGGCGCTCTTGAAGCGCATATTGCCGAAACCCCCGTCCCCCCCCTTGGCGATGGTGATCACCTCGCCAGGCTTGAGCATTTCGTAGAGGACTTCGCCGGTTTCGACGTCGCTGATGATGGTGCCTACGGGCATCTTGAGCACGATGTCGTCGCCCGCGGCGCCAAACATGTCCGATCCCATGCCGTGCTCCCCGCGCCTGGCGTCGTGCCGGCGCGAAAACCGGAAATCGACCAGCGTGTTGAGATTGGAGTCCGCCACCGCGAAGACATGGCCGCCCCGGCCGCCGTCGCCACCGTTCGGCCCGCCGAATTCCTTGTACTTCTCATGGCGGAACGAGACGCAGCCAGCCCCACCATCGCCTGCGGCGACGTCGATATAGGCTTCGTCGACGAACTTCATGGTGGCTCGATTCTAGTGACAGCGGCAAAACAAAAAGCCCTGCGTGTGACCGCAGGGCCTTCTTGCGTGAAAGCCGGGTGGCTTACGCCGGGACCACGCTCACCGTGGACTTGTTCATCGAACCCTTGACCGCGAACGTGACGTGGCCGTCGACCAGTGCGAACAGGGTGTGGTCCTTGCCCAGACCGACGTTGGTGCCGGGATGGAACTTGGTCCCGCGCTGGCGCACGATGATGGAGCCGGCGCTGATCAGTTCACCGCCGAACGCCTTCACGCCGAGCATCTTGGGCTGGGAATCCCGCCCGTTTCGCGTAGAGCCGCCGCCTTTTTTCTGTGCCATTTCAAATACCCCTAATCGGTTGGGACAGAGCAGAAGATCTGCCCCCAAAGTCACTAGATTTAGCCCGCGATGGCGCCGATTTCCAGTTCGGTGAACTGCTGGCGATGCCCTTGGCGCTTTTGATAGTGCTTGCGACGGCGCATCTTGAAGATGCGAACCTTGTCGTGCCTGCCGTGAGCCACTACGGTGGCAATCACAGTTGCGCCGGACACCAGGGGGGTGCCGACCTTGATCTCGCTGCCGTTGCCGACGGCCAGAACCTGGTCGATCACGATTTCCTGGCCTACGTCCGCAGCAATCTGTTCTACTTTAATTTTTTCGCCGGAAGCAACGCGATACTGCTTGCCGCCGGTTTTTATGACCGCGTACATGTTGACCTCTTGAAACGAGGCTTTCGCCTCTTAAAAGAATCTCTTCGGACGGATTTCCGCAGAGCCCAACACTATAGCATATTTTGCGGTTACTCACAACACCTCAGGGGCCGCATCCAGGGGCCGGACAGGGCCTTCCTATAATCAGCGTACTCCTCCCGCTTTGTCTTGACTGCTACATCCGCCAGCACCGCTTCCGTGCTTTCCCTGATCGCCGACGACATGGTCGAAGTCGACACAGTGATTGCCCGCAGGCTCGATTCCGGTGTCCCCCTGGTCGGCGAAGTTTCTCGTTACATCATCTCGGCGGGCGGCAAGCGCCTGCGCCCGGGACTGCTGCTGCTGGTTTGCGGCGCCCTCGGCTACCGCGGGCAGCAGCGCTTCAACCTGGCGGCAGTAGTGGAGTTCATCCACACCGCGACGCTGCTGCACGACGACGTGGTGGACGAATCCACCCTTCGCCGGGGTCGGGCCACCGCAAACGAAAGTTTCGGCAACCCGGCCAGCGTGCTGGTGGGCGACTTCCTATATTCGCGGGCTTTCCAGATGATGCTGGACGCCGGACAGATACGGATCATGGAAATCCTCGCCGACGCGACCAACGTCATCGCAGAAGGCGAAGTACTGCAGTTGATGAACATGCACGACGCCTCGCTTGACGAAGCCGCGTACTTGCGCGTCATCCGCTCAAAGACCGCCAAGTTATTCGAGGCAAGCGCTCGGCTGGGTGCGGTCCTGGCCGGCAGCAATCCGCAGATTGAGCAGCACTGCGCAGACTACGGTCAGGCAATAGGCACCGCCTTCCAGGTGATTGACGACGTCCTCGACTATGACGGTGACGCGACCGAGATGGGCAAGAACCTGGGCGACGACTTGCGCGAAGGAAAGGCCACGTTGCCGCTCATCGCCGCGATGCAGCGTTCGGGCCTGCAGCAGCGCGACCTGATCCGCAACGCCATCGAGACGGGAGGCGCGGCCGAACTCACGCAGATTATCGCCATCGTGAAGGAAACGGGGGCGCTGGAGTTCACCCGCGCTGCCGCGGCGGCCGAGGCGCGGCGCGCGATGCACGCGGCCGAACAACTTCCGGACAATGCCTACACGCGGGGTTTGCTACAATTGGCGGCTCAACTGCTTCAGCGCCGCACCTGATACGTCAGACAAGGCTGCGGCCGCAGGCAAATCGGGGTGTAGCTTAGCCTGGTAGAGCGCTACGTTCGGGACGTAGAGGCCGGAGGTTCGAATCCTCTCACCCCGACCAGTATTTTGCCTCGTGACTTCCTTCCCACTGTCGTCCCGGCATTACCACGCCGGCGATTTACAGCGCCATTGCAATCGGCGATGATCAGCTCCGGTATCCCTTACAAACATCGGTCGCCGGTTTCCACCGAGTACATACTTTTGCCATGGCAGCAGTCGATTCCGCCGTTTCCGCCCCTTCCGAAGCCGCGTCCATGGCGCTGCCGGGGCTGGCCCGCGCGCTGATTTCGGCAGGCAAGCTCGGGCAGAAGTCGGCGGAGGAAATCTCCCGCAAGGCGCAGGCCAACCGCAACAGTTTCATCGCGGAGCTCACGGGTTCCGGCTCAGTCTCGGCCTCGGACCTGGCGCACACCATGTCGACCGCCTTCGGCGCGCCTTTGCTGGACCTGGACGCCATCGACCCCCAGCGGCTGCCCAGGAACCTGCTGGACACCAAGATCTGCCAGGCCTACCGGGTCGTGGTCCTGTCAAAGCGGAACAACCGGCTGATCGTCGCCACGGCCGATCCTTCCGACCAGCAGGCTGCGGAAAAGATCAAGTTCGCCACCCAGATGGGCGTGGACTGGATCATCGCGGAGTACGACAAGCTGACCAAGATGGTGGAAGCCAGCACGGCCAGCGCGACCGAGGCGATGGACAACATCATTGGCGACGACTTCGAATTCGACGAGTCGACGATGGAAGCGGCGGCCGCAGACGAGGCCGATGCCGCCACGTCCGAGGTGGAAGACGCGCCGGTCGTCAAGTTCCTGCACAAGATGCTGCTGGATGCGTTCACCATGCGCGCATCGGACCTGCACTTCGAGCCGTACGAGAACAACTACCGGGTGCGGTTCCGCATCGACGGCGAATTGCGCGAGATCGCCTCGCCGCCGATAGCGATCAAGGACAAGCTGGCCTCGCGGATCAAGGTGATCTCGCGGATGGACATTTCCGAGAAACGCGTTCCGCAAGACGGCAAGATGAAGCTCAAGGTCGGCCCCGACCGGGTGATCGACTTCCGGGTCAGCACCCTGCCCACCTTGTTCGGCGAGAAGATCGTGATCCGGATCCTGGACCCTGGCAGCGCCCGGCTGGGCATCGAGGCGCTCGGATACGAGCCGGAAGAGCGCAAGCGGCTGATCGACGCTGTGGGGCGCCCCTATGGCATGGTGCTCGTGACAGGCCCCACGGGGTCGGGCAAGACCGTCTCGCTCTATACCTGCCTGAACCTGCTGAACAAGCCAGGCGTGAACATTTCCACCGCCGAGGACCCGTCCGAAATCAACATGCCGGGGATCAACCAGGTGAACGTCAACGACAAGGCGGGCCTCACGTTCGCCGTGGCGCTGAAGTCCTTCCTGCGGCAGGACCCGGACGTGATCATGGTGGGTGAAATCCGGGATCTCGAAACCGCCGACATCGCCATCAAGGCGGCCCAGACCGGCCACATGGTGTTGTCCACGCTGCACACCAACGACGCGCCCGCCACCCTGACGCGGATGCGCAACATGGGCATCGCCCCCTTCAACATCGCCTCCAGCGTCATCCTCATCACCGCCCAGCGCCTGGCCCGGCGGCTTTGCCCCAGTTGCAAGGCGCCCGCCGATATCCCGCACGAAACCCTGCTGGAAGCCGGTTTCACCGAAGAAGACGTCGACGGCACCTGGACGCCTTACCACCCGGTCGGCTGCACGATGTGCAACAACGGTTACAAAGGCCGTGTCGGCATCTACCAGGTCATGCCGATAAGCGAGGACATCCAGCGCATCATCCTGGCGGACGGGAGTGAGCCGGAGATCGCCAGGCAGTCCGAGCGCGAGGGGGTGAAGAGTTTGCGCCAGTCCGGTCTCCACAAGGTCCGGCTGGGCGTCACCTCCCTCGAAGAGGTGCTGGGCTGCACCAATGTATAACCGCAGCAGGGATTAGAGGAGCACACGTATGGCCACGGCCGCTACCAAGGTTGTCGAGTTTGTTTTCGAATGGGAGGGGCGCGACCGGAACGGAAAGCAGGTGCGGGGCGAGACGCGCGCGGCCGGCGAAAACCAGGTCATGTCCTCGTTGCGGCGGCAGGGGGTCTCCCCCACCAAGGTCAAGAAGCGCCGCATGCGATCGGGCGCGAAGATCAAGCCCAAGGACATCGCGATCTTTACGCGCCAGCTCGCGACGATGATGAAGGCCGGCGTGCCGCTGCTGCAGTCCTTCGACATCGTGGGTAGAGGCAATGCCAACGCCAGTGTGACCAAGTTGCTCAACGACGTGCGCACCGACGTGGAAACCGGCACCTCACTGTCCGCCGCGTTCCGCAAGTACCCGCTGTACTTCGACAACCTGTACTGCAATCTGGTCGAGGCCGGCGAAGCCGCCGGTATCCTGGAAGCGCTGCTGGACCGCCTGGCGGTCTACATGGAAAAGACCGAGGCCATCAAGTCCAAGATCAAGTCGGCGCTGATGTACCCCATTTCGGTGGTGGTCGTTGCTTTCGTCGTCGTATCCGTGATCATGATCTTCGTGATCCCGGCCTTCAAGGAAGTGTTCAGCTCGTTCGGCGCCGACCTGCCCGCGCCCACCCTGTTTGTGATCGCCTTGAGCGAATTCTTCGTCAAGTGGTGGTGGCTGATCTTCGGCGCCCTCGGCGGCGGCTTCTACTTCTTCATGCAGGCCTGGAAGCGCAGCGAAAAGGTCCAGATGTTCATGGACCGGCTGATGCTCAAGGTGCCGGTGTTCGGCGTCCTCGTCTACAAATCCGTGATCGCGCGCTGGACACGCACACTTTCGACCATGTTCGCGGCCGGCGTGCCGCTGGTCGAGGCGCTGGATTCAGTGGGCGGCGCTTCCGGCAATTCGCTCTACGCAATGGCCACGGAGAAGATCCAGATGGAGGTCTCGACCGGCACCAGCCTCACGGTCGCCATGACCAACGCCAACGTGTTCCCCACGATGGTGCTGCAGATGTGCGCCATCGGCGAGGAATCCGGCGCGCTCGACCACATGCTGGGCAAGGCCGCGGACTTCTACGAAGCCGAGGTCGATGACATGGTGGAAGGCCTTTCCAGCCTGATGGAGCCGATCATCATCGTGTTCCTGGGCGGCCTGATCGGCGGCATCGTGGTGTCGATGTACCTGCCCATCTTCAAGCTCGGCCAGGTCGTTTGATGCTGGTGTCCCCGGAGATCGATGCCG
>JBDSWB010000002.1:0-25662 GCA_039926915.1 Ramlibacter sp.
TCTCGCTGGCGTTGCCGAAGAAGTCACTCTGCACGGCGTGGAACTTGACGTCGACCAGCCGGGCGGTGTTGTCGGCCCGCTCGAGGAAGGTGCCCAGCCGCATGAAGTGCAGCGCTTCGTCCATCAGCATGGTGCCCACGGTGACGCCGCGCGACAGGTGCGAACGGAACTTCACCCATTCGAAGAACTGGCCCGGGTCGCGCTCGAACTCGCGCGCGCGGATCATGCGGTTGACTTCCAGGTAAGTCTGGTTCTGCGTTTCCCATGCTTCAGTGGTGAGCGAGCCACGCACGGCGCGCGCGTTCTCGCGCGCCGCCTTCAGGCAGGAGACGATCGACGACGGATTGCCTTCGTCCTTGACCATGAATTCCATCACCCGCTGCGGTTCGATTTCGCCATGCTTGGCGGCATAGCGGGGCAGCAGTTCGCTGATCGACAGCAGCCCCTCCCAGCCGACCTGGGCGACGGCGGCGGATTGCGGCAGCAGCGACGTCTGGTAGTTGACGTCCAGCATGCGGGCGGTGTTTTCCGCACGCTCGGTGTAGCGGGACATCCAGAAGAGGTGATCGGCGGTTCGTGACAGCATCGTGAGATCCTCAGACTTCCAGTATCCAGGTGTCCTTGGTGCCGCCACCCTGAGACGAATTCACCACCAGCGAGCCTTCTTTCAACGCCACGCGCGTCAACCCGCCCGGCACCATTTGCACGTCCTTGCCGGACAGCACGAAGGGTCGCAGGTCGATGTGACGCGGCGCGACGCCACTCTCCACAAAGGTCGGGCAGCTCGACAGCGACAGCGTCGGCTGCGCGATGTAGCCGGCGGGATTGGCCTCGACGGCCTTGCGGAAATCCTCGATCTCCTGCTTCGTGGCAGCGGGGCCGACCAGCATGCCGTAGCCGCCGGCGCCGTGCACCTCCTTCACTACCAGGTCCTTCAGGTTGGCGAGCGTGTAGCCCAGGTCGTCCTTGTTGCGACACACATAGGTGGGCACGTTGTTCAGGATCGGCTTTTCGCCCAGGTAGAACTCGATCATCTTGGGCACATAGGGGTAGATCGACTTGTCATCGGCCACGCCGGTGCCGATGGCATTGCAGATGCTCACGTTGCCCGCGGCATAGGCGGCGACCAGGCCTTCGCAACCCAGCGTCGAGGTCGGCCGGAACACCGAGGGATCGAGGAAGTCGTCGTCCACGCGGCGGTAGATCACGTCCACGCGCTTCGGGCCACGGGTGGTCCGCATGTAGACGTACTTGTCCTTCACGAACAGGTCCTGGCCCTCGACCAGCTCGATGCCCATCTGCTGCGCGAGGAAGGCGTGTTCGAAATACGCGCTGTTGTACATGCCGGGCGTCAACACCACCACCGTCGGGTCGGGCGCGCCGGGCTGGGCCGAGGCGCGCAGGGTTTCCAGCAGCAAGTCGGGGTAATGCATGACCGGCGCCACGCGGTGCGAACTGAACAGGTCCGGGAACAGCCGCATCATCATCTTGCGGTCTTCGAGCATGTAAGACACGCCACTGGGCACCCGCAGGTTGTCCTCCAGCACGTAGTACTCGCCCTCCCCCTGGACATTCGGCGCCCGCACGATGTCGACACCGGCGATGTGCGAATAGATCCGGTGCGGCACGTACACGCCCATCATCTCCTTGCGGAACTGGGCGTTGTTCAGGATCTGCTCGGCCGGGATGATGCCGGCCCGGAGGATCTCCTGCTCGTGATAGACGTCATGCAGGAATTTGTTCAGCGCCGTGACCCGCTGGACCAGCCCCTTTTCCATAGTGGCCCATTCATTGGCCGGAATGATGCGCGGAATCAGATCGAACGGGATCAGCCGCTCGGTGCCGGCGCCGTCCTCGTCCTTGGCGCCGTAGACAGCGAAAGTGATGCCGACGCGGCGAAAAATCATCTCCGCTTCTTCCCTGCGGGCGCGCATCACATCCTCAGGCTGGCGCGAAAGCCAGAGCGCGTAGTTGCGGTAGTGCTCGCGCACGCCCTGGATCTGCACCTGGTCCTGTCCTCCCTGGGACTGGGACTGGGACTGGGACTGGGACTGGGTCCGGAACATGCCGTTGCCCGGCCGCGCAGCCTCGCCCGCCTCGGGCACTTGCAGGAACATCTCGTCAAATTTGTGCATGGAATGCGGGTCTCCAGGCCACAGGATAGCAATTTCCGGGCCTTGCGGCGGCACCGTGAGCGCGTTTTCGCTTCCGGTTTATGGAAGGCGGTGATGCCAGTAACGCTGCTCGACTTGCCGCTGGCACGACACCTGCAGTCCATCGGCGGAGCGCCAACGTGCGGCCCCGCAGTGCGGCGAGTCGATCAGCGTCACGGCGCGCTCGCGGTAGCGGTCCGCGACCGGCGCCGCCGGATGCCCGAACCGGTTGCGGTAGCCGGCTTGCGCGATGGCGAACGACGGTTGCACCGCGTCGAGGAACGCGTCGCTCGACGACGTCTTGCTGCCGTGGTGCGGCACCAGCAGCATGTCGCTTTTCAGGGGCGCTGCCTGGGCCACCAGCCGCGCCTCCTGCGCCTTCTCGATGTCTCCCACCAGTAGCGCCGTGCGCACGCCATTGGAGATGCGAAGCACGCAACTCATCGCGTTGGGCTTGGCCGCCGCTTCGTAATCGGCAGGCGATGGATGCAGCACCTGGAAATCGATGCCGTCCCATGCCCAGTTCTGGCCGGCGGTGCAGCGGGTGGACTTGCGCACGGCCTGGAGTTCGTGCGCGTCTTCGATGGAACTGAGAAGCACGGCTTGGGGCTGCATCGCCAAGATCGCAGCCGCGCCGCCGGTGTGGTCGCTGTCACGGTGGCTGAGCATGAGCGTATCGACGCGTTCATCCAGCGCCCGCAGCAATGGCACCAGCACCCGGTGGCCCGCATCGCTTTCGGCGCTGTAGCGTGGCCCGCTGTCGTAGACCAGGCTGTGCATGGCCGTCCGCACGATCACGGCGTTGCCCTGGCCCACGTCCGCCGCAAGAATTTCGAACTGGCCTGGCGCCGGACGCTCGACCTGCCACAGAAGAACCGGCAGCAGCAGCGGCACGCCCAGCAAGCGAACGGGCCACGGTAGCCGCATCGCAAGCAGGATGCCGCCGGCGACGCCCGCTGCCCCCGCCCACAGTGCAGGTGCCGGCGCCGAAAGGGTGGCGAACGGCAGCGACGCCAGCCAGCCCAGATAGAGCGACAACCCCTGCACAGCCCAAGCCGCGGCAACCCACAGCGGCGCCAGCAGCACACCGGCCATCGCGAGCGGCGTCACGACCAGCGTCACCCAGGGAATCGCCAGCGCGTTGGCAAGCAGACCCACCACGGACACCTGCCCGAACAGCAGCAAGGTGAGCGGGGTCAGCGCCAGGGTGATGACCCATTGCTCGCGGAACATGGCCCCCACGCTGGCCCGCAAGCGGTCTGCGCTGCCCCCCGAGGGGGCTCTCCAGCGATCGCTTCCATCCGTGGCGAACAGCACCCCCACGGCCACGAAACTCAGCCAGAAACCCGCCTGCAACAAGGCCCACGGGTCCACGGTCACAACCACAGCGCCGGCCAGCAACCACACCTGAGGCCAGGGCCATCGCCGGCCCGAGAGCCGCAGCAGGCCCACTGTGGCGAGCATGCAGATCGTGCGCTGCGCCGGCACACCCCAGCCGCTGAAGAGCGCGTACGCGGTCGCCAGCAGGATGCCGCCTACCAGTGCTGCATGCTGCGCCGGCCAGGCCAGGCACAGTCGCCGGCTGCGCCGCCACAGCGCCCCGATCGACCAGGCCGCCGACCAGGCGAACATGGTGATGTGCAGGCCGGAAATGCTCATCAGGTGGGCCACGCCGGTGGCGCGGAAGATGTCCCAGTCCGCCCGGTCGATGGCGCCCTGGTCCCCGACGATCAGCGCGGCCAGCCAGCCGGCCGTCTTGCGGTCGACGACCTGCTCGAAGACCGCGTCGCGCACCGACTGACGCGCGCGTTCGATCGGGTGCCGCAAGGTGTCGGCGACGCGGCGGGGCGCGGGATCGCGCGGCCCGGCGCGCACATAGCCCGTGGCCTGCAAGCCCTGTTCCCAGAGCCAGAGTTCGTAGTCGAAGCCGTGCGGGTTGCTGTTGCCGTGAGGCGCCTTCAGCCGAACGTTCATCTGCCAGCGCTCACCGGCGCGCAGGTCGGGCGCCTGGCGTTGAAGCTCCACGGAGCCATTGGCGTCCAGGCCCGGCGTACCGTACCAGCCCAGGTAGATTTGCGGCGGGACGGAGACACTGCCCCCGGCTGTGGCCGATTCCACCTCCATGCGAAAGCGCAACCCCGCCTCACTGCGTTGAGGCATGGCGGCCACGACGCCGGTGATCGAGATATCGCGGCCTTCGAGGCCAGGCTCCAATGCGCTGGACGAAAAATGGATGGCGCGCGCACCGCACAGTCCGAAAGACAGGACCGCCGCGCCCACCAGTGTCATGACAGGCGCCGCGCCGCGCCGCCAGTGGACCGCCAGCAGCATCACCAACGACGCGATGGCCAGCGCCGCATAAACCGGCCCGCCCCAGAGCGCCGGCTGCTGCAACTGCGCGGCCGGGCCCAGCACCGCGCCCGCCAGTGCCGGCGCAATCCATCTCCCGTTGTCGTTCCTCATCTTGCCTCTCTCAACGGGAAAGGCGAAGGCCGCGCCGACAGCCACTCCCCCGGAAAACCCTCAGGCAGGCCCCAGTCTTGCTAGTATTGCCTGCATGTCGATCCATGCCGCGCTGAACCACGTCACCCACTACAAATACGACCGCCCGGTGCAGCTGGGACCCCAGGTGGTGCGGCTGCGGCCGGCGCCGCATTCGCGCAGCAGCATCGTTTCCTACTCGCTGAAGATCGAGCCCGCCCAGCATTTCATCAACTGGCAGCAGGACCCGTTCGCCAATTACCAGGCGCGGCTGGTCTTTCCTGAAAAGACGACCGAATTCAAGGTCACCGTGGACCTGGTTGTCGAGATGGCGGTCTACAACCCGTTCGATTTCTTCCTGGAACCCAGAGCCGAGAACTTCCCCTTCAAGTACGAACCCCTGGTCGCGCAGGAACTCGCGCCCTACCTCGCGACCGAGCCCGTCACGCCGCTTGTCCAGGCCTACCTCGGGGAGATCGATCGCAAGCCGCAGCGCACCATCGATTTCCTGGTCGGCATCAACCAGAAACTGCAGGGCGACATCAAGTACCTGATCCGCATGGAGCCCGGCGTGCAGACGCCGGACCAGACGCTGGAAAACGCCAGCGGCTCCTGCCGCGACACCGGCTGGCTCCTGGTGCAACTGATGCGGCGCTGCGGGCTGGCCGCGCGCTTCGTCTCGGGCTACCTGATCCAGCTGACGCCCGACGTGAAGGCGCTGGATGGCCCGAGCGGCACCACTGTCGACTTCACCGACCTGCACGCCTGGTGCGAGGTCTACCTGCCTGGGGCGGGCTGGATCGGACTGGATCCGACCTCCGGCCTGCTCGCCGGCGAAGGGCACATCCCGCTCGCGTGCACGCCGCAGCCTTCCGGCGCGGCCCCGATCGAAGGCGTGGTGGACGACGCAGAAGTGGAATTCGGCCACCACATGCAGGTGACGCGCATCTATGAATCACCGCGCGTCACCAAGCCGTACACCGAAGCGCAGTGGGCGGACGTGCTCGCGCTCGGCGAAGCGGTGGACCAGCAACTGAAGGCCGGCGACGTGCGCCTGACCATGGGCGGCGAACCCACTTTCGTGGCGGTCGGCGACCGCGACGCGGCGGAGTGGAACACCGACGCCCTCGGCCCGACCAAGCGCGCATTCGCCACGGAGCTGGTGCACAAGCTGCGCGACGAATACGGCAAGGGCGGCTTCCTGCATTTCGGCCAGGGCAAGTGGTACCCGGGCGAGCAGTTGCCGCGCTGGGCGCTTTCGATCTACTGGCGTGCGGATGGCCGGCCGGCGTGGAAGAACTCCGCCCTCTTCGCCGATGAACGCGTGCCGTCCCACTACACCAGCGAGGACGCGAAACGCTTCGCCCACGCGCTGGCCGGCAAGCTCAATGTCGGCGGGCAGTTCATCCAGCCCGGTTACGAGGACGTCTTCTATTACCTCTGGCGCGAGCGCCGCCTGCCCGTCAACGTCGACCCGTTCGACTCGAAACTTGACGACGAGATGGAACGCATGCGCCTGTTTCGCGTGTTCGAGCAGAAGCTCGATGCGGTGGTGGGCTATGTGCTGCCGCTCAACGCCGAGGAAACCGAGAACCCGCATCTCAAGGGCCCGCAGTGGACGACCGGCCCCTGGTTCCTGCGCGATGAGCGCATGTACCTGATTCCCGGCGATTCGCCCATGGGCCTGCGCCTGCCGCTGGATTCGCTGCCATGGGCCAGCAAGGCCGACTACCCCTACCTGGTCGAGCAGGACCCGATGGCGCCACGCGGCATACTGCCCAACGCGGTGTCCGCGCAGGAGCGCTATGCCGAGCGAGCCGCAGCCGACAACCGCCACATGGCGCCCCCGTACCTGTCGGGCACCGGTCCGAAACCCGAAGCTCCCCACCGATTGCAGACCGGAGCCAGCGCTGCGTCGAGTGAAGCGCTTGAAGCGGGGCAACCGGAACCCGAAGACTTCCTGCCCGTCCCGGCTCGCTCCGAATCGGCCAAGGGCCACAGCCGCACAGCGCTGTGCGTCGAAGCGCGCGATCCGCGCCGCGCCAGCGGTCCGAAGGCCGAACAGACCGGCACGAAGAGCGGCATGCTTTATGTCTTCATGCCTCCCCTGGCGCGCGTGGAGGACTACCTCGATCTGCTCGCGGCCGTCGAAGCTACTGCCGAAGGCCTCGGTGTGAAGGTGGTGCTGGAAGGCTACCCGCCGCCGCGCGACCCGCGCCTGAAGCTGCTGCAGGTCACGCCCGACCCCGGCGTGATCGAAGTCAACATCCACCCCGCGCAGAACTGGGGCGAACTCGTGGCGCACACCGAGTTCCTGTACCAGGCCGCCTTCGAGACGCGCCTGTCGGCCGAGAAGTTCATGACCGACGGCCGGCACACCGGCACCGGCGGTGGCAACCACTTCGTGATGGGCGGCGCCACGCCCACCGACTCGCCGTTTCTGCGCAAGCCCGAACTGCTGGCCAGCTTGCTGCTGTACTGGCACAACCACCCTTCCCTCAGTTACCTGTTCAGCGGCATGTTCATCGGCCCGACCAGCCAGGCGCCCCGCGTGGACGAAGCGCGCAACGACCAGCTGAACGAGCTGGAGATCGCCCTGGGCGAGATCGCACGTAACCGTGAGGTGCACGGCGAATCGATGCCGCCGTGGATCGTGGACCGCACCTTGCGCAACATCCTTGTCGACGTCACCGGCAACACGCACCGCAGTGAGTTCTGCATCGACAAGATGTATTCGCCCGATTCGTCCACCGGCCGGCTCGGTCTGCTGGAACTGCGCGCCTTCGAGATGCCGCCTCACGCCCGCATGAGCATCGCGCAGCAACTGCTGATTCGCGCGCTGGTGGCCCGCTTCTGGCAGGCGCCTTACCGCGCGCCCGCCACTCGCTGGGGCACCGAACTCCACGACCGTTTCCTGCTTCCGACTTTCGTCCAGATGGACCTGCACGACGTGCTGGCCGAGATGCGCGCCGCCGGCTATGCCTTCGACTACTCCTGGTTCGCGCCGCACTTCGAGTTCCGCTTTCCGCTGGTCGGGCAGGTGCGTTCCAGCGGCATCGAGCTCACGCTGCGCAATGCGCTGGAGCCCTGGCATGTCATGGGCGAAGAGGGATCGTCAGGCGGCACCGTGCGCTATGTTGATTCATCGCTGGAGCGCATCGAAGTGCGAGTCACCGGCCTGAACGAGCGCCGCTATACCATCACCGTGAACGGCCATGCGATGCCGATGCAATCGACGGGGACCACCGGCGAGTTCGTCGCCGGTGTTCGCTACAAGGCCTGGGCACCGCCGTCGGCGCTGCACCCGACCATTGGCGTGCATGTGCCGCTCGTGTTCGACATCGTGGACACCTGGATGAACCGCTCGCTCGGCGGCTGCCAGTACCACGTGGCGCACCCCGGCGGGCGCAACTACGACACCTTCCCGGTGAACTCGTACGAAGCTGAAAGCCGCCGCCTCGCGCGCTTCTTCCGCATGGGCCACACGCCGGGCCGGCTGCAGTTGCCGCCCGCCACCATCAACGTCGCGGGAAGCAAAGAGTTTCCGTTCACCCTGGATTTGCGCAAGGCTCAGCAGGGTTGATATCCACCGCTGCTGTGGATAACCCTGTTGGCTACTGGCAGGGAGCCCGGCGCATTGCAGCGTGGATGCGCCCCGCAACGCGGTGCCCGCCAAACGCGCAGCGCGGCGGCCGCCGTAGACTGCGCGCAACAGAGTTCGACGGACGGACTTGACTCAGCCCCGGCAATCCCATCCAGCCAAGATCACCCGATCAAGATCACCCGATCCGAACCGGCACGAAGATCTTCTCGTCACCCCGCTGGATCAGCAGCGCCACCGACTTGTCGGACTTCGCGAGCACGGAACGCATCTCCTCGATGCTCTTCGCGGGGGTGCCATTCACGGCCAGGATGACATCACCGGCTTCCACGCCGGCACGCGCTGCGGCGCCGCTCGCCTGCTCGACCACCAGGCCGTCGGCAATGCCGGACTGGCGCTTCTCACTGTCCTGCAGCGGCCGCAGGGCAAGGCCCAGCTTGCCGCCATCGGACGATTCGGTGCGGCGTTCGGCCTTCGCAACCTTCTCCGACGCGCTGGCGAGTTGCGCCGTCACCTCAATCTTGCGGCCCTGGCGCCACACTTCCATTCGCACGCTGCTGCCCGGATCCGACAGGCCGACGATGGCCGGCAGGTCGCCTGACGCGATGACGGCCTGCCCGTTCACGCTGCGAATCACGTCGCCCGGCTGCAGCCCGGCCTTCTCGGCGGGCCCGCCCCTCTCGACGCCGGACACCAGTGCGCCCTCGGGCCGATCCAGCTTGAACGAATCGGCGAGCTGCTGGTTCACCTCCTGCACCGAGACGCCCAGCCGCGCATGTTGCACTGTGCCGGTGGCGACGATCTGGTTCTTCACGCGCGTCGCAACGTCGATGGGAATGGCGAATGAAACACCCTGGTAGCCGCCCGACTGGCTGTAGATCTGCGAGTTGATTCCGACCACTTCGCCGCGCGAGTTGAACAGCGGGCCACCCGAGTTGCCGGGGTTCACGGCCACGTCGGTCTGAATGAAAGGCACAGCGCTGTCGTCGGCTAGCGAGCGGCCCTTGGCGCTCACCACGCCGGCCGTTACGGTGTTCTCGAACCCGAAAGGCGAGCCGATCGCCAGCACCCATTCACCCACACGCAGGTCCTTGGTGTTGCCCAGGGTCACGACCGGCAGGTTCTTCGCCTCGATCTTGAGCACCGCGATATCAGTCTTGGCGTCGCTGCCGAGCACCTTGGCGCGGAACTCTCGCCGGTCGGTGAGTTTCACTGTCACTTCGCTGGCGTCCTTGACCACGTGCGCATTCGTGAGCACAATGCCGTCCGCGCTGACGATGAAGCCGGAGCCCATGCCATGCACGGTCTCTTCGCGCGGCATGCCCCGGCCCTGGCCCTGAAAGCGGCGAAACAATTCGAACGGATCGAGCATGCCGCCGGGTTCCATGTTGAAGCCCGAGGTCTTGCGCGTGCCTGTGACGCTGATGTTGACGACGGCCGGCCCGTAGCGCTGCGTGATCAGCGGGAAGTCGGGCATCGCGGGCGACGTGGCCACGATGGGCGGGCTGTTTGGCGCAGTAGCGGGCGGTGCCATCGCCGTGGCCGGCGCGGTGGTCACCGCTGTCGCCGCGGGAGCGGCCTGCACGCGGTTGTGGAACATCTCGACGCCGGCGCCGCCGACCAGGCCGGCGGACAGCAAGGCCAACACCAGCGGTGCGGATTTGAGGGGGGTTCGTGTCACGGTGGAATCCTCCAAGAGTGAAATCTGGACAGATCCAACTGTGGAGGCAGCTGCTTAGACCAGCCTTAAACGCTCAGGCCGGCCCGTTCGACTGAGGCGCGGTAAACAGTACGTCAAACTTGAGGCCGCCGAGACGCTCCGACCGGCCCAAGCGCAGCGTGGCGCCGTGCCGGGTGGCGATGGCCTTCACGATCGCCAGGCCCAGGCCGCTGCCCGTTGCCTCGGTCCCGGGCGAGCGGTGAAAGCGGTCGAACACGCGTTCGCGTTCGGCTTCATCGATGCCCGGGCCACTGTCCTCGACGGTAAGTCGCGGCGCGCCACTCTCCAGCGCGAGCGAGATGTCTACCTGGCCTCCGCGGGGCGAATACTTCACCGCATTGTCGAGCAGGTTGCGCAGTAGGATGTGCAGCGGCTCGGCCTGGCCGCGCACCGAGACCGGCTGTTCGGTCACCAGGCCGATGTCGACCTGGCGCGACTGCGCCAGCGGCAACACGTCAGCCGCCACCAGGCGCGCCAGTTCCTGCAGGTCGATCCTTTGCCACGGCGGGGCGGAGCGATCGCCTTCCTCGCGGGCCAGCGCCAGCAACTGGGCCACCAGCTGGATGGCGCGCTCGATGCCGTCGTTCAGCCGGGCCACCGCCGCCTGGCGCCCCGCTTCGTCCTGCGTTCGGGCCAGCGCCTGCGCCTGCAGCTTCAGGGCCGTGAGCGGGGAACGCAATTCATGGGCGGCGTCCGAGACGAAGTTCTGCTGGGCCGCGAAAGCGCCTCGCACTCGCGTGAACAGCAGGTTGAGCTCCTGCACCAGCGGCAACACCTCTTCAGGCAGGCCACTTTCTGGCAAAGGCGCCAGGTCATCGGCTGCGCGGCCCGCCACCTGGCGGCGCATGCGCTCCACCGGCGCGAGCGAGCGGCTGATCAGCCACCACACCGCCATCATCAGCAGCGGCGCCAGCAGCGCGACCGGCAAGATGGCCTTCAGCGCCAGTGCGCGTGCGCGGCTCTGGCGCGCATCCAGGTCCTGCGCGATCTGGATGGTCTGCTGCGGCGAGTGCAGCGAATAGACCCGGTAGCGTACGCCGTCCACCTTGACGTCGGAGAAACCCAGCACCGCCTGCGTCGGCAACGCGGTGGACCGGGACCGGTAGATCTGGGCACCATCCGGTCCCCATATCTGCACCAGGAAATCGTAAGGCGCCGCTTCGCCCTGGGCGGCCAACGGCAAACCACCATGCACCGAACGCGCGACTTCTTCCAGGTGATAGTCGAACATCGCGTCGGCCTGCTGCAGGGCCGTGCGGTAAGCCGAGCTGGCCTGCAAAAGCGATGCGAAGGCGATGGCGGCGAGCACCAGCCACAGCAGCCGTCGGCGCAGCGAGTGCGGGTGCTCGTCCGGGGCCGCCTTGGCCACTGCCGTCATTGGCGCGGAACCACGTAGCCCAGCCCGCGCACCGTCTGGATCAGGTCGCTGCCGAGCTTCTTGCGCAAGCCGTGGACGTAGACCTCCACGGCGTTGCTGTTGATGTCGTCTTTCCAGCCGTAGAGCTTCTCCTCCAGCTGCGTGCGAGAGAAGACCACGCCCGGTCGCGCCAGCATAGGCTCCAGCACCGCCCACTCGCGACCGGACAGCGAGGCGGGCACGCCATTGACGGTGGCTTCGCGGGTGGCCGGGTCGAGCGTCACGCCCCTGTGGCTGTACACCGGCTCGCCCCGCCCCGCGCTGCGCCTCAGCAACGCGCGGATACGCGCCAGCAGCTCATGGGTGTCGTAAGGCTTGACCACGTAATCGTCTGCGCCGGCGTCCAGCCCCGCGATGCGATCACCGATTTCGTCACGAGCCGTCGCGATCAGCACCGGCACGGCCGAACGCCGGGCCCGCAAAGAGCGCAGCACCTCCAGGCCGTCGCGGCGGGGCAGGCCGAGGTCGAGCAGCACCAGGTCGTACGACTCCGACTTCAACGCCGTATCGGCCATCGCGCCGTCGCGAACCCAGTCCACCGCATAATGCGCGGCGCGCAGTGCATCGAGCACGGCCTCGCCGATCATGGCGTCGTCTTCGACCAGCAGCAGTCGCATCTGTCTTGTATTCCCGTGACCGGACGATTATGGGGGGAGCCGCCTTGCAAGGAACTTAAGCGCTCCTACGCACCTGGACAACGCCCTGAAACTGTCGGACCGGGACTACGCTGCAGTTACCGCAGAGCCTGCATAGTTGACCCATTTGCCCTCACACATGATTCGCAAGCTCCTGGCCGCCCTCGGCACCGGCGCGGCGCTGTCGCTGCCACCGGTCGCGGCGCAGACGGCGCCCACGGCCCCCACGACCGTGCCGGACGCCGGTGGCCCGTCGTTCGACATCGAAATCCACGCCCCGCAGCAGGTCAAGGCGCTGCTCGAGCGCCACCTGGAATTGCGCCGCTACCGTGAAGTGACGGACCTGGACGATGTCGAACTCGCGCGCCTGGTCACCATCACCGAGCGCAACGTGCGCGAGCTGGTGGGCACGCTCGGCTACTTCAGCCCGAACATCCGCGTCACGCGCGACCCCGGCGCGCGCGCCACCATCGTCATCGCCGTGGATCCGGGACCGGCCACCACCGTGGCCGATATCGTGATCGAATTCGAAGGCGACATCGCGAAGTCACCCGACGGCGACGCGGTGCTGCAGCGCGAAGGCATACGCGCCAACTGGCGGCTGGCGCCCGGGCTCGGGTTTTCCCAGGACCGCTGGGACGAAGCCAAGGCCGAATCGATTCGCGAACTGACAGCGCGCCGCTACCCCGCAGGCCGGATGAGCTACAGCCTGGCCGATGTCGACGCCCCGGCCCACACGGCGCACCTGGGCATCAAGCTCGACTCGGGCCCGCTGTTCCGCCTGGGTGCAATGCAGGTAACCGGCGTCGAACGCTACGACCCGGTGCTGGTCCCGCGCCTGGCCCGGCTGGCGCCCGGCTCCGTCTACGACCGCGAGCGCATCCTGCAGGCGCAGCTGCGATTGGCGGGCAGCGGCTACTTCGACTCGGCCTTCATCGTGGTCGACCCGGGAGGCGACCCCAACGCGGCGCCGGTGCAGGTGACCCTGCGCGAAGCGCCATTGCAAAAAGTGGTGCTGGGCGTGGGACTGACCACCGACAGCGGCCCGCGCGCGTCGATCGAGCACATCCACAACCGCGTGCCGGGCATCGGCTGGCGTGCGTCGACCAAGTTGCAGCTCGACCGGAAGACGCCCTTCGTGCAGACCGAGTGGACCGCCATTCCCGACGAGAACGGCTGGCGCTGGGCGGCGCTGGCCCGCGCGGAGCGACTCGACGACGCCAACCTCATCACGCACGGCCAACGCCTGCGCTTCGGGCGCTTTCGCACCGAAGAGAACATCGACCGCAACGTCTATGTGCAATACGAACGCGCCACGGTGCAGACCCATGCCGGCGCGCCGGTGACCTCGGTCGACAGCGGCGCCGGCTCGGCGCTCAGCGTCAACTACGTCTGGACCGGCCGCTATTTCGACAGCCTTACCTTTCCCACGCGCGGCCACGGGCTGGGTCTGGAGTTCGGCGGCGGCGTCACCCTCACTGGCGGTCGATCCCCGTTCCAGCGGACAGTGTTCCGCTGGCTGGGTTTGCAACCGCTGCGTGAAGGACGGCTGCAACTGCGCGCCGAAGTCGGCGCGGTGCTGGCCAAGTCATCCGCGCAGGTGCCGGCGACGCAGCTGTTCCGTACCGGCGGCGACACCACCGTGCGCGGCTACGGCTATCGCGAGATCGGCGTCGCGCTCCCCGGCGGCCAGGTCGGTCCGGGCCGGTACATGGCTGTCGGCAGCGCCGAATGGCAAAGGCCGATCCGCTGGAACGGCCAGCCCACCAGCTTCGAGAGCGTCGCCTTCGTCGACGCAGGCGGCGTGGCTGACCGGGTCGGTGACTTGCGGCTCGTCGCCGGGGTCGGCGGCGGCGTGCGATGGAAGAGCCCGGTCGGGCCGGTGCAGGCCGATATCGGCTACGGCGTGAAGCCGCGCAAGTTCCGTTTGCACCTGAGCGTGGGGTTCGTGTTTTGAGCCGGCCTGTCCGCTCCCGCCCGTGGCGCCTGCTGCCTGCCATTCTGCTGGGCTTGCTCGTTCTCTTCGTTGCGGCCGTGATCGGCCTGTGGACCTGGGCCGGCACGCAGGATTCGCTGGACTGGGCACTGCGTCGCGTCGCCCTGTCGCAGCCCCTGCATGTAGAAGGCGTAGAAGGGTCGCTGCGCAGCGGGCTGCGCATCCGGAAGCTGCGTTGGGAACGCGAAGGCATGAAGATCGAGGCCGAGGATGTGGAACTCGCCTGGCAACCGCTCGCTCTGCTGGAAGGTACCGTCAAACTCAAACGTTTCCATGCGGCGAGCGTGCGCTTCATTGACCTGCGGCCGCCCTCGCCCGAACCGTTCCGCCTGCCCGAGTCGCTGGTGATCCGACCGCGCGTCGAACTCGACGAGCTGGACATCGGCAAGGTCGAGTGGATCACGACCCGAACGATGGAAGTCGGTGCCCTCAAGGGACGGTACTGGTTCGATGGCACGAAGCACTGGCTCAAGCTGGAGAGCCTGGCCTACGCCGGCGGCAATTACAGCGGCATGGCGAGTCTGGGCGCAGTCAGCCCGCTGCCTCTGGACGCAACAGTCTCGGGACAATTGAAGGCCGCGGTGCCCGGCGCTGCGACCACGCTGCCGCTGCAATTCACCGCCCACCTCCAGGGTCCTCTTGAAGACATGCAGGCCACTGCCATCGTGCATTCCCCAATTGCCGGCAGCGCGCCGCCCAAGGCCACGGCCACCGCGCACATCACCCCCTGGGCCGCGCAGCCCGTGCCGCAGGCGGAAGCCCAATTGAGCGACCTCGACCTCGCAGCGCTGTGGCCCGATGCACCGCAAACGCTGCTGGCCGGCCACGTGAAGATCGAACCGGCCGGCACGCGCACCTGGCAAGTCAGCGCGGACCTTCGCAACGAGCGGGCCGGCCCCTGGGACAAGGAACGCCTGCCGATCGAGCAGGTGAAGGCGAAGGGCCAGTGGCGCGACGGCACGGTGCTGGTCCAGGAACTCGACGCCCGGCTCGGCGGCGGGCACGTGCTCGCGAGCGGCCAATGGGAAAGTCGCGCGTCAGGCTGGTCCGTGCGCGGCACGGTGGACAAGGTCAATCCGGCCGCGCTGCACAGCCAGATGGCCGCGGTGCCCTTGAGCGGCCCGGTGAACTTGCGCCAGGTACGCGATGCCATCGCTTTCGATGCGAACCTGTCAGCTACCGGCCGCGCGCCCGCCGTGCCTGCCGGCGGCCGCGCCGCATCGTCACAGCTGGCGGCGACCCTGCGCGCGCTCGAATTGAGATTGATTTCGGCCGAGGGCAACTGGGCCGGGGGCAACCTTTCATTGCCAAAATTGCAGGTGCGCACCAGCGACGCGACGCTGCAGGGCTCGGTGGAACTGCAGCCTCGCGAGATGTCCGGCCGCGGCCAGCTCGAGCTGCAGGCGCCCGGCATGCGTGCGGCCTTCAACGGTGACCTGGCCGAAACCCGCGGCGGCGGCACCTTGCAGCTCGACGTCGCGAACCTGGCGCTGGCGCAGCAATGGCTGCAGCGCGTCCCGGCCCTGCCCGCCGTGCTCACCGGCAACCCAATCGATGGCCGCGCCACACTGCGACTTGGCTGGCAAGGCGGCTGGCGTGACCCGGTCGTCCAGGCCACGCTGTCGTCGCCCGCGCTCGCTTTCCGGGGCGCCGACGCGAAGGCTGTCTCGTGGACTGCGAGCGAACTCCTCGCCACGCTCAACGGGCGCTTGAGCGACGCCACAGTGGCAGTGCGCGCCAAAGCCCGTCAGGGCCAACGCCAGCTTTCGCTCGACGTGGCAGCGCGGGGCGGCCGCACGCCTCTGCAGCGCGGTGCCGCCGCATCCTTGCAAGGGAATGTGTCGCACCTGTCGGCATCGTTGCAGGACCCGGCGACTGGCCCGGGCGCCTGGCAACTCGCCTTGCAGCGCGCGTTCGATGTGCGCTGGTCGCCCTCCGGAAGCGGACTGGAAGTCGCTGCCGGCCAGGCGGCCCTGACCGCGCCCGCGAACCAGGCCGCGGCGTCGTCACAGGCCTTGCTGGCCTGGGACCCGATACGCTGGCGCGCCGGCGAGCTGCGCAGCGCCGGTCGCCTGACGGGCCTGCCGATGGGCTGGATCGAATTGGCGGGTGGCCCGCAACTGGCCGGGTCCGCACTGGCGGGCGACATGGTGTTCGACGCTCAATGGGATGTCAGCCTCGGCCGCACCGTGAAGCTGAACGCATCGCTGGCCCGCAGCCGGGGCGATGTCACGGTGCTGGCCGAAACGGCGCCCGGCGTTTCTGCGCGGGTGCCCGCCGGCGTACGCGATGCGCGCCTGACGCTGGCGAGCCAGGGTGAGGATGTCACGCTCACCCTGCGCTGGGACAGTGAGCGGGCCGGCGTGGCCGACGGCCGGCTCGTGACGCGGCTCCTGCCGGGCGGCGCAACAGGATGGCGATGGCCCGTCACGGCGCCGATCAACGGCAGCCTGAGCGCGCGGCTGCCACGCATCGGTGTGTGGTCGCTGCTGGCGCCGCCCGGCTGGCGCTTGCAGGGCTCTCTCGCCGCCGACCTCAAGGCTGCGGGCACGCGCGGCGACCCCCAGTTGACGGGCACGATTGCCGCCGACGACCTGGCACTGCGGTCCGTGGTGGACGGCATCGAGCTGCGCAATGGCAAATTGCGCGCGACGCTCGAAGGCAATCGCCTGCGCATCACCGAGTTCAGCCTGCGCGGGGCGGGTGAGCGCGATGGCGGCGGCACGGTGACGGCCACCGGCGAGGCAGCGTGGGTGAACGGTGCCCCGGTGTTGCAGGCCCGCGTGCAGCTGGCGCGCCTGCGGGCCAGCATCCGGTCCGATCGCCAGCTCACGCTGTCAGGTGACCTCACCGCCAGGACAGACCCGGCCGGCTCACAGGTCGAGGGCCGGCTGCATATCGACCAGGCGCGCATCGTGCTGCCGGAAGAAAGCGAGCCGCAACTGGGCGAGGACGTGGTGGTGCGGGACGCGCCCAAGGGTGCGATGACCAGGGCGCGGGAGCGCGAAGCAGAGCCCACCCCCGCACCCACGGCCCGCCCTCTCGCTGTAGCGGTGGACCTGGAACTGGGCGATGACTTCCAGGTGGAGGGCCGCGGCCTGCAGACGCGGCTGAAAGGCTCCCTGGCGCTGTCTGGAAAGACCCTCACCGCGCCGCGCCTGGTGGGCGCCATCACCACCGTCGGGGGCGAATACCGCGCCTACAACCAGCGCCTGGACGTGGAACGCGGCGTGATCCGTTTCACCGGGCGCATTGACAACCCCGCGCTGGACATCTTGGCCGTGCGGCCGAACCTCACGCAACGCGTGGGCGTGCTGATCACCGGGACAGCGCAAGTGCCGTACGTCCGCCTCTATGCCGAGCCCGACTTGCCCGATGCCGAGAAACTGGCGTGGCTGGTCACCGGGCGTGCGGCGCCCAGCACAGGCGCCGAGTCCGCCCTGGTGCAACAGGCCGCGCTGGCCCTGCTGGCGAGCCGCCGTCCCGGCAGCCGCGGACTGGCCGGCTCGGTCGGCCTTGACGAGCTTTCGGTGCGGCGCGACAGCAGCGAAGGCGCGGTCGTGACCCTGGGCAAACGCTTCGCGCGCAATTTCTATGCGTCCTACGAGCGCAGCCTGTCCGGCGCACTCGGCACGTTGTACATCTTCTACGACGTGTCGCGCCGTCTCACGGTGCGCGCCCAGGCTGGAGAGCGGGCGGGCGTGGACCTGATCTACACCTTTTCGTTCAACTGACCCGGCCATGCAGGGTGCGTGCGGCACGGCCGATTTGGCTGGCATGATCGCGTGTTCCCCTGCCAGCGCATGCACAATGACCGACACGATGACCGACACGACCACCAAGAACGATGCACCCGTGCCGAAGCGCCGGCCGCCGGCCGGGCGCGGCGGCGGGCCGGACGGCCCGAAAGGTGGCGGGCCGCGCGCTCCGCGCGTGCACCCCGCGCTGCAACAGCTCGCGCAGCTCTACCCCCACCTCTTCGGCGAAACCTTCCGGCCGCTCAAGCGCGGAATCTTCCAGGAACTGATGTCCGTACACGAGGGCGTGTTCGAGCGCGACGCGTTGAAGCAAGCGCTGGCGCTGCACACGCGATCGACGCGTTACCTCACCGTGGTGGCATCGGGCCAGCCGCGCTACGACCTGCAGGGGCA
The DNA here is from genome assembly GCA_039926915.1 of Ramlibacter sp. Lineage (GTDB taxonomy): Bacteria > Pseudomonadota > Gammaproteobacteria > Burkholderiales > Burkholderiaceae_C > Ramlibacter. The sequence goes on from JBDSWB010000002.1 coordinate 18,155, forward strand.
GGAGGTGGAGAGCATGGCGCCGGAACATGTCTATCTTGCCCTGATCGAAGTGTTTCGCCGGCGGCAGGCGCGGGCCGGCGAGGACCTGCGGCCCAGGTTGCGCGAGCGCATCGTGCAGGCGTTCGATGCGTCTGGCCTCGCCCGCAGCGCCTACGCCGAACTGGTTCGCAGCCAGCGCGATGAAGCCGCCAACGCGCTTCTTGATGAAGCGATGGCCGAAGCCGCATCGCGCAGCGCCAGGGACGAAGCCTTGTTGCGCGCCTACGAGGCCAGCGGGAAGAGCGTGGAGGAATTCGCCGGCATGTACGGCATCGAAGCGCCTGCCGCATCAAGGATGCTGGAGCGCGCCCGCCGCGGCATCGCGGCCCAGGCGGCCCCCGCAGCGGACAGCGCACCTTCCGACCCGCCTGCCTGACTGGTACCACCGTTCGCAGCCCTGTGTCAGTCCCGGGTGAGCGTCAGCAGGATGTCCGAGTACCAGGCGCAGTTCAGGCCCAGCGCCTCGTCGAGCTTCAGGTCGCGCGTTCCGACGTCCATGCGCGAGGAATGGATCCCGAGCAGCATCCACGGCAGGTCGCCCAGTTTCGCTTCGCGATTGCGCGCCCGCATCACGATCGGTGCGCCGCTGGTGCCGCGGTGGGTCCGCGCGTCGGTGAGGAAGTACCCCTTGCCCTGAAACCGCAGCCCGTAGGACGATGCGTTGACGGCGTGACGCACCACCGGCAGATGGTGCAGCGCGTCGTGGAACCCGAGCGGAAAGCCCACCACCAGCATCAGCGACCCCAACTCCACGGCTTCCGCCGGGTCGAGCAGGTGTTCCGGCGTGAAGGCGCGGTAGACGGCGTTGCCGGGCAAGGCACTGCGCTCGATCTCCAGCACGGCCACGTCGATGTCGCCGCCCGAGTCGCGGCCCTGGCGCCAGACGCTCTTGCCGGCCTTGTAGAGCGGCATGGAAAAACCAGTCGACTGTGCCATCACGCGCGCGTCCACGTGCAGCTCGATCTCGATGCGGTCGGGGAAGTGCTTGCTCGGCTCGTCGATCATCACATGCCGGCTCGTCACCAGGAACAGCCGCTCGCCGCGCTGGAAGAAAAAGCCGCTGGCGTTGGTCAACACGCGAGTGCCGACAAAGGTCATCACGCGCGCGGCCGCCAGCAGCAGCGATTCGATCGGCGGGGCCGCCGTGATCACGGAGGTTCCGCCGTCTTCGACCTCGGCTTCGCTCACGGGAGAGGAGAGATTGTCTTCAGGCATGGGGCATTGTGCTTCAGCCGGCCCGCCAGCGGGCCCGCGTCGCCGCGCTGCAACATCCGCAGTGCGTGCCGCCTGTGATTGGCGGGCGCTTCGGCTTGCAGTGTGACAATACCGATACGTGGACAAACACAACGAACCGGTCGACTCCCTGTTCGGCGCCGATGCACAGGAAACCCCTGCCGCCCTCGCCGCCGCCCTGGCTCCGCCGGCGGCCGCCGGGCATTTCGACGAACTGCGGGGCGTGGCCTCCGCCTTGCCGCCCGAGACCGTGCACGGCGCGCAGGCACCGGACCTGCAGGGCCTGCCGCAAGGCGCCTGGGGGCCTTTCTTCGAACACCTGGGCAGCGACGGCTTTGCCGACCTGAACCGGCGCACCGTGAACCTGGAGCGCCAGGTCCGCGACAACGGCATCACCTACAACGTCTATGCCGATGCCAACGGTCCGCAGCGGCCCTGGTCGCTGGACCTGTTCCCGCTGATCATTTCGCCGCGCAGCTGGCAGAAGCTCGAGGCCGGCGTGCTGCAGCGGGTCAAGCTGCTGGATCGCGTTATGGCCGACGTCTACGGCCCGCAGGAACTGCTCAAGCGCAACCTGCTGCCTCCCGCTTTGGTGCAGGGCCATCCTGGTTACCTGCGTCCCATGCACGGCGTCAAGCCCGCCGGTGGTGCGCACCTGCACATTGCCGCGTTCGACATGGCGCGCGACCCGGCCGGCGACTGGTGGGTGGTCTCGCAGCGCACGCAGGCGCCTTCGGGCCTGGGCTACCTGCTGGAGAACCGCCTCATCATCTCGCGCCTGTTTCCCGAGGCGTTCCGCGACCTCAAGGTGCAGCGGCTGGCCGCCACTTACCGCGCGCTGGTCGACGCGCTCAGCGCGATGTGTCCCGCCGACAGCGAGCCGCGCATCGTGCTGCTGACGCCCGGCCCGTACAACGAGACGTACTTCGAGCATGCCTACCTGGCGCGCTACCTGGGGCTGACGCTGGTCGAGGGCAGCGACCTCACGGTGCGCGACCAGCGCCTGTACCTCAAGACGCTGAAGGGGCTGGAGCCGGTGCACGGCATCCTCAAGCGCCTGGACGATGAATTCCTGGACCCGCTGGAGCTGCGCTCCGACTCGCGGCTGGGCGTTCCCGGCCTGCTGCAGGCGATCCGCGCCGGCAACGTCCTGGTCGCCAATGCGCCCGGTTCGGCCTTCCTGGAGTCCACTGCGCTGCTGGGCTTCCTGCCGGGGCTGTCGCGCCACCTGCTGGGCGAAGAGCTGAAGCTGCCCTCCCTCGCCACCTGGTGGTGCGGCGAGCGCGCGGCCATGGAGGCGGTGCTGCCGCAGCTGGCCACCAGCGTGATCAAGCCGACATACGGCAGTGCGGGCGCGAGCGCGACTCTGGGCAAGACGCTGTCGCGGCGCGAGCTCGACGAGTGGGCCGGCCGCATTGTCCGCGAAGCCGAAGAGCACACGGTGCAGGCCTACCTGCCACTGTCGCAGATGCCGACCTGGAAGCCCGATGAAGAAGGCGATCGAATCATTCCACGCTCGCTGATGCTGCGCGTGTTCGCGGTCTCCGACGGCGTGCAGTCCTGGCGCGTGCTGCCCGGCGGCCTGACCCGCATCGCCAGCGCCGCGTTGGAAATCGCCTCCATGCAGCGCGGCGGCAGCAGCGCCGACACCTGGGTGCTGACCGAAGGCGAAGTCGACGCAAGCAGCCTGCTTCACTACGAGCAACCCGCCGTGGACATCGCCCACCGCAGCCGCAGCGCCACCAGCCGCGCCGCGGAAAACCTCTTCTGGCTGGGTCGCTACACCGAGCGCACGGAGAACAGCACGCGCCTGGCGCGCCTGGCACTGGAAAGCCTGAATGGCGAGGACCAGTCCTCGCTGCCCCTGCTGGCCTGGTTGAGCGAAATGGCCGTGGCGAATGCGCTGGTGCTGCCTGCCGTGCCACCCGCCACGCAAGGGCGCCGTGTATTCGAGCGCTCGCTGATCGCCGCCCTGGCCGACACCGAGGACTCCACCAGCGTCGGCTTCAACCTGGCCGCCCTGCGCGGCGCCGCCTCCGCATTGCGCGAGCGCCTGTCGCAGGAGCAATGGAACGTGATCGTGCGCGCCGAGCAGGAATTCCTGCGGGGCTGTGGTGCCATGGCCGACGACGGCGACCTGTCAGCCGTCGAGGCGCTGCGCGTGCTGGAAACGCTCTCAGGCCACACCGCCGCGATGACCGGCGCGCAGACCGACCGGATGACACGCGACGACGGCTGGCGGCTGCTGTCCAGCGGCCGGCACCTGGAGCGGCTGGGCTTCCTCGCTTCGGCTCTGGGTTGGGCGATCGAAACCGAAGCGCTGTTCGACGAAGGCGGCTTCGAGGCCGTGGTGGCGCTCTTCGACAGCACCATCACCTTCCATGCGCAGTACCAACAGCGCCACGACATCCCCGCCCTGCTGGATTTGCTGGTGCTGGACCGCGACAACCCCCGCTCGCTGGGATGGGTGGCGCAAACCCTGCGCGGGCGACTGGCCAAGCTGGCCGGCAGCGCGCCGGGCGAATTGCCCGACATCGCACTGACGGTGCCCGACCCGCAAACCTGGTCGCTGCAGGCGCTGTGCGAGCGCGACGCCGAGGGCCGCTACACCTTCCTGCTGGACCTGTTGCAGCACTGCACCGACGCCACCTACGAGCTGTCCGACGCCCTCGGCGCGCGCTATTTCACGCACTCCGCCCCGCGCTACAGCGTCGGCGCCTAGTCCATATGGCCCCCACGCTTGTCACTTCGTGTACTGCGCTGCCCCCCGAGGGGGCCTCAGCCGCCTCGGGGCGGCCCAGCGGCGTCTGAACACATGCTGCTCCACGTCATCCACGAAACACGCTACGACTACGTGCCGGCGGTGAAGACTGCGCAGCACATGGCGCATCTGAAGCCCGCGCACAACGAGCGCCAGCAGTTGGTCAGCCACCGCCTCACGATCTCACCAACGCCGGCCGGCCAGGCCGAAGCGATCGACGTCTACGGCAACACGCGCGCGTTCTTCAGCCTGAAATCGGCGCATGAAGAACTGAAGGTCAGGGCCGAAAGCCTGGTGTCGACCTCGCCGCCGGTGGCGCCGGACAACGACATGACCTGGGAGGAAGTGCGCGAGCGCCTGCGCTACCACCGCGCTGCCGAGTACGACCCCGCGGCAGAGTTCGCCTTTGCCTCGCCCAATGTTCCGCGCCACGCCGATTTCCTGGATTACGCGCGCCCCAGTTTCAGCGCCAACCGCCTGTTGCGTGAGGCCGCGTACGAGCTGATGCAGCGCATCCACGCAGACTTCGACTACGAACCCGAAGTGACCGATGTCAGCACGCCGGCGCTGGAGGCGCTGCAAATGCGCAGTGGCGTGTGCCAGGACTTCGCCCACATCATGCTGGGCTGCCTGCGCAGTCTCGGCCTGCCTGCCCGCTACGTCAGCGGCTACATGCTGACGGAACCGCCGCCCGGCAAGAAAAGGCTGGTAGGCGGCGACGCCTCGCACGCCTGGGTGTCGATCTACCTGCCGCGCGAGCACGGCCCGGGCGAATGGGCCGACCTGGACCCGACCAACAACCGCGCGCCGGGAGAAGACTATGTGACGCTGGCCACCGGCCGCGACTATTCCGACGTCTCGCCGATCCGCGGCTTGCTGCACGGCGGCGCCAATCACAAGCTCCACGTGGCCGTGACGGTCACGCCGGTCGAGCAGCCCGCGCAGGACGCGTCGCCCGCTCCTACAATGGGTTGATTTCCCTGGAGGACAAGGCCATGAGCGTTTACGACAAGTTGAAGGAACTGGGCATCACACTGCCGCCCGTGGCGACACCCGCCGCGGCCTATGTGCCCTTCGTGCGGACTGGTAACCTGGTCTTCGTATCGGGCCACATCGCCAAGAAAGACGGCAAGGCCTGGGTCGGCCAGCTCGGCAAGACCATGAACACCGAAGAAGGCAAGGCGGCCGCGCGCGCCATCGCCGTCGACCTGATGGGCACCTTGCATGCGGCTGTCGGCGATCTCGACAAGGTCAAACGCATCGTCAAGCTGATGAGCCTGGTCAACTCGACCCCGGACTTCACCGAGCAGCACCTGGTGACCAACGGCGCCAGCGAGCTGATCGGCCACATGTTCGGCCCTGTCGGCGCCCATGCCCGCAGCGCTTTCGGCGTGGCGCAGATCCCGATGGGCGCCTGCGTCGAGATCGAGCTGATCGCCGAGGTCTGACCGGTCAGGGCCGGTAGCCCTCGCGCAGCTGGCGCTTGAGCACCTTGCCGATGTCGCTGCGCGGCAGCTCCTTTACGTAGCGGATGGCGGACAGCCGCTGGGTCTTGCCCAGCTGCGCGTTGGCCCAGGTGCGCAACGCTTCCTCGCCAGGCGCATCCGCTGCGGGAACAACGAAAGCGACGGGTGTTTCGCCCCACTCCTGCGACGGCACACCGACCACGGCCGCATCGGCGACGCCGGCATGCCCGCGCAGCACGGCTTCGAGGTCGCTCGGGTAGACGTTGAAGCCGCCGGAGATCACCATGTCCTTGCGACGGTCCATCAGCGTGAGGAAGCCGTCCTCATCGAAGCGGCCCACGTCACCGGTGCGGATGAAGCGGTTGCCCGCGCTGTCGTACCACTCGGCCTCGCGCGTCTTGGCGGGCTGGTTGTGGTAGCGGGTCATCATCGAACCCGATCGGCCGACCAGCTCGCCCACCTCACCTGATGGCAGTTCTTTTTGGTCCTCGTCGATCAAACGGATGTCGTGGCCCTCGGCCGGCTTGCCGACGGTGTGAAGCTTGTCGGGGAAGTTGTGCGCCTCCAGGATGCAGGAGCCGCCGCCTTCGGTCATGCCGTAGAACTCCACCAGCCCGCCCGGCCAGCGCTGCAGGATGTCGGCCTTGAGGTCGGCATGGAACGGCGCGCTGGTGCAGAACTTCATGTGGAAGGACCCGAGGTCGAAGCCGTCGAACTCCGGCAACGCCATGATGCGGCGGTACTGCACCGGCACCAGCATCGCGTGAGTGGCGCGCACGCTCTCGGCCAGCGCCAGCCAGGTGGCGGCGTCGAACTTCGGCGGCGCCAGCACCGCGCAGCCGCCCCTGGCCAGGGTCGGGAAGAAGCACACCAGCGTGGTGTTGGAACACAGAGAGGTGGCGATCATCGTCACCGTATCGGGGCCGTAGCCGTAGGTCTCGGCGCGCGCCACGTGTTGCCAGCGCATCGCGTGCGACTGCACGATACCCTTGGGCGAGCCGGTGGTGCCGGAGGAATAGATGATGTTGAACGGCCAGTCCGGCTGCACATCCACCGGCCGCGGCCGCTTGCCTTCGGGCGCCAGCCAGTGCTCCAGCGAAGGCTCGGCCGAGGCGTCGAGAGAGATGCGGCGCGCTGCCGAAGTAAACGACGGCACCGATGAATCCACGAACAGGTGCCGTGCCCCGCTATCGGCCACCATGGTCGCCAGCTGCGCGGGCTGCGAGCCGGTCGGCAACGGCGCCACCGCGACCCCGGCGCGCAAGGAACCGAGAAACACGGCGGCGTATTCCAGCGAGTTGGCGGCGCAGATGGAAATGCTCTGGCGGGATACAACTTCGTCGCGCTGCAAGGAAGCCGCGACGCGGTCGGCCATCGCGTCGAGCTGAGCCCAGGTGACAGCGCGTTCACCTTGCACCATCGCCCGCTGCCATGGCCGCGAGGTGGCGTGTTCGCGCAAGAGATCGGCGATCGTACGGAAAGGTGGCGGCTCGGTGAGTGCGGGGGGTACGGGGGGTAAGGAGACGGCGGGCAAGGGGGCGATGGCATTGCGCATGCGGGCATCTTAATAAAACGCGTCGGGCCCGCCTTCGCACGCCTCCAGCAAGTCCGAAGCCATCACCGGCTGGTTCGCAAAAAAGTTTGCCGGGTTTGCGTACGAACTAATACACTACAAAGTCAATTTCGCCGCCACGCCACCCAGGAACCATGCGGCCCCAGGAGGAGTGAATGAGCACATCGACCCAAAAAAGCCAGTTTATCCCGCAGATATATATCGCAGACCGGGGCGTGCGCCGAGCTGGGGCGACGTGCGCGGTTTGTGGTTCCGCATTGATGCGCGAAGCGTCATCACAAATCCTTGTGCGACAAGGACTTGCGGAAAATTGCGAGCGACGATTGATGAGGGGCGGCCGATATATATCGCAGTGGCTGCGACATACATTACGTTAGGGAAAGTCTGAACAAGTCCACCGATCATGCCGTGGCGCGTTGATTGATGCAAAGGAGCC
>JBDSWB010000003.1:0-11457 GCA_039926915.1 Ramlibacter sp.
GCGGCCGTGAGCTTCTTGGCGTACGGAACGTGCAGGAATTCATTGGGGCCGTGGGCATTGCTCCTGGGACCGAGCACGCCGCAAACCATCATCTGGGCGCGCGGAAAACCGGTGCTCAGCATGTTCATCAGCGGAATCGTCCCGCCCTGTCCGATGTAGCCGCAGGGCGCGCCGAAATGCGCCTGTGAAGCCTGATTCAGCGCCTGCTCGAACCAGGGCGCGGTGGACGGCGCGTTCCAGCCGGTGGCGCCACCATTGCTCTCGAAAGTCACCTTGGCCTGGTAGGGCGCGTTGTCCTCCAGCAGGGCTTTGAGTTCCTGGACAGCCTGGGCCGCCTCCACCAAGGGCGGCAGGCGCAGCGACAGCTTGAAAGCCGAGTAGGGTCGCAACACGTTGCCTGCGTCCTGCAGCGCGGGAAAGCCATCGGCGCCCGTCACCGACAGGGTGGGCGTCCAGGTGCGGTTGATCAGCGCCTGGGTCGGGTCGGTGGTGGTGGGCAGAGCGAAGGCGGTCGAGCCGCCGCAATCGTAGTGGGCCCAGGGAAAGCGCTTGTAGACTTCGTCGCCCAGGATGGCGGCGGTGGCCTTCGCTTGCGCCAGGCGCTCGGGCGGGACTTCGCAGTGGAAGCTGGCCGGCAACAGGCGGCCCGTCTTGCTGTCTTCCAGCCGGTCGAGCACTTGCCGCATGATTCGGAAACTCGAAGGCACGAGGCCCGAGGCGTCGCCCGAATGGACGCCTTCGGTGAGGATCTCCACCTTGAGCGTTCCGGAGGCCATGCCGCGCAGCGAAGTCGTCAACCAGAGCTGGTCGTAGTTGCCGGCGCCCGAATCGAGGCAGATCACCAGCGCGACATCGCCCAGGCGGGTGCGCAACGTGTCGACGTAGGGCAACAAGTCGTAGGAGCCGGATTCCTCGCAGGTCTCGATCAGGCCGACGATGCGCGGGTGCGGCACCTTCTGGGCCTTGAGCGCCTGCACGGCGGCGATGCTGGCATAGACGGCATAGCCGTCGTCCGCGCCGCCCCGGCCATACAGCTTGCCGTCTTCGTACTTGGGCGTCCAGGGGCCGAGGTCGTTGCGCCAGCCGGTGAATTCGGGCTGCTTGTCCAAGTGGCCGTACATGAGCACGGTCTGGCTCGAGGCGGGCTTGGTGGCAGCCACTTCGAAGAACAGCACCGGTGTGCGGCCGGGCAGGCGCGCGACTTCCAGCGTCAGGCCTTCGACCTTTTGGGCCTCGACCCAGGCCGCGGCGTTGCGCATCACGGTTTCGATATAGCCGTGCTGGGCCCAGTCCTTGTCGAAGCCGGGGGACTTGGCCGGGATCGCGATGTACTCGGTCAGCTGGGGCACGATGCCCCGATCCCACGAATCGGTGGCGTGCGACAGGGCGAGGGCGGCGTCAAGCACGCCGGCGGGCACTTCTCGGTGCAGGGGAGCGTTCATGCGGGTGTTTCTCCGGGTTCGGGGCAATCCAGGCCGCGACTTTACGCCTGTGCCGACGTCCATGCCAGCCCGCGGATACCATGGCGCGGCAACATCTGCGTCCACATGAATCTATCTCGTGAAATTCCTGGTCTTGGCGCTGCTGCACCCGCAAGGCCTGAAGCCGGTGAAGGGCGCGGATACAGTGAGGAGCCCGTGGGGCATGAGGGGAGCGCACATGGTTGAGTCAGGGTCGAATCGGATTCGCGTCGGCATCGGCGGCTGGACTTTCGAGCCCTGGCGCAACAACTTCTTTCCTGCGGGCCTGCCCCACAGCCAGGAATTGCGCTACGCCAGCCGCCAGCTCACGGCGATCGAGGTCAATGGCACCTACTACAGCACCTTCAAGCCCGCCACTTTTGCCAAATGGCGGGACGAGACGCCCGACGACTTCGTGTTCTCGCTCAAGGCGAACCGCTTCGCGACCAACCGCAAGCAACTGGCGAGCGCCGGCGATTCGATTGAGCGCTTCATCGGCAGCGGAATTTCAGAGCTGGGCGACAAGCTGGGGCCGGTGGTCTGGCAGTTCATGCCGACCAAGCGCTTCGAACCGGGGGATTTCGAGGCTTTCCTGGCGCTCCTGCCTCGAAGCATCGATGGCCGTGCGTTGCGTCATGTGCTGGATGTGCGACACGAGAGTTTCCTCTCACCCGACTACCTGCCCTTGGCTCGGCGTTACGGCTGCGCGACGGTGCACACCGACTCCAACAAGTTCCCGGCCATTGCCGATGAACAGGGGGAGCTGGCGTACATCCGCCTGATGCGCAGCGAAGGGCATTGCACGACGGGCTACCCGGCAAACGCGCTCGAACAGTGGGCGCAGGGCGCACAAGCCTGGGCCGGCAAGGGCCCGGCCCGCGAAGCCTTCCTTTTCTTCATCAACGGCGCCAAGGAAAGAGCACCGGCTGCCGCCAGCGAGTTGCTCCGGCGGCTGGGCTGAATCATCGGAAGGCACTTGCGACTTGCTATCAACTTGATAGCATTTGGTAGGATTCGGATTACACCTTCTGACGCTCGCGGCGGTCAGGGTCGCGCGCCGGAAGCGTGTCCAATCCATTCTGTTGCAAGAACAAAAACAGGAGACAGCCTTCATGGCTTTTGTTTTCGAATCCGTCCCGGCCGACCGCGGCCTGATCGACATGAATGATGTGCGCGAAGCCCACTGGTGGGCCAAGCGATTTAACTGCAGCGAAGATCAGCTGCGACAAGCCGTTGAATCCGTCGGCAACTCCGCCGCCCGAGTGGAGCAACTGCTCGACGGCAGCGAGATCGTCACGCTTTAGGCTTCTTCTGTGCCTTGGCACACTTCGCCAAGCAAGGCCCCGCACTTGTCTCACCGCCAGGGCTGGAACCAGCCGAGACCCGCCGATGTGCCGCCGGGCTGTGAGCCCAGCCGCGGCTTGTATTCACAGCCGACCCAGCCGGACCAGCCACACTCCGCCGACACCTTGTCGATCACATCGAACAGGTAGGCGTAATTCATCTCACCCACATCGGGCTCGAATCGCTCCGGCACGTTGGCGATCTGAAAGTGTCCGACCTGGCCGCTGGGCAGGTACTGGCGGATCTTCATCGCCACGTCGCCTTCGACCACCTGGCAGTGGTACAGGTCCATTTGCACCTTGACGTTGGCTGCGCCGATCTCGGCGATGAGCTCGTGCGCATGGTCCTGCCTGTTGAGGAAGAAGCCCGGGATATCGCGGGTGTTGATCGGCTCGATCAGCACGTCCAGCCCTTGCTTCGCGGCTTCGGCGGCGGCCCAGCGCAAGTTGGCCACGTAGATCGGCCGCAATGAATCGCGGTCCACGCCCGCCGGCACCAGCCCGGCCACCATGTGGATGCGTGGGCAGGCCAGCGTCTCGGCATAAGACAGCGCCTTGGCAACGCCGGCGCGGAATTCGGCCTCCCGGCCGGGCAGGCAGGCCATGCCGCGCTCGCCCTGCTCCCAGTTGCCCGCGGGCCCGTTGAACAGCACCTGTTGCAGGCCATTGGCCTTCAGCCGGGCCGAGAGTTCCCGCGCATCCCAGGCGTACGGGAACAGGAACTCCACCGCCTTGAAGCCGTCGCGCGCGGCGGCCTCGAAGCGGTCGAGGAAATCGAGTTCGGGGTAAAGCATGGACAGGTTGGCGGCAAAGCGTGGCATGGGTCGTCCTTGGTCACCAGCGGGCGCCGAAAGCGCGGCGCAGTTCGTCGATCTGGGGCTCCGTCAGCACCCCGCAGCTGCCTTGCGAAAGAAGGAAGAGCTTCGCGCTCTCCTCGAGTTCTTCCAGCACGGCCATGGCGGCTGCCGGGGTGTCATGCCACACATTGGGCCCCAGGCGCTGCAGCATCACGGCCCGGACCGGCCGCCCGTTGTCGCCGAATTGCGCGACCAGGCGCGCCACTTCGTCGGCTGCCTCAGGCGCGCCGGGACGGCGGTACGCGGCCAACGGAACATGGCCGACCTTCATCACGAAGTACGGCGTGATCGGCGGCAGCAATTCCACCCCTCCGGTGCGCAGGCTCACGGCCACGCAGTGCGTGCTGTGGGTGTGGATCACGCAGCGCGTGCCGGCATCGAAGCGGCAGGCTTCGCGGTAAATCGCCCGATGCATCGCGAGCGTCTTGCTGGCCGGCAGGCCCGAGAGCAGTCGTCCCTCCAGGTCCGTCCGGGACAGCGCGCCGGCATCGAGGAAGCCCAGGCAGGCATCCGTCGGCGTGATCAGGAAGCCATCGTCCAGCCGCATACTGATGTTGCCGGCCGTCGCGTGCGCGTACCCGCGTTCGAACAGGCTCTTGCCGATGCGGCAGATTTCGTCGCGGGCTTGCGCTTCCTTCATCGCAGCATCGTAAAGGCTTTGATGAAGAAGTCTTCCGCGCCGAAGTTTCCGGATTTGAGTGCCAGGTGAATGCCGGCGCCGGCGCCTGCGTGGGCACGGCACCAGGGCACGCCGGGATCGATCTGCGGCCCGATTTGCATCTGCGTGACGCCCAGCGCCTGCACGCAGGCGCCCGATGTTTCGCCGCCCGCCACGACCAGTTGCCGTACGCCCAGGCCGACCAGCCCGTGCGCGATGGCCGCCAGTGTCCGCTCGACCATCGCGCCGGCTTCTTCGACTCCCAGCCGGTCCTGGGCCGCCTCCACCGACTGCGCCTGCGCACTGGAGTAGACCAGCAACGGCCCCCGGGCCAGACGCGGCGCCGCCCAGGCCAGCGCCTCGGCCGCCACGTCCACACCACTGGCGATGCGAAGCGGATCGATGGCGAAGGCCGGAAGGCCCGCGTCGATGAAAGCACGCACTTGCCCGTTGGTGGCCACCGAGCAGCTGCCCGACACCACGGCCTGCGCGCCCGTGGCCCGTGGCAACTCGCCGGCGGACCGCTTCGCCACGATGCCGAAGTTGGGCGGCAGGCCGATCGCGACGCCCGAGCCGGCCGTCACCAGCGGCATGCCCTTGAGCGCCGGGCCCAAGCGCATTAGGTCGTCGTTGCCGAGCGCATCGACGACCGCGATGGCGACACCCTCCTCGCGCAGCTCCGTGATCCGTTGCGCGATGGCCTGCGTGCCCGCGGCCACGACCTTGTAGTCAATCAAGCCGACCTTGCCTCGGCACTGCGCCTGCAGCACACGCACCAGGTTCGAATCCGTCATCGGCGTGAGTGGGTGGTTGCGCATGCCGGAATCGGAAAGCAGCACGTCGCCGACAAAAAGGTGGCCCTTGAACACCGTGCGCTGGTTGTCCGGAAAGGCCGGGGTGGCGATCGTGAACGGTGAGCCCAGCGCCTCCAGCAACGCTTCGGTGACGGGGCCGATGTTGCCCTTCGCCGTGCTGTCGAACGTCGAGCAGTACTTAAAGTAGATCTGATGCGCTCCTTGTGCCTGCAGCCAGCGCAGGGCTTCCAGCGACTGCGCCACCGCTTCGGCGGCGGGGATGGTGCGCGACTTCAGCGCCACCACCACCGCGTCCGTGGCTTCGCCCAGGGGCGCCTGCGGCGTGCCGATGGTCTGCACGACGCGCATGCCGCCCCGCACCAGGTTGTTGGCCAGGTCAGTGGCGCCGGTGAAATCATCGGCGATGCAGCCGAGCAGGATCGGTTCCATGAACCCGTTCTCAGCGCACCGGCAGCTTGATCGCGCCAGGATTCTCGCTCACGTAGTCGCGCACGATTGCCTCGAAAGTCTCGTCGGACTTCATGCCCAGGGCGCGGGCCCGCGCGGAAGCCACGTTGCCGGGCCAGGTCTTGACCAGCCGGAGGATCGCGGGGTCGGGTCTCCAGTCGAGCAGTGCCGTGGCAGCAGGGCCTGCCACGCGTTCGAGCGCCGCGGCCATTTCGCCGACGGTCGCGCTCATGGCCGGCAGGTTGATGGCCGTGAGCGGGCCCCACTCCGCGTCCGCAACTTCGGCGACGCGGATGAGCGCCTCGGTGGTAAGGCGCGGCGACAGGAACGCGTGCTGCGTTTCCGGCGGCACCGGCACCTGGGCACTCACCCCCGCCAGCGGCTCGCGGATCATGCCGGAGAAGAAGCTCGAGGCCGCGCCGTTGGGCCTGCCAGGCCGAACGCTCACGGTCATCAACCTCGCGCTGCGCGCGTTGACGAAGCCCTTGCGGCCGTAGTCGGCCACCAGTTGCTCGCCGATGAACTTCTGGATGCCGTAGCTGCTCTGCGGCGTCGGCAGGGTGAAGTCCTCGATCAGATTCGGAAGCGGCTGGCCGGGCAGGTTGCCGAAGACCGCCAGCGAACTGGCGAACACGAACATCGGCTTGTTGCCGAGCGCGCGGCATGCATCCAGCAGGCCGCGCGTCGCGTCGAAATTGCGTCGCATGCCCAGGTCGAAGTCGGCGTCGCATTCGCCGCTCACGGCCGCGGCCAGGTGGAAGACGATGTCTGTGCCCGGCGCCGGAATCGACTTGGTGGCGATCTGAGCGTTGAGGTCACCGACCACGGCGCGCACGCGCGGGTCTGCCGCCAGATCTGCGGGCGGCTCGGCCCGGTCGGCCAGGGTGATGTTCTCGATCTTGCGCGCCGATCCGCCCGCGATTGAGATATGGCCTCGCTCAAGCAGGACCCGAGCGAGTCGCGCGCCCAGGAAACCGGCGCCGCCGGTGATCAGGATGTTCATGGAGTTGTTGCCTTTGCTTTTGGGTCACGCCGGCTTGCGCGGCGGTAGCTCGATGCCAGGAAAAATCTTGATGACGGCGCTGTCGTCCTCCTTCGCGAAGCCCGCGCTGGAGGCCTGCATGAACATCTGGTGCGCGGTGGACGACAACGGCAGCGGGAATTTGCTGGCACGGGCCAGGTCGAGCACGATACCGAGGTCCTTCACGAAGATGTCCACCGCGGACAGCGGCGTGTAGTCACCGTCCAGCACATGGGCCATGCGGTTCTCGAACATCCAGCTGTTGCCCGCGCTGTGCGTGATGACTTCGTACAGCGCCGCCGGGTCGACTCCTTCACGCAGGCCGAGCGCCATCGCCTCGGCCGCCGCAGCGATATGGACACCGGCCAGCAGCTGGTTGATGACCTTCACCTTGCTGCCGGCGCCGGCCCGGTCGCCTAGCCGGTAGACCTTGGCCGCCATGGCTTGCAGCAGGTCCGCGCACTTTTCGTAGGCCGCGGCACTGCCGGAAGTCATCATCGTGATCTGGCCGGACGCCGCCTTCGCGGCGCCACCTGAAATCGGCGCGTCCAGGTAGAGGATGCCGCGCTCGGCCAGCCGCGATTCGAGCGCGGCGGACCAGCCCGGGTCGACCGTGGAGCACATCACGAAGACGCTGCCGGGCTTCATGGCGGCCGCGCAGCCGCCGTCGCCGAACAGAACGGTTTCGGTCTGCGCAGCATTGATGACGACGCTCACGATCACCTCGCACTGCTTCGCCAGGGCCTCGGCGGAAAGACACGCCGTCCCGCCTTCCGCGGCGAACGCATCCGCCACGCCCGGCCGCACGTCCACCACGTGGACCGAGTGGCCCGCGCGGCTCAGCGAGCGCGCCATGCCCCAGCCCATGGCGCCGAGCCCGATCACACCGATTTGCTGCGTCATAGCGCCCGTCTTCACAGTGAATTAATATTGTTATCATACAACTTCTGTGATGCCGTTCCGCGGCGATCGAACGCCCTAGCGGGGCCGGACCAGGGGCACCGCCAGTTTCGCGCCTTCCTGGTTCCAGAACGCCGGATCCGCCGATTCGATGCGGCGGATCGCGTTGTTCATGTGGCGCGACGCCGCCGTCCGGGCCCGAGCGACATCACCGGCCTCGATCGCCACCACCACCGCGGCATGCTCCCCGCGCACTTGCGCCGCGAAGTCGACGCGGCGCGATTCGTTGGCGCGCGTCACGCCGATGGCGCCGCGCATGAATTGCGCCAGGTAATCCAAGGTGCCGATCAGGAAAGGGTTGTGCGCCGCATCGGCGATCGCGCGGTGGAACTGCAGGTCCTCCTCGACGCCGTCGCCACCGCCCTTCACCGCACGCTCCAGCGACGCCACCGCCTGCTTCAGGCGCCTCACGTCCGCCGGCTTGCGACGCGCTGCCGCCAGCCCCGCAGCCTCCGCTTCCAGCGCCCGCCGCACTTCGGCCATCTGCACCACCGCTTCGCGCGACTCGCTGTGGCGCGCGTCGAAATTCAGGGGCGCATAAGGCGGCGTGGCGCTCACATACACACCGCTGCCCTGGCGCGAATCCACCAAGCCCAGCGACTTCAGGCGCGAAACGGCTTCGCGCAATACCGTGCGGCTGACCTGGAACTGCTCAACCAGCCGCGCTTCCGGCGGCAGTTTTTCGCCGGCGCCCAAACGACCGTTGTGGATTTGCGCGGCCAGTTGCTGCGCCACCTGGTCGGAAAGGCGTGCGCCGCTGGTCACCGGGGAGAACTGGTTTGTCATACAAGAAACCGGATTGGTATGACAAGCATACCGGGGTATTGGGAACCTTCGCACTGCGTGCGGCGGTGCCATTCGCCTTGGGAGCGGCCCGGCGGCTCAGGCCCAGCCTGCAAGTCGCAATGCCAGCCCGGCCAGCGCGCAGCCGACAATCACGCTGATCACTCCGATCTTGAATCGCAGCAGTGCGAGCGCCGCCAGGGCAGCCAGTGCAAGCGCCGCCCAATCCACTTGTGGGCCGGCCGCGCCGGCTTGGGCGACCAGCGCGATGTGGGCCAGGAAGAACAGCGCCAGGCTGGCGATCACACCCACCACGGCGGCCGTGATGGCGGTGAGCGGCGCGGTGAATTTCAGATTGCCGTGGGTCGACTCCACCAGCGGGCCGCCGGCCAGGATGAAAAGGAACGAAGGCAGGAAGGTGAACCAGGTCACCACCGTTGCCGCCAGCGCGGCGCCGGTGAACAGCATGTCCGGCCCCAGCACTTGCCGCGCCCAGCCGCCGACGAAGGCGACGAAGGCGACGACCATGATCAGCGGCCCCGGCGTGGTTTCACCCAGCGCCAGGCCGTCGATCATCTGCGGGCCTGACAGCCAGTGAAAGTGCTCCACCGCGCCTTGGTAGACATACGGCAGTACCGCGTAGGCTCCGCCGAACGTCAGCAGGGCGGCCTTGGTGAAGAACCAGCCCATCTGGGTCAGCGTGGCGTCCCAGCCTTGCACCGCCACCAGCAGGCCCATCGGCAACGACCACAACAACGCGCCGACCGCGACCACTGCGGCCAGGCGGGATTTGCTGAAGCGCGCATGGAGCGGTGTCGGCGTTTCATCATCGATGACGTAAGTGCCTGCGGCATGGCCCGGCCCCTCGCCCTGCGAACCGCCGTGGCCGGACCCTGCCGCAAACTGGCCCGGCAAATACTTGCCGCCGAGCGCGCCGGCGAGAGCCGCAGCACCGACGACCCAGGGAAACGGCACGTGCAGACCGGCGATGGCGACGAAGCTCAGGATGGCGATGGTCCACAGCAGCGGCACCTTGCGCGGGCTCTTGAGCGTGCGGCTGCCGATCCGCCACACGGCCTGCAGCACGATGGCCGCGACCGCGGGCTTGATGCCGTAGAAGAGGCCCGCCACCCAGCCCACTTCGCCGAACACCACATAGACCCAACTCAGCCCGACCAGGATGAACAGCGACGGCAGCACGAACAGCCCACCGGCAACGATGCCGCCCCAGGTGCGGTGCATCAGCCAGCCGATGTAGGTCGCCAGCTGCTGCGCCTCGGGGCCTGGGAGCAACATGCAATAGTTGAGCGCGTGCAGGAACCGGCGCTCCGAAATCCAGCGCTTCTGCTCCACCAGCTCCCGGTGCATCACCGCGATCTGCCCGGCCGGCCCGCCGAAGCTGATGAAGCCGAGCTTGAGCCAGAACCGGAACGCTTCGCCGAAGGAAATTGAACTCATCGCGTCGCCACCGTGACTTGGTGCGCGGACCAGCTGTGCCTTTCGTCCTGCGCATCGCGGCACCAGGCGAACAGCGCGTCGTACAGCGGCAGGGCCGCCGCCAGCATCGCGTGATCATCTTCGGCGTGCAGAAGAGACAGCCCCAGCGACAGCGCGAGCAAGCCCGGCGATTGGGGTGCAAGGTCCAGCCGCGCCGTGTCCGCGCCGCGCACGATGGTGGCCAGCGCCGCCAGTGCCGGGTCCTCCAGCCCGAAAGCCTTCAGCAGCGCGTCGAAGCTGCACTTTTCCCACTCGTGCGAAATGGGCGCGTCACCGATGTCGAAAGGCACCGCCTGCAGCCGCTTTGCCTCACCGAATACCTTTTCAGTCGGCACATAGTAAAACTCGGCCAGCGGGTCGATGAACCGACGCACCAGCCACGGGCATGCGACTCGATCGATTTTCGGCCGCTCGCGCGTGATCCAGCGCGAAGGCCGTTCGCCCGTCACGCCGAGGTCGGGACGCTTGCGTATGCGTGGCAAGGGCAGCGCGCGCCAGTTCGCCACGGATTCGGCAGCGTCGACACCGTCCTGCCCGCCTTCGATACCGCCAGCGAGGAAACGTGCGTTCCAGCCCGCCTTGCGCAGGGTTTCGGCCGCCTGCTGCCCGACCTCGTGGCCATAGACGCAATAGACCACCACGTCGCCTCGCGGCAGTTCAGTAGCAAAGCGGGCGACATCTTCGGGCGCGCAGTGCCGCGCGCCAGGCAAGAGGAAATCGCTCTCTTTGAAACGCGCCAGCCGGCGCACGTCAAGCACCACGGGCGCGTCGGGGCGACCGAGCGCGTCGGCGAGTTGTGCGGGGGAAATGGAATGCGATGCGGTGTCCACGGTGAAACTCCATGAGTGAAGTACCAGCGCTTGGACGGGACACCGTCTATCTGTGAAGACCCGGGAGGCTGTTTTCCCGATGGCTTGATGTTACCTCATCCCCGTTCGAATTTGAAGACCGCCGTGCCGGCGCGGGCATTGGGCAGGAAGCGCACCACACGGCCCTCCTGCAAGCCGTAGGCATCCAGGATGGACAGGCGGTTCTTGGTGGCCAGCACCTCGAAATCCTTGAACGTACCGACGCGGATGTTGGGCGTGTTGTACCACTGGTAGGGCAGGCGCTTGGTCACCGGCATGCGACCTCGCGCGATGCTCAGCCGGTTGGGCCAATGCGCGAAATTGGGAAAGGCGACGATGCCGATGCGGCCCACGCGAGCGGTCTCCACCAGCATGGTTTCAGTGTTGTGCAAGTGCTGGAGGGTGTCGATCTGCAGCACCACGTCGAACGACGCGTCGTCGAACATCGACAGTCCCTCATCGAGGTTCAACTGGATCACGTTGACCCCGCGCTTGACACAGGCCAGCACGTTGTCGTCGGCAATCTCGATGCCATAGCCGCTGCAGCCGCGCTCGCGTTGCAGGTAGTCGAGCATGGCGCCGTCGCCGCAGCCGAGGTCCAGCACCCGCGAACCGTGCGGCACGAGGTCTGCAATGGCGAGCATCGTCGCGCGGTCGCTCATCGGGCCACCTCCTGCCCGATCCTGTCGAAATAGGAGCGCACCACGCCCAGGTAGCGCGCATCCTCCAGCAGGAAGGCGTCGTGGCCGTGCGGTGCGTCGATCTCGG
>JBDSWB010000004.1:0-22145 GCA_039926915.1 Ramlibacter sp.
GTGTTCTGGACGTTCACACAGTTCCTGGCGATCAGCCTGCCGGGACTCACATCGACGGGGTGGATCTAGCATGGACATCCTCAACTCGCTCATGCTGGGGTTCGCTTCGGCGGTCACTGTCAGCAACCTCCTCTGGTGCTTCGTCGGTTGCGCCTTGGGGACAGCGATTGGCGTTCTGCCCGGGATCGGTCCCGCCGTGGCCGTCGCCATGCTGCTGCCGATCACCGCCAAGGTCGATGTGACGGCGTCGATGATCTTCTTCGCGGGCATCTACTACGGCGCAATGTACGGCGGTTCGACCACATCCATCCTGCTGAACACGCCGGGCGAAACCGCGAGCATGGTGACGGCGATGGAGGGCAACAAGATGGCGAAGAACGGCCGTGCAGGTGCTGCCCTGGCCACTTCCGCCATCGGCTCCTTCGTTGCCGGCACCATCGCGACGGTGATCGTCACGCTCTTCGCACCGTTCGTCGCGGAATTCGCGGTCAAGCTCGGTCCGCCGGAATACTTCATGCTCATGGTGCTGGCGTTCACCACGGTGAGCGCGGTGCTGGGCCAGAGTGCCTTGCGAGGCATGACGGCGCTGTTCATCGGGCTGGCGGTCGGCCTGGTTGGCCTGGACCAGATTTCAGGCCAGGCGCGCTACACCCTGGGCGTGCCCGAGCTGCTCGATGGGATTGAAATCGTGCTCGTGGCGGTGGGCCTGTTCGCCGTGGCGGAGGTGATGTACGCGGCGCTGTACGAGGGCCGGTCGGTCGAGACGCAGAACAAGCTCAGCAAGGTCCACATGACGGGCCGCGACTGGAAGCGTTCCATCCCCGCCTGGCTGCGCGGCACCGCAATCGGTGCGCCTTTCGGCTGCATCCCGGCCGGCGGAACGGAGATCCCCACGTTCCTCAGCTATGCGGTGGAAAAGAAGCTGGCCAAGGGCGAGGACCTGGCTGAGTTCGGCACCAAGGGCGCCATCGAGGGCGTCGCCGGGCCGGAAGCGGCCAACAATGCCACCGTGACGACAGCATTGATTCCACTGCTCACGTTGGGCATCCCCACGTCCAACACAACCGCCATCTTGCTGGGCGCGTTCCAGAACTACGGCATCCAGCCGGGCCCCCAGCTGTTTACCAGTTCGGCGGCCCTGGTCTGGGCGCTGATCGCATCCCTGTACATCGGTAACGTGATGCTGCTGGTGCTGAACCTGCCGATGGTGGGTTTATGGGTGAAGCTGCTGAAGATTCCCAAGCCGCAGCTGTACGCGGGCATCCTGATCTTTGCGACGGTTGGCGCCTATGGCATGCGCCAGAGTTCGTTCGACCTCGTCCTGCTGTACGGCATCGGGCTGGTGGGCGTGCTGATGCGCCGCTTCGACTTTCCCACGGCCCCGGTGGTTGTCGGCATGATCCTCGGCCCCCTGGCCGAGGCCCAGCTGCGCAACGCCATTTCGATCGGCGAGGGAAGCGGCATGATCTTCCTGCAGCGGCCGATGTCGCTCGCGATGATCGTGCTGGTCCTCGCTGTGCTGATTCTGCCCCGGGTGGTCAAGGCGCGGGCTGCCAGGAGAGCGCCGGCAGGCTGACAGCTTCGACCCGAAGTAAAAAGCCGGCACGCCGCGAGGTGTGCCGGCCTATGGACCTCTCCGGACTGTCAGACCATTCCCGACAAGTACATGATCGCGCGGAGGCTTGAGAACTCGTATTCCACGAAATCCTCGAAGTCCTTCCCGGTGAGCACGGCCGGTGTCCAGCTCTGCTTGACCAGAGCTTCGCTCCAGGACTTTGAGCGGGTGGCCGCGAGCACCGCCGATGTGAGGGCGTCGCGGGCCTCCGCGCCGATTCCGGGCGCGGCGTAGACGCCGCGCCAGTTGCCCAGGATCACGTCGTAGCCCTGCTCCTTCTTGAGCTGGGCCACCACGTCCTTCATGGTCCTGAGCGGCGAAGAGGCCGGCACGACGAACACGTTGTATTCGCTGGTGAGGCGGGCGATCGGCGTGGCCTGACTCAGCTGCACCGGTGGCTTTGCCCGTGATGATTCCGCCCAGCATCACGGCGCCCATCATGATCAGCGCGTTGGGGTCGCCCTTGCTGGCCGTCGCGAATTGCGCCAGGCCGATGATGCCGGCGGCGCCGCCGCGGTTCTCGTACTGCACCGAATCGGCCACCTTCGCTTCGGTGAGTGCGCGGCCCAGGGCCCGGCCGGTGGTGTCTCAGCCTCCGCCAGGATTGGCCGGGATCATCATCTTGAACGACGGAGCCGCGCGTGCGGTGAGCGGCGAGGTGCCCGCGATCGCGAAGGCGGCCAGTGATTTGAGGAAGGTGTCTCTGCGCATGGGCTCTCTCCTGGAAGTGTGAAGCCATGCTGGCGGCGCGAACTGTCGATCCGCTGTCAACTGGGGACATGCACCATGGGAAAAACCCGGATTCGGCCGGGTTGGTGCAGGGTAGGATGCGGCGATGAACGCGCCTACGACCACCGTACAACCGCTTCCGCTGGACGGTCAGGGCATTCTGGAACTGGCCGCGCGTTCGATGTTCCAGCTGTTCTCCAGCATCAGCCAGGGCATGTTCCTGGTCGACCGCACCGGGCGCATCGTCTGGGTCAACGAAGGCTACAAGCGGTTTCTGCCGTCGCTCGGTTTCTCCTCGGTGGACCAGTTCGTGGGGCACATGGTCGAGGACGTGGTCCCCAACACCCAGATGCGGCGGGTTCTGGAAACGGGCCAGGCCGTGCTGATCGACCTCCTCACGAACCGGGCCGGCACATTTGTCGTCAGCCGCTTGCCGCTTCGCGACGAGCAGAGCGGGGAGCTGATCGGGGCGATCGGCATCGTGCTGTTCGACCACCCGGAGACCACTCTCCAGCCGTTGATCAGCAAGTTCGCCCACCTGCAGCGCGACCTCGACGACGCGAGGCGAGAACTCGCGAGCCAGCGTCGCACCAAGTACACGCTGGCCAGTTTCGTGGGCGGCAGCCCGGCGGCCGTGGAAGTGAAGCGGCAGGCGCGTCGCGCCGCGCTGTCGACCAGCCCCGTGTTGCTGCTTGGCGAGACCGGCACCGGCAAGGAGCTGCTCGCGCATGCCATCCATGCCGCTTCGGCACGTTCCGGCGGGCCGCTGGTCAGCATCAACATAGCGGCAGTGCCGGACACGTTGCTGGAAGCCGAGTTCTTCGGCGTGGCCCCGGGCGCATTCACGGGCGCCGACCGCAGAGGTCGTGACGGCAAGTTCAAGCTGGCCGATGGTGGCACCCTGTTCCTGGACGAGATCGGCGATATGCCGCCCAGCCTCCAGCCCAAGCTGCTGCGCGCGCTGCAGGAGGGCGAAATCGAACCGCTGGGATCGAACAAGGTGATCCCGTTCGACGCCCGCGTGATCGCGGCGACGTCGCGCGACCTCGGCGCGCTGGTGCGGGAAGGCAAGTTCCGAGAGGACCTGTTTTACCGTCTCAATGTGCTGCCGATCCGCGTACCGCCGTTGCGCGAGCGCCGGCCCGACATTCCGGCGCTGGTCGAGGTGCTGGCCGAGGACATGGCGCTGCGCAGCGGCTCGGCGCCGCCGGAACTCAGCGCGCGGGCCATCGCATTGCTATCCGCGCAGACCTGGCGCGGCAACATCCGCGAACTGCGCAACGTGCTCGAGCAGGCGGCGATGCGCAGCGACTCTCAGCACATCGAGGTGCAGCACCTGGAAGAAGTGCTGCGCGAGTCCGGCGTCAAGCAAGTCGCACCTTCGGCGGCGCCGGTCGAAGCGGCCGTTGTCATGGCACCCGTCCAGGGGCTGCGGCCGCTGGCCGAACAGGTGGCCGAACTGGAAGGGCGCGTCATCGAGGCCGCGATGGCGGCAACCGGCGGCAACAAGGTGGCTGCGGCGAAACTGCTTGGCATCTCGCGTGCCAAACTGTATGAGCGCCTCGATTCAGTGTCTAAAAACCATGCATTGTCTTAAAATAAGACACTCCAATTTGTCTGAAACTCGGACAAATCCGCCGGTCGCTCTAGAAAAACCCTTACGAATCAACAATCTCCTCACTGGCACGTCTTGTGCATTGATTGACCGCCAGGTTCCTGCAGTCAATATAAGGAGACAGTACAAATGCAACGACGCACATGGATGGCGCTCGCCGCGCTTGCCGCATCCGCCTTCACTTTCCCCCAAGCCTTCGGCCAGGCCAAGGAAATCAAGATCGCGCACATCTACAGCCGCACCGGCCCCCTGGAGGCTTACGGCAAGCAGACGGCCACCGGACTGATGATGGGACTGGATTACGCCACCGGCGGGACCATGATGGTCAATGGCCGAAAGATCACCGTGATCGAGAAAGATGACCAGGGCAAGCCTGACCTGGGCAAATCGTTACTCGCAGCGTCCTACGCCGATGACAAGGTCGACCTGGCGATCGGACCCACGTCGTCCGGCGTCGCGCTGGCGATGCTGCCGGTGGCCGAGGAGTACAAGAAGTTGCTGCTGGTCGAACCCGCCGTGGCCGACTCGATCACCGGGGACAAGTGGAACCGGTACATATTCCGTACCGGCCGCAGCAGCTCGCAGGACGCCATCTCCAACGCCGCCACCGTGGACCAACCCGGTACGGTTGTCGCGACGCTCGCCCAGGACTACGCTTTCGGACGCGACGGCGTGAAGGCTTTCAAGGATGCGATCTCCAAGTCGAAAGTGGTCCACGAGGAATACCTGCCGCAGAACACGACGGACTTCACGGCGGGCTTCCAGCGGATCGTGGATCGCTTGAAGGACCAACCGGGCCGCAAGGTGATCTTCGTCATCTGGGCCGGCGCTGCGCCGCCCTTCGCCAAACTGGCCGACCTCGACCTGAAGAAGCGATTCAACATCGAAGTGGCCACTGGCGGCAACATCCTGCCGGCGATGGTGCCCTTCAACAATTTCCCCGGTATGGAAGGCGCGAGCTATTACTACTACGCCTTCTCGAAGAACCAGCCCAACCTCTGGCTGGTGACCAACCACTACACCAAGTTCAAGTCGCCGCCCGACTTCTTCACGGCGGGTGGTTTCTCCGTCGCCATGGCCGTAGTCGCCGCGCTGAAGAAAACCAACGGCGACACCGGCACCGAAAAGCTGATCACCGCGATGGAGGGCATGAGTTTCGACACGCCCAAGGGCATGATGACCTTCCGCAAGGAAGATCACCAGGCCATGCAGTCGATGTACCACTTCCGCGTGGCGCCTGGCGCGAGGCCCGGCGCGATGGCCGACCTTCACCTCGTGAAGGAAATCAAGCCGGCGGACATGAACGTGCCCATCCGCAACAAACGGTAGCGGCTTCCACGGGGGCGGCCGCCTCTTTTTTTGATCCGCAGTTTTGAGTAACCCCCGGGCACACGGGGGGAGGGGTTGTTCTTGCCAACCACCATCTGGAGACACTCTCAATGAAATTCAAAATCCTTCGTACCATCGCCGCTGCAGCCTTGCTGGCCGCCGGCGCCGCGCATGCTGCGGCGCCACTGCCCAAGCTCAACGTGGACACGAGCCAGGCCAGCGTATCGGGCCTGTCCTCGGGCGGCTTCATGGCCAACCAGCTGGGCTATGCCCACTCGGCCACCTTCAAGGGCGTGGGCGTTTTCGCCGGCGGGCCCTTCATGTGCGCGGGGCATAGCAATTACACCGCGTGCATGTACAACGCGACGATCAGCAGCACGATGCTGACGACGATGCAGAACGACCTGAACAACTGGAGCGGCACCTCGATCGACGCCAAGGCGAACGTCGCAAACCAGAAGGTGTACATGTTCGTCGGCTCCAGCGACAGCACCGTCGGCCCCAATCCGATGGTCGGCGCCAAGACGCAGTACACGAACAACGGCGTCACGGCAGCCAACCTCGAATACGTGCAGCGCGCCAGCACCGCGCACGTGTTCCCGACCGACTTCGACAGCACTGGGAACAACGCCTGCAGCAGCAGCGCTTCGCCCTACATCAGCAACTGCGGCTATGACGGCGCCAAGGCCGCGCTCACCAAGTTCTACGGCACGCTGAACGCCCGCAACAACGCGCCTGCCGCTGGCAACTACATCGAGTTCGACCAGGCCGTGTTCACAACCAACGCCGGCGTCGCGCCGACGGGATGGGTGTACGTGCCGGCCAATTGCGCGGCCGGTGCCGTGTGCAAGGTGCACGTGGCCCTCCACGGCTGCCAGCAGAACTACGCCACTATCGGAGACAAGTTCATCAAGAACACCGGCTACACCCGCTGGGCCGACACCAACAGCATCATCGTGCTGTTCCCGCAGACCCGCGTCGACAGCACGCAGCACCAGACCTCTGCGAGCGGCTCGCTGCCCAACGGCAACGGCTGCTGGGACTGGATCGGCTGGTACGGCACCAACTTCGCCCAGAAGGGTGGTACCCAGGTCGCGGCAATCAAGGCCATGGTCGATCAGTTGTCTTCGGGCAGCGGCTCGACCGGCGGTGGCGGCGGTGGCGGCGGCGGAACACTGGCCGCGCCCACGGGCGTGGCGACCTCCGGCGCGACGGCCAGCAGCATGGTGATCACCTGGAATTCCGTCACCGGCGCGGCGGGGTACAACGTCTACCGCAACAGCAACAAGGTCAACGGCGTCCCGGTCACGGTGACAAACTACACCGACACCGGCCTGGCCTCGGCAACCCAGTATTCATGGACGGTGCGCGCTGCCGACAGTGCAGGCGTTGAAGGTGCGACTTCCGCCGCGGCGACCGGCACCACCACAGGCACCGCCGCGACCTGCTACACCTCGTCCAACTACGCCCACACCACGGCCGGGCGCGCCTATTACAGCGGTGGCTACACCTTAGCCAACGGTTCGAACCAGAACATGGGGCTGTGGAATACGTTCACGACGACCACCTTGAAGATGACCGGCACCAATTACTACGTCATCGGCACCTGCCCTTAATCTGAGGGGACAGAGCTGAAGATCTGTCCCCAGCTACGTTGCATTGGAGAACATGGGCCTGCTCGCTACCAAGGACCTCACCATCCGCTTCGGCGGCCACGTGGCGGTCAACGCCGTGACCTGCGCTTTCCAGCCAGGCACGCTGACCGCCATCGTCGGCCCCAATGGCGCGGGCAAGACCACGTACTTCAACCTCATCTCCGGCCAGCTCAAGGCGAGCGCCGGGCAGGTCACGCTCGACGGGCGTGACCTGTCCGGGTTTTCGCCTTCCGCCCGCACCCGCGCCGGGCTGGGTCGGGCGTTCCAGCTCACGAACCTGTTTCCGCGCCTCACGGTGCTGGAGAACGTGCGCCTCGCGGTGCAGGCGGCGCGCGAGGGCCCGCATCGGCGCGGCCTGAACCTGTGGAGCATCTGGAGCGACCACCGTGGGCTGACGCAGCGCGCGGACGAAATCCTGGTGGCGGTGGCGCTGGCCGACAAGGAAAACGAGCTGGTCGCAAACCTGCCACACGGCGACCAGCGCAAGCTGGAAGTCGCGCTGCTCATGGGGCTGGAGTCGAAGGTCTTTATGTTTGACGAGCCCACGGCCGGCATGAACGCTGCTGAGGCGCCCGTGATCCTGAACCTCATCCGCAAACTGAAGGAAGACTCGAGCAAGACCATCCTGCTGGTCGAGCACAAGATGGATGTGGTGCGCGAACTCGCCGACCGGATCATCGTGCTGCACAACGGCTCGCTGGTGGCCGATGGGGACCCGGCCGCTGTGATCGCCTCGCCGATCGTGCAGGAAGCTTACCTTGGGGTGGCCCCCAAGGACGCTTCCGCGCAGGATGGGACCCCCCCCCGTCCCGGCCTTCCCCCTCAAGGGGAAAGGAGCGAAAACACATGAACGAGAACCTGCTGACCCTCAAGGGCGTGCACACCCACATCGGGGCTTACCACATCCTGCACGGGGTGGACCTGGCGGTGCCGCGCGGCCAATTGACCATGCTGCTTGGCCGCAACGGCGCGGGCAAGACCACCACCTTGCGGACCATCATGGGGCTGTGGCAGGCCTCGCAAGGCGAGATCGAGTTCAACGGATGGGACATCACGAAGATGCCCACGCCGCAGATCGCCTCCATGAACGTCGCCTACGTTCCCGAGAACATGGGCATCTTCTCGGACTTGACCGTGAAGGAGAACATGCTGCTGGCTGCCCGGTGGGCGAAGAACATCGGGCAGGTCGACAGCGAACGGCTCAAGTGGATTTTCTCGCTGTTTCCCGCAGTGGAGAAGTTCTGGAACCACCCGGCGGGCAAGCTGTCGGGCGGACAAAAACAGATGCTGGCCGTCGCGCGCGCCATCGTCGAGCCGCGTGAACTGCTGCTCGTGGACGAGCCCAGCAAGGGCCTGGCGCCGGCCATCATCAACAACATGATCGATGCCTTCGCGCAGCTCAAGGCGAGCGGCGTGAGCATCCTGTTGGTCGAGCAGAACATCAATTTCGCCAAGCGCCTGGGTGACACCGTCGCGGTGATGGACAACGGCGTGGTGGTTCACGCCGGGTCGATGAAGGAACTGGCCGAGGACGAGGCATTGCAACATTCGCTGCTGGGGCTCGCCATATGAACGGCCTGAAGGATTTCGACTGGAAGCCAGTGGCGCTGGTGCCAATGCTGGCCCTGCTCGTGCTGCCCTTCATCGGGTCTGCCTCGACGTGGGTAACGCTCACAGTGGCCGGCTTGGCGATGGGCATGATCATCTTCATCATCGCGTCGGGCCTCACGCTGGTCTTCGGCCTGATGGACGTGCTCAACTTCGGCCATGGCGTCTTCATCGCGCTGGGCGCCTTCGTGGCCACCAGCGTGCTGGGCAGCATGGGCGACTACACCTCGTCGTCCAGCCTGTGGGTCAACCTGATGGCGGTGTTGCCGGCGATGTTGGTGGCCATGCTCGTGGCGGGAGCGGTCGGCCTCGCGTTCGAGCGATTCATCGTGCGTCCGGTTTACGGCAACCACCTCAAACAGATCCTGATCACCATGGGCGGGATGATCATTGGCGAAGAGTTGATCAAGGTCATCTGGGGTCCGCTGCAGATTCCGCTGCCCTTGCCAGAAGGCATGCGCGGCACGCTCCTGATGGGCGACGCGGCCATCGAGAAGTACCGGCTGATCGCCGTGGTCGTGGGCCTCTTGGTGTTCTCGTCCCTCATGTGGGTCCTGACCCGAACCAAGATCGGCCTGCTGATCCGCGCCGGCGTGCAGGACCGGGAGATGGTGGAGTCCCTCGGCTACCGCATCCGGATGCTCTTCATCGGCGTGTTCGTGGTCGGCAGCGCGCTGGCCGGCCTGGGCGGCGTCATGTGGGGGCTGTACCAGCAGAACGTGGTGCCCCAGATGGGCGCGCAGGTCAACGTGCTGATCTTCATTGTGCTGATCATCGGAGGGCTGGGCTCGACCAGCGGGGCGCTGATCGGCGCGCTGCTGGTCGGACTCGTGGCCAACTACACCGGCTTCCTGGTGCCCAAGGCGGCGCTGTTCTCCAACATCGCCCTGATGATGGCCATCCTGTTGTGGCGTCCGCAGGGCGTCTATGCGCTCAGCAAATAACGAGAAATATGGACCCCCACGCTCACGTCTGTTCGCTGCCCCCCGAGGGGGCGCAAGTCTCCTTTGAGGCGGCTCGGCAGGAGGCCTGGACATGCTGATCCGCATCCTCTCCAATGATTTTCCCCGCAGCCGCGTGCTGGCCATCATCCTGGTGGCGCTGCTGCTGGCGCTGGCGTTCCTGCCCTTCATCGTGCCCGGCGTCAAGGCGCTGGACGTCGCCGCGAAGATCCTGATCTTCGTGGTGCTGGTGGCCAGCTTCGACCTGTTGCTGGGATACACGGGCATCGTGAGCTTCGCGCAGACCATGTTCTTCGGCATCGGCGCCTACGGCATCGCCATCGCTTCAAGCCGCTTGGGGCCGGGCTGGTCCGCCATCCTGGTGGGCCTCGCAGTCTCACTTGCGCTTTCGTTCGTCCTGGCCCTCGCGGTGGGCCTGTTTTCGCTGCGAGTGAGAGCCATCTTTTTTTCGATGATCACGCTGGCCGTGGCTGCCGCGTTCCAGACCCTGGCTTCGCAGCTCTCCGACATCACGGGCGGTGAGGATGGCCTCACCTTCAAGATGCCCGAAGTGCTGTCGCCGGGTTTCCAGTTGTCGGAAACGCCTTTCCTGGGCGTGTCGCTCGACGGCCGGCTGATCTGCTACTACCTGCTGTTCTTCGTCGCACTGGCGTTGCTGCTCGCGCTGCTGCGCATCGTCAATTCGCCGTTTGGCCGGGTGCTGCAGGCGATCCGCGAGAACGAGTTCCGCGCCGAAGCCATCGGTTACCGCGTCGTGGTGTACCGGACCACCTCGAGCATCCTGTCTGCCCTGTTCGCCACCGTCGCCGGCGCGATGCTGGCAATCTGGCTGCGCTACAACGGCCCGGACACATCGCTGTCGTTCGAGATCATGCTCGACGTCCTGCTGATCGTGGTCATCGGCGGCATGGGAACGATCTACGGCGCCGCCATCGGATCGGGCGTGTTCGTGGTCGCGCAGAGCTATCTGCAGGACCTGCTGAAGCTCGCGAGCGACGCGACTTCGGGACTGCCCTGGCTGTCGGCGCTGCTGTCGCCAGATCGCTGGCTGCTGTGGCTGGGCCTGCTGTTCGTGCTGTCCGTCTATTACTTTCCGACCGGCATCGTGGGGCGCCTGCGCGCCGCGCGAAGCTGACCCCTTTTTCTTCAACAACCCCAAAGAGACCGCGATGAAAATAAAGTCAAACGTCCAGCAGGCGAATCGCCCTGCAAGCCGTAGCTGGACTGCCCGTGCAGTGCATGCTGCCATGCTGAGCGTCCCACTGCTGCTCGCCGCCTGCGGCGGATCCGATGGTGACCCGCTGGTACGCAAGACGCACCTGGGCGAGGTCAAGGGCGCCGAGGACTCGACCGCGGGCACCTATTCCTGGAAAGGCATTCCTTTCGCCAAGCCGCCGACCGGGGCGCTGCGTTGGCAAACGCCGCAAGAGCCGGAGGCCTGGACCACCGCCCGCACCACCACGTCGTTCGGCAACGCGTGTGCACAGTACGGCCGCGTCTATGGTCCCGGCACCAACAACAAGTACGACGAGACGATCGGCACCACACTCAACACTGCCGTGGGGAGCGAGGATTGCCTCTACCTGAACGTCTGGAGGCCTGCGGGCGGGGACGCGAACCTGCCAGTCATCGTGTTCCTCCACGGCGGCAGCAACGTCTCCGGCTATACAGCTGACCCGGTGTATGACGGCGCGGCACTCGCCAAGTCCGCCAATGCGATCGTGGTGACGCCCAACTTCCGCCTCGGGATCCTCGGTTTCCTGAATTTGCCGCAACTCAAAACCGGCGACGCGGCCACCAATTCCGGCAACTTCACGATGCTCGACAGCATCAAGGCGCTGGAGTTCGTGCGCACCAACGCCGCCGCGTTCGGAGGCAATCCAGAGAGCGTCACCGTCGTCGGCCAGTCCGCGGGCGCCATCAATGTCTGGGCGCTGCAGACCTCGCCGAGGATGACGGCCGCCGCTCCCAAGCTGTTCCACCGCGTGATGCCGCTGTCCGGCGGCATCTCACTGGCGACCAACCTGCCGGCCGGCAGCATCCCGACGCTGAGCCCGGCATCCACCTACCTGGCTCAGGGCAACGCACTTGTACAGAATCTGGTGATCGCCGATGGCCTCGCAACCGACGCCGCGTCGGCGCAGGCGTACGTCGCCACACTCTCCAATACGCAAATCGCCGACTACCTGCGCAGCAAGACGCCATCCCAGCTGTTCACGACCTTGCTTACTCGCCTGGCCTTGCTGGGACTCGCCGGCTCCGGCCCCATTCCGGACGGCACCATCGTCGCTTCCGATCCGATCGGATCGATCAACGCGGGCAACTACGTGAAAGTGCCGGTGCTCGCGGGTAACGCACGCGACGAAGGCAAGCTGTTCTCGTCGTTCCTGCCGCTGGTCGGTGGCACCGGCAACGCGCGCATCGTGACCGACGCGCAGCTGTTCGCGAATCACTTCTCGTACAACCCGAACGCGGCGCCGCAAACCGCAATCGAGCAGTGGATCGCGCCTTCTTACCTTCCTGCCAACGCGCCGGTCACGGGGTTCACCGCCCGCGCCCAGACGCTCAACCGGGTCTTCTTCCTGAACAGCCGCGACAACGTGCTGAACGCGCTCAAGGCGAAGCAGGACAATGTCTGGTACTACCGCTTCGACTGGGACAAGCAGCCGGCCCCCTGGAACGACATCTATGGAGCCGTCCACGTGATCGACCTGCCGTTCCTCTTCGGCAACTTCGGCCCGTCGCTGTTCGGTAACGTCTGGTTCAACACCGCCAACAAGCCGGGCCGCCTCGAACTGTCGGCTGCCATGATGCAGTCGGTGGGCAACTTCGCCCGCAACGGCGACCCCAACGCTGCGGCCCTGGGTGTGACGTGGGGCACCTGGCCGCGCACCCTTGTGTTCGACGCTACCCCAACGACGAAGTCCATCAAGGTGGAGTGAGTCCGCGCCTGGATCGGGCTCGCCCCGATCCGGGCACAGCACCGGCAAGTTGCTGAATCAGCGCAGGGCGCAAAGCCGCACAACAAGGGTCAAAGAGGTTCACGCCATGGCAACCAGCTCCCGTTACGCGACCTGCGCAGGCCGCGAGATCCACTACACCGAATGGGGCGGACAGCACGGCCCCACGGTGATCGCGTGGCACGGGCTGGCGCGCACCGGCCGCGACATGGACGAGCTGGCGGAGCACTTGTCGGACCAATTTCGTGTCATCTGCCCCGATACCCTGGGGCGTGGCCTGAGCCAGTGGAGCGCCGACCCGCACAACGAATACACGCTGGCCTTCTATGCCCGAATCGCGGCCGACTTGCTCGACCAGCTCGGCGTGGCGCGGGCGCACTGGGTCGGCACGTCGATGGGCGGGGCGATCGGGACTGTGTGCGCGGGGGGCCTGTTGCAGCCGCAACTCAAGGGGCGCATCTGTAGCCTGGTGCTCAATGACAATGCGCCGCGGCTGGCCGAGCCCGCGCTGGCCCGCATCCGCGCCTACGCCGGCAACCCACCGGCCTTCGATACCATCGCCGAGCTGGAGGCGTTCTACCGCCAGGTCTACAAGCCGTTCGGCTGGCTGAGCGACGCGCAGTGGCGCCGCCTGACCGAAACCTCGACGCGCCGCCTGCCCGATGGGCGCGTCACGCCCCATTACGACCCGGCAATGGTGAGGCAATTCATCGACCATCCGCGCGACTACGACATCTGGGAGCACTACGACGAGATCGAGATCCCTGTGCTGTGCCTGCGAGGGGCGCAGTCCGATCTGGTCCTGCGCGACGCCACCGACGAGATGATGACGCGCGGCCCGGGTCTGCGCGGGCTCACGCGTGTGGTCGAGATCGCGGGTTGCGGTCATGCGCCTGCGCTCAACGTGCGGGAACAGCTGGACCTGGTGACGTCTTTCATCCTGCGGCACGAAGGGGCCGCGTCAGCGGCGCCGCGCCAAGCTACTGTTTAGCACCCAGCGCCAGCGCCGCGGTGCGCGAATGCGCGAGCGCTTGCGCGTCGGGCTGTTCGCGGGTGGGCCAGCCCGCAAGGTGGCGCTCCGCCAGCGTGCCTAGCGCGCCAATCCAGGCCGTGTCATCGTTCAGACAGGGGATGTAGTGGAACTCCTTGCCGCCCGACGACAGGAAAGCGTCGCGGCCCTCCATCGCGATTTCCTCCAGCGTCTCCAGGCAGTCGCCCGTGAAGCCGGGGCAGACCGCGTCGACACGACCCACGCCGCGCTTGCCGAGCGCGCGCAGCGTCGGCTCGGTGTACGGCTCCAGCCACCTGGCCTTGCCGAAGCGCGACTGGAAGGCCACGGTGTACTGGACAGGCTCGAGTCCCAGCCAGGTGGCCAGCAGCCGTGCCGTCTTGTGGCACTCGCAGTGGTAGGGATCCCCGAGTCGCAGTGTGCGTTCCGGCACGCCATGGAAGCTCATCACGAGGTGGTCGGCGCGGCCGTGTTCGCCCCAGTGCCTCTCGATGCGCTTGGCCAGGGCCTGCACGTAGCCGCGGTCGTCGTGGTATCGGTTGACGAATCGGAATTCGGGCACGTTGCGGATGCCGGCCGACCACGAAGCCACCGCGTCGACGATGCTGGCGGTCGTTGTGCCTGAATACTGCGGATAGGCCGGCAACACCAGGATGCGAGTCACGCCTTCGGCCTTGAATGCGTCCAGTTGCGAGGCGATCGAAGGGCTGCCGTAACGCATCGCATAACGCACCCTGGCTTGGTGACCCTGCTGTCCCAGCCAGCCTTGCAGCAACTTCGCCTGCTTGCTGGTCCACAGTTTCAGCGGCGACCCGTCCTGGGTCCAAATGCTGGCGTACTTGGCCGCCGACTTCGAGGAGCGGAAAGGCAGGATCAGGCCGTGCAGGATCGGCCACCAGACCAGCCGGGGAATTTCCACCACCCGTGGGTCGCTGAGGAACTCGGCCAGGTACCGACGCACCGCCGCCGGCGTCGGCTCGTCGGGCGTTCCGAGGTTGCAATACAACACCCCGGTGCGCAGTGGCTGCCCATGGCTGAATTCCGGCTCCGGCCGATAAGTACGTGTAGAGGGCATGCGCTATTCTCACTGACATGCTTGAGATCGCAAGAATCAAGGCCATTTCGCTGGACCTCGACGACACGTTGTGGCCTATCTGGCCGACCATCGAAAGAGCCGAAAAGGTCCTGCACAACTGGCTGGTGGAAAACGCGCCCATGACCGCGGCGCTGTTTTCGAGCGCGTCTGCGCTGCGAGAGATCCGCAACCACATGGCGGCCAATCGTCCGGACCTGAAGAACGACCTCAGCGCGGTCAGGCGTGAATCGATCCGGCTGGCGCTCTACCGCGCGGGTGAGAACCCGCTGCTGGCAGATCAGGCGTTCGAAGTTTTCTTCGCGGAGCGCCAGTGCGTGACGCTGTTTGACGACGCCGAGCCGTCGCTGCAGTTCCTCGCGGCGCGCTTTCCCCTGGTGAGCATCTCGAACGGCAATGCGGACCTGCAGCGGGTCGGCCTGCTGCCGTACTTCAAGGCCGCGATTTCGGCGAGGGAATTCGGCGTCGGCAAACCCGATCCGCGAATCTTCCATGCGGCCGCCGGCGCGGTGGACCTGACGCCGGAAGACATCCTTCATGTGGGTGACGATGCGACACTCGATGCGCTGGGCGCGCTGAATGCCGGCATGCAGGCGGCCTGGTTGAACCGAGCCGAGCACATGTGGCCGCATGAGCTGGAGCCTCAACTCGTGCTGGGCAACCTCACCGAGCTCTGCGAACTCTTCAAGTAGCTACAGGCGTCCCAGCGCCTGTACCTTCCAGGCCAGCCAGAACTTGCGCAGCGGCGTCAGGCTCACCCTCTGGTGCAGGACCTGGAAGCCGTCGCGCTCGATCTCCCGCAGCAGGGTGCGATAGATGCTTGCCATCATGAGGCCCGGCTTCTGCGCTCGCCGGTCGGCCGCGGGCAACAAAGCCAGGGCCTGGTCGTAGATGCGGTGAGCCCTGTCGCACTGGAACTTCATCAGCGCACTGAAACGGTCCGAGTATTTGCGGTTGAGTATTTCATGGGCCTTTACGTCGAATTGCTGCAGTTCGGCGACGGGCAGGTAGATGCGGCCGCGCAAGGCGTCTTCGCCCACGTCGCGGATGATGTTGGTGAGCTGGAACGCCAGCCCCAGCGTATGCGAATAGCCGGTGGTTTGCGAATCCGATTGGCCGAAGATTCGCGCCGACACTTCGCCCACCACCCCGGCCACCAGGTGGCAATAGCGCTCCAGCGCCTGGAAGTCGAGGTACCGGGTCTGTTCGAGGTCCATCTGGCAGCCTTCGATCACCGCGTGGAGCTGCCGCGCCTCGATGCCGAACTCCGTGGCACAGGGCATCAGGGCCTGCATCACCGGGTGGCTCGGCTGGCCCGCGAACGACTTGGCGACTTCGGCCTGCCACCAGGCCAGCGTGGTGCGTGCCACGGCGGGGTCGCTCACTTCGTCGACCACGTCGTCCACTTCCCGGCAGAACGCGTAGAAGGCGGTGATGGCGGCGCGCCGCGGCCCCGGCAGGAAAAGGAATGCGTAGTAGAAGCTGCTGCCGGACGCGGCGGCCTTCTCCTGGACGTACTCTTGCGGTGTCATGCAGCCGGATTGTCCCATTCGTCCTTTGACTCCATTCCTCCCAGGCGGGCAAACCTGGATTGCAGGGAGTCTCGCCCGGCCAGGCTGAACGCGATTCCGGCGAGGATGGAGCGCACCTCGCGGCGCGGCACTTTCACGGGCGTGAGGCTGGCGGGGCCGGCGTCCCGCAGCAGCGCCAGGGTGCGCGTGCCGATCAAGGCAGGCAGCACGCTGGCGGCGCGCACGCGGCGGCTGTTCACGGCGTCGGCGTAGCGCATGCCGAGTGCGAGTTTGTCCTGCGCCTGCTGCAACCATCGCGCGCGAACCGGCCCGAACCCATCGTGACTGCCCAGGATGTCACCGGGCGCAAGGCCCGCGGCCGCGAGTTCATCGGCAGGTAGGTAGCAGCGCAACGCGGCAAGATCGGCCGCCACATCACGCAAGATGTTGACCAGTTGCAGGCCCATTCCGTAGGCCCGGCCCAGTTCGCGCATCTGCGATGCGGGCAGCGTCGCAAAATCCGGCAGGTGGCGCAGGCACAGGTCGGTCCAGAACTCGCCGACGCAACCGGCCACGAGGTAGGTGTACTCATCAAGCTGCGCCGCATTTTCCAGGGCGTGCAGCTCCGTGCCCTGGCCGAATCGTTCGACGTCCAGCGCCTGTCCTCGGGTGATGTAGCCCAGCACGCGGCGAATGTCCGCCGTGTCTTCCGCTTGCAAGGCGTCCAGCCAGGCCAGGCAGTGGGGGAGGGCGAAGATGAGTTCGCGTTCGCGCCGGGCGGTCTGCAAGGGCGCGAACGAGGCTGCGAGTTCTTGCGTTGCCGGTTGCGGGGGGGCAGTGCCCTGGATGGCAGCGCCCAACGCCGCGAGCTGGGCCTGCCGTTGGTTCGGCGGTAAGGTGGCTGTGTCCGCGATGGTGTCGGTCGCTCGCGCGAGCAGGTAGGCGACCGAGACCGGCTCGCGGAGCGAGCGCGGCAACAAGCGGATGGAAAGGTAGAAAGACCGCGAAACCCCACGCAAGAGCTCAGGCATGGCGGGGGACGGAAGCGGGGCCTGGGGCATGGTGTGATCTGCCCGTTATTGTCGCTTGACAAGCATCCGCATTTACCCTAGATTACTAACCAGTCAGTCAGTAACGGCTCAATTCCGAGTACTTTCAGCACAGGTCCGCCATGCCGAATCAGCCCATCCATCGCCCGCATTCCTTCCTGCCCACCGTCTTGCTGATGGCGTCGCTGAGTCTCGCCGCCTGCTCGAAGACTGAAGCGCCGCCGGAGCCGATCCGGGCAGTGAAGGTGCTCACCGTGGGGATGGACACGTTCCAGTCCGGGCACGAGTTCGCCGGCGAGGTCCGGGCCCGCGTCGAATCGCGTCTGGGCTTTCGCGTGGCGGGCAAGATCATCCGCCGGCAGGCCGAGCTGGGCCAACGCGTGAAGGCGGGGCAGGTGCTGGCCCAGCTGGACCCGCAGGATTACAAGCTGGCAACCGACGCTGCGCGGGCCCAGGTGGCCGCTGCGTCCACCAATCGCGATCTTGCTGCGGCGGACTTCAAGCGCTACGCAGCCCTCAAGGACCAGAACTTCATCAGCGGCGCCGAACTGGAGCGCCGCGAAACCACGCTCAAGGCCGCACAGGCACAACTGGACCAGGCCCGGGCCCAGCTCTCTTCGCAGGGCAACCAGGCCGCCTACACCACGCTTGTGGCCGACGTGTCCGGCATCGTCACCGCGATCGAGGCGGAGCCCGGCCAGGTGGTCACCGTCGGTTCACCTGTCGTGCGCATTGCGCAGGACGGCCCCCGGGACGTGGTGTTCTCCGTTCCCGAAGACAAGGTCGCCGCGATCAAGCCCGGCTCCGAGGTCACGGTGCGAGCCTGGTCGAACAACTCGACGCTTGGGGGCAAGGTGCGCGAAGTGGCCGCCAGCGCGGACCCGATCACGCGCACCTACCCGGTCAAGGTCGGGCTCGACGCGGATGCCACTCCGGCGCTGGGCGCCACGGTTTACGTGTCCCCGCGCGCTTTGAACCTGGTCGGCTTTCCCGTCATCAAGCTGCCGACCAGCGCGCTGCGCAAGGAAGGCCAGGGCACGGCCGTGTGGGTGTTGGACAAGGCGACCATGACCGTCAGGTCGCAGCCGGTGCAGATCGCCACCGCCGACGGGAACGACGCCGTCATCGCGGCCGGCCTGCTGCCCGGCATGCTGGTGGTGTCGGCCGGCGTGCACGTGCTCTCGCCCGGCCAGAAGGTCACCATCTACCAGGACAAGACGGCGCAGAGCACGGCGGTTGCCGTGCAGGAAGCCGCAAAAAACGTCGCCAGCGCCGCAGGCACCGCCCAGGCCGCGACCTTGCCTGCCGCCAAATAGGAACAGCGCGTAGCGCGGGGACTTGCCATGACGCAGACGCAACCGAAAGTGGGCTTTAACCTTTCCAAATGGGCTCTCGACCACCCGGCGCTGACCCGCTACCTGATGGTGGTCCTGATGCTCCTGGGCTTCGCGGCCTACTTCCAGCTCGGCCAGGACGAGGATCCGCCGTTTACCTTCCGCGCCATGGTGGTCCGCACCTATTGGCCTGGCGCCACCGCGCAGCAGGTGGCCGAGCAGATCACCGACAAGATCGAGCGCGCGCTGCAGGAAGCGCCCTACGCCGACAAGATTCGCAGCTATTCCAAGCCGGGCGAGTCGCAGATCATTTTCCAGATCAAGGACTCCTCCAAGCCCGGCGACGTCGCCAACGTCTGGTACACGGTGCGCAAGAAGATCGGCGACATGCGCTTCCAGCTGCCCGGCGGCATCCAGGGACCGTTTTTCAACGACGACTTCGGCGATGTCTACGGCGTGATCTATGCACTGGAGTCGGACGGCTTCAACTATGCCGAACTCAAGGGCTTCGCTGACGACGTGCGCCAGCAGCTGCTGCGGGTGCCGGACGTGGCCAAGGTGGAATTGTTCGGCGTGCAGGACGAAAAGCTGTACATCGAAATTTCGCAAAAGCGCCTGGCGCAGCTCGGCCTGGATTTCACCCAGGTGCTGCAGCAGCTGGGGCAGCAAAACGCAGTTGAGTCCGCCGGCGCCGTGCAGACGCCGCTGGACATCGTGCAGGTGCGCGTCGCCGGCCAGTTCGAGGCCGTCGAGCAGCTGCGCGCGATGCCGGTCCGGGGGACCTCGGGCAGCCAGTTGAAGCTGGGCGACATCGCCGAAATCAAGCGCGGCTATGCCGACCCGCCGGTGGTGAAAGTCCGCCACCAGGGCAAGGAAGTGATCGCGCTGGGTGTTTCCATGGCCAAGGGCGGCGACATCATCCAGTTGGGCAAGTCGCTCAAGTCGGTGTTCCACCGCGTCGAAGACGGGCTGCCCGCCGGCGTCAAGCTGGTCCAGATCCAGGATCAGCCGCGCGCCGTGTCGAATTCCGTCAATGAATTCGTGCGCACGCTGATCGAGGCCGTGATCATCGTGCTGGCGGTGAGCTTCATCGCGCTGGGGCTGCACAAGCGGCCCGACGCAGCGCTGCTGCCGCTGTGGAAGCGCTGGTATGTCGACATGCGGCCCGGGCTGGTGGTGGGGATCACGATTCCGCTGGTGCTCGCCGTGACCTTCCTCGCCATGGACTTCCTGGGCATCGGCCTGCACAAGATCTCGCTCGGCTCGCTCATCATCGCCCTGGGCCTGCTGGTGGACGACGCCATCATCGCGGTGGAGATGATGGTGCGAAAGATGGAAGAGGGCTACGACAAGGTGCGCGCCGCGACCTTCGCGTACGAAATCACCGCGATGCCGATGCTGACGGGGACGCTGATCACCGCAGCCGGCTTCCTGCCGATCGGCATGGCCAAATCGACCGTTGGGGAGTACACCTACGCGATCTTCGCCGTGACCGTCATCGCGCTGGTGCTGAGTTGGCTGGTGTCGGTGTACTTCGTGCCGTACCTTGGCACTTTGCTGCTCAAAGCGAAGCCGCTGCCCGCCAGCGGAGAACCTGACCACCACGAGCACTTCGACACGCCGTTCTACCGGGGCTTTCGCCAAATGGTCGACTGGTGTGTCGAACACCGCTGGATCACCATCGGCGCGACGGTGCTCACGTTCGCCCTGGGCATCGTTGGCATGGGCAAGGTGCAGCAGCAGTTCTTCCCGGATTCGAGCCGGCCGGAAATCATGGTGGACATCTGGTTCCCCGAGGGCACCTCGTTCGCTGCGAACGAAGGAACGGCCAAGCGGGTGGAGGAGCGCTTCCGCAAGGAAGCGGGCGTCACGTCCGTCAGCACCTGGGTGGGTTCGGGTGTGCCGCGCTTCTATCTGCCGCTGGACCAGGTCTTCCCGCAGACCAACGTATCGCAGTTCATCATCCTGCCTGCGGACCTGAAGGTGCGCGAGTTGCTGCGCGTCAAGTTGCCGGCGCTGCTGGCGCAGGAAATCCCGGAAGTGCGCGGGCGCGTCAAGCTGCTGCCCAACGGTCCTCCCGTTCCCTACCCGGTGCAGTTCCGGGTGGTGGGACCCGACCCGGTCGGCCTGCGCGAGCGCGCCGACGAAGTGAAGGCCGTGATGCGGCAGAGCCCCAACTCGCGCGGCGTCAACGACAACTGGAACGAGTCGGTCAAGGTGCTCCGGCTTGAAGTCGACCAGTCGAAGGCGCGCGCCCTGGGCGTGACGAGCCAGTCGATCGCCCAGGCGTCCAAGACCATTTTGTCCGGCAGTAACGTGGGCCAGTTCCGCGAGGGCGACAAGCTGATCGATATCGTGCTGCGCCAGCCGCTGGACGAGCGCAACGCCATCACGGACATCGGTAATGCCTATCTGCCGACGGCGTCCGGCAAATCGATCCCGCTGACGCAGATCGCCAAGCCGGTGTTCTCCTGGGAGCCGGGCGTGATGTGGCGCGAGAACCGCGACTACGCGATCACCGTGCAGAGCGACGTGGTCGAAGGCATGCAGGGCGCCACTGTGACCAATGAACTGCTGCCGCAACTGAGAGTGCTGGAGAAGAAGTGGCCTTTGGGCTACGCCATCCAGGTCGCGGGCGCGGTCGAGGAAAGCAGTAAAGGCCAAGGCGCCATTGCGGCAGGTCTGCCGATAGCGGGCTTTATCATCCTCACGCTGCTCATGCTTCAGCTACAGAGTTTCAGCCGGTCCATGCTGGCCTTCTTCACGGGATTCATGGGCATCGCCGGAGTTGCAGGCGCTCTGTTGGTGCTGAACCGCCCGATGGGCTTTGTCGCCGGGCTGGGCATCGTCGCCCTTTTCGGCATGATCATCCGCAATTCCGTGATCCTGATCGACCAGATCGAGCAGGACCGCGCGCGGGGCGTCCCCACCTGGGACGCGATCGTCGAATCGGCCGTGCGCCGGCTGCGCCCGATCGTGCTCACCGCAGCGGCCGCCGTGCTCGCGATGATTCCACTTTCGCGCTCCGTCTTTTGGGGGCCGATGGCAGTGGCGATCATGGGCGGTTTGATCGTCGCCACGGTGCTGACGCTGCTGGCCCTGCCGGCCATGTATGCGGCCTGGTTCCGGGTCCGGCGCGAAGAGCCGCCCACACAGGTCTCGCCTGTCGTTGCGGGCCTCCCCGCGACGGCTTAGCTGTCCCCAACCGGCCCGGCCTGCCGGGTGCGGTTAAAATCGCAGGTTGACCGGATTCGAGCGGGCCGCCGGGTTTCCTGGCCGCCCGCTTTCCCTTTGAGGCAAGCGCGGGTGGCGAAATTGGTAGACGCACCAGGTTTAGGTCCTGACGCCAGCAATGGCGTGGGGGTTCGAGTCCCCCCCCGCGCACCAGACACCGTTGGTCAGACTTTGCGGGACAGATCTTCAACTCTGTCCTCAACATATTGAAAAGAGAGAACATCATGGCCGTGAACGTAGAAACCCTCGAGAAGCTGGAACGCAAGATCACCCTGACGCTGCCGGCCAGCGCGATCCAGTCTGAAGTCGACTCGCGCCTCAAGCGCCTGGCGCGCACCGTCAAGATGGACGGCTTTCGCCCGGGCAAGGTGCCAATGAACGTGGTAGCCCAGCGCTACGGCTACTCCGTGCATTACGAGGTCATGAACGACAAGGTGGGTGA
>JBDSWB010000005.1:0-23028 GCA_039926915.1 Ramlibacter sp.
GCACAGACAGCTTTGTAGGATAGGGCCGCAGACACCGGACGGCTTTGATGTGGTTTGGGTTGCGCACCCGCTTTTCCGAATTCTTCTGTTGGTGATTTAAAGTGCTTAACATCAAACTATCCCGCCGTCGAATGCTATATTTTTAATAGCACAATGAGTTACATGGCCAGCTCCGGGTAGGCGCAGACAAGCGCTGGCGGGCGGCCCTTTCGTCGGCGCGCGCAGGCTGCCCTCGGGAAAGCCCAGAACAAAACCAGCGACCCGCAGAACGGCACAATTTGGCATAGCGCAACCGCCTATTCACAAACTACGCTTCGGCCGCGGGCGCCCTACTCTGCCACTCAGCCCGATGCAGCAATCTGGCGCAGCGCCTGCTCAAAAACCTCGGGTGGCTGTCCGCCCGAAACCAGATGGCGGTCATTGATGATGACGGCCGGCACGGAATGGATTCCCTGCGTCAGGTAAAACGACTCGCGCTCCCGCACCTCGTCGGCGTAAAGGCCAGTTGCCAGAATCTCTCGGGCACGCCCTGCATCGAGCCCCGCCCTTGCTGCCACGCGCGCAAGCACATCATGTGACGCGGGGCTTTGGCCGTCGGTGAAATAGGCCTTGAGCAGCCCCTCCTTGAGGGCGCGCTGTTGGTCTGCCCCCTCCAGCCCGGCCCAATGCAGCAGGCGGTGCGCGTCAAACGTGTTGTAGATGCGGCTGCGGCCACCGCCTGGCTGGTCCGCCTTGCTGAAGGTAAAGCCCAGCGCCTCGCCACGCAGGCGAATGTTCTCGCGGTTGGCATGCGCCTGCTCGGGCGTAATGCCGTATTTTTCGGTGATGTGCTCGGTAATTTCCTGCCCTTCCGGACCCATCTGGGGGTTGAGTTCGAAGGGCTGAAAATGGAGCTCGGCGCTGATGTCACCGGCCACGCGCGCAAGCGCCTGATCCAGCGATTTCAGGCCGATGGCGCACCAGGGGCAGGAAACATCGGAAACAAAATCGATCTTGAGTGCTGTGGTCATGGAAAGCCTATATCCGGGATTGACACCAGCAGGATGCCGGGGTGCAGGTTTTCAACTGGTGGTGCAACTCGCTCTATTCAAGTATTTTGACCCGCAAATTCGAATGGTGTGCGGAGTTGCCCGCCAGCTTGATCAGTTGCCAGGCCTGGTGCCCCCCAAACCCATCGCACGGGAAATCACTTCCTTCATGATCTCGTTGGTGCCACCGTAAATGCGCTGCACGCGCGCGTCAGCGTAGGCGCGGGTAATGGGGTATTCCCACATATAGCCATAGCCGCCAAACAGCTGCACGCATTCGTCCATCACCTTGCACTGCAAGTCGCTGCACCAGTACTTTGCCATGCTGGCCGTTGCGGTGTCCAGCTTTTCCATCGCCACCAGCTCAATGCATTTGTCGACAAACACCCGGGCGACCTGCACTTCGGTCTGCAACTCGGCCAGCTTGTAGCGCGTGTTCTGGAAGTTGGCTACGGGCTGGCCAAACACCTTGCGCTCCTTCACATAGGCCACGGTCCAGACAATGGCTGCCTGCGCCGAGGCGACCGCACCGATGGCGATTTGCAGGCGCTCCCACGGCAATTGCTCCATCAGGCAGATAAAGCCCTTGTTCTCCAGCGCGGCGCCGCCGAGTAGGTTCTCCGCAGGAACGCTCACGTCACTAAAGAACAGTTCTGACGTGTCTTGCGCCTTCATGCCGAGTTTCTTCAGGCGCTTGCCAACGTCAAAACCCGTCATGCCGCGCTCCACAAGCAGGAGGCTCGTGCCCTTGGCGCCGGCAGCAGGGTTGGTCTTGGCGACAACGATCACCAGGTCGGCGTGCCAGCCGTTGGTGATGAAAGTCTTGCTGCCGTTGAGCAGGTAGCTGCCGTCTGCCTGTTTGATCGCGGTAGTTTTGACGCCTTGCAGGTCGGAGCCGGCTGCCGGTTCGCTCATCGCAATGGCACCGACCATCTCGCCGCTGGCAAGCTTCGGCAGGTATTTTTTCTTCTGCGCCTCGGTGCCGTAATGCAGGATGTAGGGCGCGACGATCTCACTGTGCAGGCTATAACCGATGCCGGTGAAGCCGGCCGTGCTGAGCTCTTCCATTTGCACCACGGAGTACAGCTTGTCGGCGCCGGACCCCCCATATTCCTCGGGCATGGTCATGCACAGGAAGCCGTTTTCCCCAGCCTTGTTCCAGACCGCGCGGTCCACATAACCCTGTTCCTCCCATTGCGCATGGAAAGGTGCAATTTCCTTGTCCATGAAACGGCGAAAGCTGTCGCGGAAGGCCTCGTGGTCGCTGCTGAAGAGTGTGCGTTCGATCATGGGGTTACCTGCGGATTCTGGAGAAAGGACGTCAAACGGGGTGGACTGATTTATGCAAAGCGTTTGCTTTGTGAAATGAATATACTCTACCCAGTGTTTTCCTTCCTCCCGGGCCGGCTCCGGGATTCATGTCTGGCAGGGCAAACCCGCCGCCGCCACCACCGGAGTACCCCATGACAGAAGCATTCATCTATGACGCCATCCGCACCCCGCGCGGCAAAGGCAAGAAAGACGGCAGCCTGTACGAAGTCAAGCCCGTCAACCTGCTGGCCGGTGTGCTGACCGAGCTGCAGCGGCGCAATGACTTCGA
Source organism: Ramlibacter sp. (assembly GCA_039926915.1). GTDB lineage: Bacteria > Pseudomonadota > Gammaproteobacteria > Burkholderiales > Burkholderiaceae_C > Ramlibacter. Next base: position 2,629 of record JBDSWB010000005.1, read on the forward strand.
CACGGCCCTGGTCGATGACGTGGTGATGGGCGTGGTCTCACCGATTGGCGAACAGGGCTCAGTGATTGCCAAGGTCGCGGCGCTCAAGGCTGGCTGGGACTACCGCTGCGCCGGCGTGCAGCTCAACCGCTTCTGCGCTTCGGGGCTGGAAGCCGTGAACATGGCGGCACAGAAGGTCCGGTCCGGCTGGGAAGACCTGGTGGTCGCCGGTGGGGTGGAAAGCATGAGCCGCGTGCCCATCGGCTCGGATGGCGGCGCCTGGGCGCAGGACCCGGAAACCAACACGGCGACGGCCTTCGTGCCCCAAGGCATCGGCGCTGACCTGATCGCCACCCTGGAAGGCTTCTCGCGCGACGACGTGGACGCGTTCGCCATGGAAAGCCAGAAGCGTGCGGCCAGGGCCCGCGAAGGCGGCTTCTTCGCCGGCTCGATCGTTCCGGTCAAGGACTTCCTGGACCAGACCATCCTGGCTGAGGACGAATTCATCAAGCCCCGCACAACGATGGAAGGCCTCGCGGCCCTGCGGCCCGCCTTCGACCAGCTCGGCGCGATGGGCTTCGACCAGGTGGCGATCAGCCGCTATCCGCAAGTCGAGCGTATCAACCACGTTCACCATGCCGGCAACTCGTCGGGCATCGTGGACGGCGCCGCCGCCGTGCTGATCGGCAGCGAGCAGGCGGGCAAGACCCACGGGTTCAAGCCGCGCGCGCGCATCGTGGCGGCGGCGCTGTCGGGCGCCGATCCCACCATCATGCTGACCGGCCCGATGCCGGCCGCACGCAAGGCCCTCGCCAAGGCCGGCATGACCATCGACCAGATCGACCTGTTCGAGGTGAACGAAGCGTTCGCCGCAGTGCCCATGCGATTCATGAAGGAAATGCGCGTGCCGCACGACAAGGTGAACGTCAACGGAGGCGCGATCGCGATGGGCCATCCCCTGGGCGCCACCGGCGCCATGATCCTGAACACGCTGATTGACGAGCTGCACCGGCGCAACCTGCGCTACGGCATGGCCACGCTCTGCGTCGGCGGCGGCATGGGGATTGCCACCATCGTGGAAAGAATCTGAAGCGATGAAAACCATCCAGTACGAACTCCAGGACGGCATCGCCACCATCACCTTCGACGAGCCCGGCTCGCAGGTCAACACGATGTGCGCACAATGGCAGCACGACCTCACTGAGGTCACGGCGCTTGTCGTCAATGACAAGGAGGCCATCCGGGGCATCCTGCTGGCTTCCAACAAGACAACTTTCTTCGCTGGTGCCGACCTGAAGGGCACGATGCGGCTGAAGCCCTCGGACGCGCCGGAGGTGTTCCGCGAAATCGAGCAGACCAAGAAGAACTTCCGGACGCTGGAAACGCTGGGCAAGCCGGTGGTCAGCTGCATCAACGGCGCCGCGCTCGGCGGGGGCTGGGAAGTGGCCCTGGTCGGCCACTACCGCGTCGCCGTGGACAACCCCAAGATCCAGCTTGGCCTGCCCGAGATCACCCTGGGCCTGATTCCCGGCGCTTCGGGCATCACCAAGATGACCCGCCTGCTGGGATTGATGGGTGCGCAACCCTACATCCTGGAGAGCAAGTTGTTCGGCCCGCGCGAGGCGCTGGAGCTGGGCCTGGTGCACGAACTGGTGCCCGACGTGCAATCGCTGCGGCCGGCGGCGCTGGCTTACATCGACAAGCACGCGAGTGGCGCGGCGCCCGCGCACCAGCCCTGGGACGACAAGAACTACAAGATGCCCGGCGGCACACCCAGCAACCCGATGATCGCCGGCATGCTGAGCGTGGCGCCGGCCGTGCTGCGGCAAAAGACGCGCGGCCTCTACCCTGCGCCCGAATACGCGCTGGCCGCCATGGTGGAAGGCGCGCAGGTCGACTTCGACACGGCGCTGCGCATCGAGTCGCGCTACCTCGCCAAGCTGATCGTGAGCCCGGTCGCGAAGAACATGATCAACACGTTCTTCTTCAACATGAACGCGATCAAGTCGGGGCAGTCACGGCCGAAGGACATTCCGCGCTACAAGCCGCAGCAGGTGGGCATCCTGGGCGCCGGCATGATGGGAGGCGGCATCGCCTACGTGCAGGCCAGCCGCGGCGTGGAGACGGTGCTGCGCGACGTGACGAGGGACAAGGCAGAGGCCGGCAAGAACTACAGCGTGAAGATCACGCAACCCCGCGTCGAGAAGGGCCGGATGAGCCCGCACGACCAGGCCGCTCTGCTCTCGCGCATCACCGCCGCCGAATCGGTGGAGGCGCTGCGGGGCTGCGACCTCATCATCGAGGCGGTTTTCGAGAACCGGGAACTGAAAGCCCGGGTCACGCAGGAGGCCGAGCCCATGCTGGCTCCCGGTGGCTTCTTCGCCAGCAACACCTCAACCTTGCCAATCAGCGGCCTGGCCAAGGCAAGCGCACGGCCGGAGAAATTCGTCGGCCTCCACTTCTTCAGCCCGGTCGACAAGATGCAACTGGTAGAGATCATCCGCGGGCAGTCGACGGACGACGAGACCGTGGCACGCGCCTTCGACTATGTGCAGGCGATCGGCAAGATCCCGATCGTGGTGAACGATTCGCGCGGCTTTTTCACGTCGCGCGTTTTCGGCACCTTCGTGATGGAGGGCGCCGCGATGGTGGGCGAAGGCACTCCGGCCGCGGTGATCGAACAGGCGGGCCTCCAGGCCGGCATGCCGGTGGGCCCGCTCGCGGTGCTGGACGAAACCGCCCTGTCGCTTTCGGTCCACGTGCTGGACCAGACTCGCGCTGACTATCGTGCGGAAGGCAACACCTACATCGCGTCGCCCGGCGAGCTGCTGGTCGAGCGCATGGTCAAGGAGTTCGATCGCAACGGCCGCGCCGCCGAGGGCGGTTTCTACGAGTACCCGAAGGAAAAAGGCGCGAAGAAATTGCTGTGGCCGGAACTGAAACCTCTGTTCGAAAAGCCAGGCGCGGCCTGGGACATGCAGGACCTCAAGGACCGGCTGCTCTACCGCCAGGCCATCGAGACCGCGCGCTGCCTGTCCGAAGGCGTGCTGACCACCGTGCACGATGCCAACATCGGGTCAATCTTCGGCATCGGCTTTCCGGCCTGGACCGGCGGGGCCATGCAGTTCATCTACGGAACGGGCATCGAAGCTTTCACCGCGCGCGCGGCGCAGCTTGCCGACCGGTTCGGCCCGGGCTTTGCCTTGACGGCGAAAGTGCAGGACTCGATTCACAAGCACCAGCCGGTGTATTGAACCGGGCACCTCCCGGCTCCGGGCGGTGCCTGCCGCTCGTGGTAAGTTCGCGGCTTTGAATTTTCCGGTCCCCACCCATGACATCCCCCCGCCTCAAGGACAAAGTCTGCATCGTCACCGGCGCCGCACAAGGCATCGGTCTGGCCACCGCGCTGAAATTTGCGCGGGAAGGCGCCTCTGTCGCAATCTGGGATCTCATCCCTTCGGGTGTGGACGATGCCGTCGCCCAGTGCCGCGAATTGGGCGTCTGGGCAGCAGGCTATGTCGTGGACGTCACCCAGCGGGCCATGATCGATGCCGCCGTCACCCAGGTGAAGGAGCAGTTCGGCCGCATCGACGTGCTGGTGAACAACGCCGGGATCACGCAGGATGCCCGCCTGCAGAAGATGACGCTGGAGCAGTTCGACCGCGTCATCGACGTCAACCTGCGGGGCGTGTTCCATTGCGCCCAGGCCGTGGCGGACACCATGGTGTCGCAGGGCAGCGGCGTGATCCTCAATGCCAGTTCCGTGGTGGGCCTGTATGGCAATTTCGGCCAGACCAACTATGCCGCCTCGAAATTCGGCGTGTTGGGTTTCACCAAGACCTGGAGCCGCGAGCTCGGCCCCAAGGGCGTGCGCGTGAACGCCGTCGCCCCCGGTTTCATCAAGACCCACATTCTCGATTCCATCCCGGAAAAAGTGATGGAGGACATGAAGCACCGCGTGCCGCTTCATCGCCTCGGAACCCCCGAAGAGATCGCCAACGTCTACTGTTTTCTCGCCAGTGACGAGGCCAGTTACGTCAATGGCGCAGTGATCGAAGTGTCCGGGGGCATGACGGTCTAGCTGTCGAGGTCAGGCCACCCAGTTCATCAGCTGCCTCGTCTCAGGCGAGCGCTCCAGTACCGACACGACCGTGGGCCGCGGGTGATACTTGACTATGTCAATCAATTCAATGACTATGTCACTTATGATCGCCCCCGCCTCCCCGGTTGCCGCGGCCCAGGTCAAGGCAGTACGCGGGTTCAACCGCTTCTATACGCAGCGCATCGGCGTCCTCGACCCTTACCTGGGCAGCGAACTCTCGCTGACCGAAGTGCGGGTGCTGTACGAACTGGCGCACCGGGACCAGCCTACGGCCGCCGAACTGGGGCGGGATCTCGCCCTGGACGCCGGCTACCTGAGCCGCATCCTGCGTCGCTTCGAATCGCGCCACTGGCTGGCGCGCGCGCCCTCGCCCGCCGACGCGCGCCAGAGCCTGCTGAAGCTCTCGGACACCGGTCACGCGGCTTTCGCGCCGCTGCAGCAGAAGTCACGCGACGAAGCGGCGGCCCTGCTCACGGAACTGAAAGCGGCCGACCGCGAGAAGGCGATCGCCGCGATGGCCACTCTGCAACGCATGCTGGACCCCGCTCACCGTCCGCCGGCCACGTGCACCGTGGTGCTGCGGGACCCCCGGCCCGGCGACATGGGATGGGTGGTGATGCAACACGGACAAATCTATGCACGCGAATACGGATTCACCGATGAATTCGAAAGCCTGGTGGCCGACATCGCGTCCAGATACCTCAAGCGCTTTGATCCGGCCAGGGAGAAAGGCTGGATCGCGGAGATCGACGGCGAGCGGGTCGGTTCGGTGTTCGTCGTACGGCGTACCGCAACCGTGGCGCAATTGCGTCTGCTGATCCTCACGCCCGGCGCCCGGGGCCATGGGCTGGGCGCACGGCTCACCGACGAATGCATCGCCTTCGCGCGCGCCAGGGGCTACCGCAAACTGATGCTCTGGACGCAGAGCAACCTCACCGACGCGAGAGCCATTTACCAGTCGCGCGGATTCGCGCTGGCGCGGAGCGAGCCCCACGAGGCGTACGGCCAGCGCCTGGTCGCCGAAATCTGGGAGCTGAAGCTATCAACCTAGCCCTGCTCGCCGCCGCGGCCACCGGCGTCCAGGTGGGCGCCGCCATCGTGGCTTCGCGCTTTGCGGTAGCCGAGGTCCCGCCACTGACCCTGGCCATGCTTCGCTACGCCATCGGCTTCGGTTGCCTGCTGCCCTTCGCCTGGCATGGCCTTCGACGTGCCCGGGCCGCCACTGCCCGCCCGCCGGTCGCCGGCTCGCTGCCCCGAGACCTGGGCGCGATGGCGGCACTCGGCATCGGCCAGTTCGGAATCCTGATCGCGCTGCTGAATTTCGGGTTGCAGCACATCGCGGCGGCCCAGGCGGGACTGATCTTCAGCCTGTTTCCGCTGCTGACGCTGCTGCTCTCGGCGGTGATGGGGCGCGAGCGCGCCACCTTTCCCCTGGTGGCGGGCGTGCTGTTGTCGATCGCAGGCGTCGCAGTGGCGATCTCGCCCAAACTCGGCGCGACTCAACCGGGCCACTGGTGGGGCGAGCTGGCTGTCGTGTCCGCGGCCTGCACCGGCGCCCTGTGCAGCGTGCTGTATCGGCCGTACCTGCAGCGCTATCCCACCGTGCCAGTTTCGGCCTTTGCGATGCTGGCTTCGGTGCTGTTCCTCGCGCTCCTGGCGATGAGCGAACACTGGCGTGAGCGCTTGGCGGGCTTCAGCGGACAGGCGTGGGCCGCGGTGGCCTTCATCGGCATGTCCAGCGGCATTGGGTATTTCTTGTGGCTGTACGCGCTCAAGCACGAGTCGCCGACGCGTGTGACGGTTTTCCTGGCACTGAACCCCGTCACCGCCGCTCTGCTGGGGTGGGCGCTGCTGGGCGAGGTGTTGCACCCCGCGTCACTGGCGGCGCTGGCCTTGATCGCGTGTGGTCTCTGGCTCGCGACCCGTCCCACTAATGCCCGGGCGGCCGCAGCGTGATGGCGGGCGCGGGATAATCGCTCCCATGAGCCCATCGCCCGAGGCGCCTTCCGAAGCGTCGTCCGAAGACCGACCCCAGCCTCGCTCCCTTTCCGATCTTTTCATTTCGTTCACGCTGCTGGCGTTGCAGGGCTTCGGCGGCGTGCTGGCCGTGGTGCAGCGCGAACTCGTCGAGAAGAAGCGCTGGATGACGCGTGACGAGTTCGTGGAGGAATGGGCTGTGGCGCAGATCATGCCGGGACCCAACGTCGTCAATCTCTCGCTGATGATCGGCAGCCGCTACTTCGGCCTTCCCGGCGCCCTGGCGGCCGTGGCGGGCATGCTCACCGTACCGCTCCTGGTGGTGTTGGCGCTGGCGCTGGTCTATGGCCAGTTCGCGGGCAACCCCCAGGTGGCAGGCGCACTGCGCGGCATGGGCGCAGTAGCCGCCGGGCTGATCACCGCGACTGGGCTGAAGCTGCTGCCCGCGCTCAGGAAGCAGCCCCTGGGCATTGCATTGTGCGCTGCCTTCGGCATCGCAACATTCGCCGGCATCGCGCTCCTGCGCTGGCCGCTCGCCTATGTGTTGCTCGGGTTGGGCGGCGTCGCTTGCGTCATGACCTACCGCAAGATGGCGCAGACAGGAATATGACCCTGACCCTGACCGGCGCCGACTGGTTCACCCTCTTCATGCACTTCCTGTCGCTGTCGTTGCTGTCGGTGGGTGGCGCCATCACGACCGCGCCCGACATGCATCGCTTCCTGGTCGACGGCAAGGGCTGGCTGTCCGATCCGCAATTCAGCGCCTCCATTGCCATCGCCCAGTCCGCGCCCGGGCCCAACGTGCTGTTCATCGCGCTCATGGGCTGGAACGTGGGCCTGAACGCGGGCGGCCTTCCGATGGCGATGATGGGGATGGCGATCTCCATGGCGGGCATCATGATTCCCAGCACCACACTCACCTACATGGCGGCGCGCTGGGGCCACCGCAACCGCGAGCTGCGGGGCGTACGCGCGTTCAAGCAAGGGATGGCGCCGATCGTCATCGCGCTGCTGATCGCCACAGGATGGATCCTTGCGACCAGCGCCGGCTATGCGTTGCGCGACTGGCCGATCTGGTGCGTGACCCTCGTGTCGGCGGCCGTGGTGTGGCGCACCCGGCTGCACCTGTTGTGGCTGCTGGGCGCAGGCGCCGCGCTGGGCTGGTTCGGCCTAGTCTAGGATCAGCTGGGTCTGCGTCACCACGGCGCAGAGCTTGCCCTCTGCCGACTTGATCGAAGTCTGCCAGACCATGGTGGTCCGGCCCCGGTGCAGGGCCACGCATTCGCCGGTCACCGTCGTGTTCACTTTCGCGCCGCCGATAAACTTGGTGCTGGAGTCGGTGGTCGTCGTGCGCTTGCCTTGCGGCATGTTGACCACCGTGCCGACGGCGCCCAGCGTGTCGGCAAAAGCCATGCAAGCTCCACCGTGCAGGATGCCGCCGGCTGTGCAGAGGTCGGGGCGCACCTCCATTTCGGCGACCACCCGTTCGGGCTCGACGCTGACCATGCGCACGCCCATGAGGCCAGGGAACAGCGGTTGGATCAGTTGCTGGATTTTTTCGACGGGTTGCATGGTGTCCCTGAGTGTCGGCGCGGGCTGCGGATCAGCGCGCCAGTATCGCCCAGCGCTCATGGTCACGCCAGCGCCGGGCGATCTTCAGGTAGCGCGGCGAGAAACCCTCCTTCGCAAACCCACAGGCCTGCACCAGCGCGATGGACCCCCGGTTTTGCGGCTGGATATTGGCTTCCAGCCGGTGCAGCTTCAAATCCCTGAAAGCCGTTCGAATCGCCAGTTGCAGGCCCGCCCGCATCAGGCCCTGGCGCTCGTGCCCGGCAAATGCGTAGTAGCCGAGGTAGGCGCTCTGGAACAGGCCCCGCACGATGTTGCTGATGTTGATGTATCCGGCGAGTTCACCCGTGTCGGCCCGGCGCACGACGCAGGTGAGGCTAGCCGGGGCCTGCGACCGCTTGACCATGGCCCGAAACGCCTCGGGAGTGGCGGGCGGCGCGACCCAGCTTCCGTGCAGCTGGCGGCTGCGGGCGACAGCGGCCAGGAACTCGGCCTGGTCGGCCACGGCAACGGGAACCAGACGAACGCGTGGAGCCATCGGCACCTACCCCTGGACACGCCTCACGAAGTCCGCCAGGAGTTCGTGAAAACGCGCCGGTTGGTCGAGGAACACGGCGTGGCCGGCCTGGGCGATCGTTTCGATTCGCGCATCCCGGATCTGCGCCGCCATCGCCCGCATTTCTGCGAGCTCGCCCGACTCCGCGGAGGCGATCACCAGCGTCGGCCGGTCGAATTTAGGCAACGCCGGCCGACGGTCGATCGCGATGAAGTCCATGATCAGCATGGTGATGCCGATGTCCGGGGGCGTGCGCAGGCTCAATTCCACCAGCTCGTCGATTCGCGCCTTGCCTCCCGGCGAAGCGATGATGGCATTCATCATGCCGCGCAGGTAGTCCCGGGGATATCTCTGGTAGAGGGCGAGCCGCTCGAGCTCCTGCTTCAGCCCAGCCTGATTGGCCACCGCAGCCGCAGGCCCGGCGCCGACGACCGAGTCCACCAGCACGTAGCCGGCGATACCTTCGCCACCGAACGCTGCCGCGTAGGCCGCCACGTCCTGCACGCCCTGGGACCAGCCCACCAGCACGACGTTGGTCAACGCGAGCGCGCGTATCACCTCGCGCAGATCCTGCGCGCGTTGCTCGGGCGTATTGGAATGCATCGAGATCGTCGAGAAGCCCTGGGAGCGGGGATCGATCGAAACGACCCGCGCACTCGCGGAAAACGCAGTGATCTGGTCGCGCCATACGGCCGTCGACATGCCCCAGCCGGGAACGAACAGGAGAGTGGTCTTTGCCTGGCGGTCCCCGGCCTCGACGAAGTGGATCGCGACGTCCTTGCCCACTGGCACATCGCCCTCGCGATGCACGGCGACGGTCTGCGCCTGCACGGCGAAGGCGCCCAGCGAAAGCGCCAGCAACAGTCCCAGCGCGGCCTTGTACGGTTTGAACACTTGGTCTCCTCGAGTCCCAGGGGTCGGGGTATGGGGTAGGCCGCCGATCAGGCCGGCAGCTGTAGCTGCATCGCCTTGAAGCCCGTAGGCAACGGCTGGCTCGACTCGCGCGCAGTGAATCCCGCGCGCTCGTAGAACGCCACGGCATTGGGCGACGCATTCAGCCAGATCGCGCCCTTGGGGCTTTTGCCACGGCAATGGTCGATGGCCGCAACGAGCAGGCTGCGGCCCAGTCCGCGCTTTTGCACGGAAGGTGAAACGAACAGGCTGCTCAAGTTCCAGAATTCCTTCACGAGCACTACGCCGACGATGCTGCCATGGACCGTGCATTTCAGGTGGACGCCCTGTCCGGGGTGCTGGAGCCACCAGTCGACATTGCCGGCCACGTTGCCCACGAAATCCGAGAGCATCGGCTCTTCACGCGTCACGCTCTCGGCGATCACCGAGGCCATGAACAGCTTGAGCTCGGTCTCATCCGATTCGTCCACGGCGATTAACGGCGGCAACAGGGGAAGGGGCCGGATCATGCGATGGCCCTTTGCTTGACCGGAGCGTTGCGGCAAATCATGCGGCAAATTCGGATTTCGGCATCGGAAGGCAAGTTTAGCTTGGCCTTCGGCTGGTCACAGCCGCAGCGTCATGAACGTGCTGTTCGGGTCTTCGCGGTAGTCGCCGAACGGACCGCAATAGGCGAAGCCAAAGCTCTCATAGAGCTTCTGGGCGGGCTTGAAGGCCTCCGTCGACCCGGTTTCCAGGCTCAGGCGCTCATAGGAGCGCGAACGCGCCACTTCGATGATGTGGGCCAGGAGCGCCCGCCCGGCACCCTTGCGGCGCAGTACGGCGGGCGTCCGCATCGACTTGACCTCCCCATGGCTGCGGCCAAGTTCCTTGAGGGCGCCGCAGCCCAGCAACTCTGCACCCTCCCACGCAGTCCAGAAAGTGATTTCCGGCCGGCGCAGCTTCTCCAGGTCCAAGGCATGCACGCTCTCGGGCGGCGACAGCTCGCGCATGTTCTGCAGGTGCTCGTTGAGCAGCGCGTGGATGGCCGGGCGGGACAGGTCGTCGGTTTCGATCTTCATGGGCGGGGCGGCCTTTTTTTCAGTCAATTGCCGTAGTCTTACTCTTGGCGGCCATTCAATGCGGGTTCTCGAAGAAGACATAAGTGCTGAAATCGCTGACCTCGAAATAGACCTTCTTCTCGTTCGGGTCTGCAATGAAGTTCAGGTTCTCGTCCAGCACGCCGTAGCCGTAACGGTAGGCACGCGGCTTGCCGTCGTCGGTGCCCATTGCGGTGCTGACCTTGTCCACCTTCAGGAAACGGCGCACCAGCTTGTCGCCTGAATACACTTCCAGGACGCCATTGGTGCCCGTCCAGTTCTGGATGTCGCGGCCCAGTTTGTTCTGCTGCTCCTGGGTGCAGGACGCCAGCGCAAGCGTTGCTGCAGCCAAGACGGCGCCGATCGCGTGAAAACGGTTCATCTGGTCATCCTCCAGGTCATGTCCGCTGCCGCAGCGCCTCGTACAGGCAGATGCCGCTGGCCACTGAAACGTTCAGGCTTTCCACCGCGCCGCGCATCGGGATGCTTACCAGTTCGTCGCAAGTCTTGCGGGTCAGCTGGCGCATGCCGGCGCCTTCGGCGCCTAGCACCAGCGCGACCGGCCCTTTCAGGTCGGCCTGGAAGACGGTGCGCGGTGCATCGTCGCTGGCACCGATGCACCAGATGCTGCGCTCCTTCAACTCACCGAGCGTGCGCGCGAGATTGGTCACCATGAAATATGGGACCGTCTCGGCAGCGCCGCTTGCCACTTTCGCAACGGTGGCGTTAATTCCTGCCGCGTGGTCCTTGGGCGCGATCACGGCGTGGGCGCCCGCCCCATCCGCCACCCGCAGGCACGCACCCAGGTTGTGCGGGTCGGTCACGCCGTCCAGCACCAGCAGCAGGGGCAGTCCTTCGATCGCGTCCAGCAGGTCGTCCAGCGAGTGAGCCGTCGGCAGGGCCTGCACCCGGGCCGCGACACCCTGGTGGCCGTGGCTGCCGGCCAGCTTGGCCAGGCGCATGCCATCGGCTTCCACAATGCGGGCGCCGGCCTCGTTGGCGCGATCCAGGAACTGCCGCATGCGCGCGTCCTTGCGGGACGGGTCGACGTAGATCTCGATGATCGACTGGGACGCCGTCTTGAGCCGGACGCCAACGGCGTGGAAGCCGGAAAGAACCTTGGGGGCAGACATCACGCGATTATCCCGTGGTCCTTCAGCTCATCGCTGTATAAAATGCGCCCAACACGAAGGAGAGCAGGAATGGGACTCCGTCTGAAATTCAACCTGGTGCTGGTCATCGTCTTTCTGGCGGGCTTCGGCGCGGCGGGCTTTGTTTCGCGTGAGCTCCTGCAGGAGAACGCGCGCGACGAAGTCGTGCGCGACGCGCGCCTGATGATGGAAGCCGCCAGTTCCATGCGGACCTACACGGTGGACCAGATCCGGCCCCACCTGATCAAGCAGCTCGAAGAGGTGTTCCTGCCTCAGACGATCCCGGCCTATGCCGCCACCGAAACCATCAACACCTTGCGGAAGAAATACACCGAGTACAGCTACAAGGAGGCGACGCTCAACCCCACCAACCCGCGCAATCGCACGGCCGATTGGGAAGCCGACGTCGTCAACCGCTTCCGGAACTACCCCGACGTGAAAGAAGTCGTGGCCGAGCGCCAATCTTCCACCGGCCGCAGCCTGTTTATAGCCAAGCCGATCCAGATCAGCAACCCGGCCTGCCTGCAATGCCACAGCACCGCCGCCGCCGCACCGCCCACCATGATCAAGATCTACGGGGAAGCGAACGGCTTCGGCTGGAAGCACAACGAGATCGTAGGCGCCCAGATGGTGAGCGTGCCGATGGATGTGCCGCTGGCGAAGGCCGAGCGCGCCTTCACCACCTTCATGGGGTCGCTTGCCGCCGTGTTCGTGGCGGTCTTCATCGTGCTGAACATCATGCTCAGCTGGCTGATTGTGCGGCCCATCCGCAAGATGTCACAGTCGGCCGACAAGATCAGCACGGGCGAATTCGGCGAACCCGAATTCAACGAAAAGGGAGGCGACGAGGTGGCCGTGCTGGGAAGCTCGTTCAACCGGATGCGCCGCAGCCTGGAAAAGGCGATGCAGATGATCGGCGAGTAAGCAACTCGCCCGTTTCCCCTTCCGGATGGCCACAGACGCCGCGTCACCCCAGCAACCGCCGGCACCGCCGGAGGGGGATGCGGCTACGTTGCCGGCGGGCTACCGGATCAATGAATACGTCGTTGAGCGCTCGCTGGGCGGGGGCGGCTTCGGCCTCACTTACCTCGCGCGCGACAGCAATCTGCAATTGCCGGTGGCGGTGAAGGAATATTTCCCGGGCGACCTGGTCAGCCGCGGGGCCGACCAGTCGGTGAGGGTCCGCGGCGGAAACACCGAACACCAGGAGCAGTACGACTGGGGCCTGGAACGATTCCTTGACGAGGCCCGGGCCCTGGCCACCTTCCGCCACCCTAACATCGTGCGGGTGCTGCGGTATTTCCGCGAGAACGGCACGGCCTACATCGTGATGGAGTACGAGTCCGGCGTTTCGCTCAAGCGCTGGGTGCCGCAGAACGCGCCGCTGTCGCAGCGCTCATTGCTTTCCATCATCTACCCCCTGCTGGACGGCCTGGAGGCGGTTCACAAGACGGGTTTCCTGCACCGCGACATCAAGCCCGACAACATTTACGTGCGCGCCGACGGCACACCGGTGTTGCTCGACTTCGGCGCGGCCCGGCGGGTGACGGCCAACAAGGACATGACGAACATCGTCAGTCCCGGCTTCGCGCCCTTCGAGCAGTACCACTCACACGGGAACCAGGGGCCGTGGACGGACATCTATTCGCTCGGCGCGGTGATGTACTGGATGACCACCGGCAAGAAGCCGATCGAATCCGCAGCCCGCGTGAAGAACGACAGCTTGTTGCCGGCCTCGAGCCTCGCCGAGGTGAACGTCTACGGCGCGCCGCTCCTGCACGCCATCGAGTGGGCCATGCACCCCGACGAAGGCCGCCGGCCGCAGACGGTCACGCTTTTCCGCACGGCGATCCAGGGCTCGGAAAAACCCGAACTCGGGCGTCTCGACCTGGATGGCAACCCCAACCGGGCGGCAATAGCCGCGGCCGGCTATGCGCCCTCTGTGGCCGCCAGCGCGAGCGCGGGTTCGTCGCCTCAGAGGCGAAACTTGCTTTGCACCATCATGTTCCTGGACCTGGTGGCCTACTCGGCGCGCTCGGTCGACGACCAGGTGGCCCTCAAGAAGCTGTTCAACGAGCTCATCGCCAAGGCCTTGAAGGGCGTGCCGGAAGATACCCGCATCGCCATCGACACCGGTGACGGCGCGGCCATCTGCTTCATGGGCGACCCGGAAGAGGCCTTGAAGTCGGCGATGCTGCTGCGCGACCTGCTGGGCCAGCGCTACGGCTCGCTGCTGTCGATGCGTATCGGCTTGCACCTGGGCCCGGTGCGAGTGATCTCCGACATCAACGACCGCGTCAATGTCGTCGGCGACGGCATCAACGTGGCACAGCGCGTCATGGACTTCGCCCAGCCCAACCAGGTGCTGGTCTCGCGTTCCTACTATGACGTCATCTCCCGCATCACTGACGACACCGCCGACCTTTTCCAGTACCTCGGCCAATACGAGGACAAGCACGCCCGCCTGCACGAGGTGTACGCCGTGGTGCCGGCCAGCCAGCGCAGCGAGGTCACGCAGCGTGGAGGGCCTTCCACCGGCTACACCCAGACCCGGCCGGCCAAGAGCCTCGAGCCGCTCGAGCCGGAGGATGTGCACGAGGTCGAAATGGACCTGGCCCGCCACATCGGCCCGCTCGCGCGCATCCTGGTTCGCAAGGCCCAGCCGCTGGCACCCACGATCCAGGCGCTGCGCGATGCCCTCGCCGCATCGATTCCCGAGGTGCGGGCACGTGATGCCTTCCTGGCGGGCAGCACCAGCCACAACTCGTCCAGCAGCCATCCGCTGAGCAGGCCGAGCGGCAACAGCAAGCCGCCCGCCTCCAGCCGAACCACGCCCAGCCAGTTCGGCCTGCTCGGCCCCAGTTCGAAGAGCGTCCCCCTGCCCACGCGACCGTCGTCCATCCAGCCGATGCCGCGCAGTTCGGTCAGCCAACCGATGCCCCGGACTTCGGTCAGCCAGCCCATGACGCAGACCCTACGTTCGAGCCTCGCGCCCGCCGCGTTCGAGCTGCCTCCGGAAGAGTTGACCATCATCGAGCAGGCTCTGAGCAAATTCATCGGGCCGATGGCCAAGATGCTCATTCGCAAGGAACTGGGCCGGCGCCCGACGTTCAATGAATTCATCGGCGCCATCGCGGACAACATCGACGCACCGCAACAGCGCGAGCTGTTCCTGGCGGGAATCAAGCGGTCCCTGCCCCGCCATCCCGACTGACTGTCAGGGAACGATCTGGCCAGCTTCGATGGTGATGCGGCGCTCGCAGCGCGCGGCGATCGCCTGATCGTGCGTTACCAGCACCAGCGTCGTGCCCTGCTCCCGGTTCAGGTCGAACATCAGCGCCATCACGGTTTCGCCGGTGGCGAAGTCAAGGCTGCCGGTGGGCTCATCGGCCAGCAACACAGCGGGCTGCACCACGAAAGCCCTGGCCAGCGCCACTCGCTGCTGTTCGCCCCCCGAGAGCACCTTGGGGTAATGGCCGAGCCGGGTGGACAGCCCGACCCGCGCCATCATTTCCGCGCCAGTCTTGCGGGAGTCCTTTCGGCCTGCAAGTTCCAGCGGGAGCATCACGTTTTCCAGCGCGGTGAGGTTGCCCAGCAGCTGGAAGCTCTGGAACACGAAACCCACCTTGCTCGCACGCAGCGCGGCACGCTCGTCCTCGTCGATCGCGAACAGGTCGCTGCCCGCCAGCCGCACGGTGCCGCGAGTCGGCGTATCGAGCCCCGCGATGATCGACAGCAGCGTGCTCTTGCCTGAACCGGAGGCCCCGACGATGGCCGCGGTCTCCCTCGGCGCCAGGGTGAAATCGCTATCGCGCAAAATGTCGAGAGTGCCCGTCGAGTCGGTGACCGATTTGTGGACATGCTCGACAGATATGATGGGATCAGACATGTTTGCTGGAGGTTGGAGACGGCGAGACTTTATCGCAGCCGCATTAGCTGGATGTTACGGGCTGGCCGCGGCCGCGACGGGGAACGGCACGATCCTGATTCTGGGCGACTCCCTGAGTGCCGAGTATGGCCTGAAGCGGGGTACGGGCTGGGTGGCGCTGCTGGAACAGCGGCTGGCAGCCCAGCGAATCCCGGCCCGGGTGATCAATGCCAGCATCAGCGGCGACACCACCTCGGGCGGCCGCTCGCGGCTGCCCGCGCTGCTGGTGCAGCACCAGCCAGTGGTCGTGGTGATCGAATTGGGAGGCAATGACGCCCTGCGCGGCTTGCCTCTACCCATGACCCAGGACAACCTGGCTCAGATGACCGACCAGGCCCGCAAGGCCGGCGCCCGGGTTCTGCTGGTGGGCATGCAGGTGCCCCCAAATTACGGGACCGACTATGCGAACCGGTTCGCGGCCCTGTTCGACACGGTCGCGAAATCGCACCATGCGGCGGTGGTGCCCTTCCTGCTCAAGGGCGTGGCCGACGGCAGCGACCCGACGCGCCTGTTCCAGGCCGACCGCATCCACCCGCGCGAAGCGGCCCACCCGCAGATGCTGGACAACGTCTGGCTCGAGCTGAAGAAGCTGCTGCCGTCCACTTCCGCCAGAAGGGCCTGACGGCGTGCCCGTCCAGACCGTCACCACCGCCGAGGCCATCGCCCGCTTCGACGAATTCAGCGACATCATCGATGCGCGCAGCGAGGGCGAGTACGCACTCGACCACCTGCCTGGTGCCCTGAACTGGCCGTCGCTAAACGACGAGGAGCGCCACCACATCGGCACCCTCTACGTCCAGGTCAGTCCCTTCGAGGCGCAAAAGCGCGGGGCGGCTCTGGTCGCCGCCAACATCGCCCGGCACATCGCGCGCGACGTGTTCGACAAGCCACGGGCCTGGCAGCCGCTCGTGTACTGCTGGCGCGGAGGCAAGCGCAGCGGCTCGCTGGCTCTGGTGCTGGGCCAGATCGGATTCAAGGTCAGCGTGATCGAAGGCGGCTACAAGGCCTTCCGCACTGCCGTGCTGACATCCCTTCCCGACTTCGCGCGGCGGCTGGACTTTCGCGTCGTGTGCGGGCCGACGGGCTCCGGCAAGACGCGGCTGCTGCATGCGTTCGCGCAGGCCGGCGCGCAGGTGCTCGACCTGGAGGCGCTCGCGAGCCACCGCAGTTCGGTTCTGGGCATGATCCCGGGCCAGCCGCAGCCCACGCAAAAGCGCTTCGACACGCTGGTGTGGGACGCGCTGCGCCGCTTCGATCCCGCGCTGCCGGTGTTCGTGGAAAGTGAAAGCCGCAAGGTCGGTAATCTCGCGGTGCCGGAAAGCCTGATCGGGCGCATGCGGCAAAGCCCGTGCCTTCGACTGGCGCTGGCTGACGACGAGCGGGTGGCCCTGCTGCTGGAAGATTATGATTTCTTCGTGAAGGACCGGGCGTTGTTCCGGGAACGGCTGGAAGCGCTCACGGAATTGCGCGGCAAGGCCGTGGTCCAGGGCTGGCAGGAGCAGGTGGAGTGCGGGCAGACTGAAGCGGTGGTGCGCGACCTGCTCCTGAAGCACTACGATCCGGGCTATGCCGCTTCGATCGTGCGCAACTTTGCGCGCTACGCCGATGCCCCGACCATCGCGCCGGCCGACAGGTCGGGCGAGGCGATGTTGCGGCTGGCGAGGGAGGTTCTGGAAGGGATGCCGCGGACCGCTCCGCTGGCGGTTCAGGAGGAAAGGTTCTAGGGTTGGGCGGGTGTACCGGGCGTCGGATTGCCGGGCTCGCCGGAAGGTTCGGAAGACGGGTCGTCTTCACCCGGGCCGCCCTGCTTGCGGTCGGCTTTGGCCTTGAGCTTGTCTTCCTTCTTGCGCTTCTTGGCCAGTTCTTTCTGCCGCTTCTCGTATCCGTAATTGGGTGTAGCCACAGGCCCTTCCGTTTATGTCGTCGATGGCGCCAATGTAAGCGATAAAGCGAGCTTCGGGTAGCCGCGCCGCCCGTCAGGCCCGGCCGAGTGCCCCCAGGGCCTGTTCGAGGTCCGCGCGCAGGTCATCCGAGGCCTCCAGGCCGACCGAAAAACGCACCAGCACGCCTTTGTGCCGCCAGGTGCCCAGCTGCGGACTGCGCATGGATCCGACGTCGTACGGAACCACCAGGCTGACCGGGCCGCCCCACGAGTAGCCGAGCTTGAAGAGCTTGAGCGCGTCGCAGAACGCGTCGACCCGGTCCGGGCCGTACTGCTCACCGAACACGACGGAAAACAGCCCCGCCGCCAGCCCGTCGGCGCCGCAAACGGACTGCCAATGTGCATGGCCGGGCGATCCGGCAAAAGCCGGATGCAGCAGCTGCGCAATTTCGGGTTGGGCCTGCAACCAGCCCGCCAGGAGGCGTGCAGACTCGTCCTGGGCGCGGTACCGGAGTGACAGACTGGGCAGGGACCGCAAGACGGCTTCGACGTCGTTTGCGCCGACCCCCCAACCCACCCTCATGTTGGTGAGCTTGACCCGCTGGTGCAGCGCTTCGTCGCGCGTGACGATGCTGCCCATCAGCACGTCGCCGCCGCCGCTCGGGTACTTGGTCAGCGCCTGCACCACCAGGTCGGCGCCGCTGCCCGTCACGCGCGCGCCGGGGGGGCCTAAGTCGAAGCCGTTGAAGGCCAGACCGGCGCCCCAGGTGTTGTCCAGCGCGCTTGTCACGCCGCTCTCGCGGCAGACCGCGGCCAGTGCGGCCAGCGGCGTGAATTCCATCGTGACGGAGCCGGGCGATTCCAGCCAGACCAGACGGGTCTGCGGCCCGATGCGCGCCCGCAGGTCGGCCGGGTCCATCGGGTCGTAGAGCTGGTGGCTGATGCCCCAGTTCTTCAATTCGCCGTCGGCGAGCGCCTTGGTTGGGCCGTAGGCGTTGTCGGGGATCGCCACTTCATCGCCGGACTTGAGCAGCGCCATGCTCACATTGGCGATCGCCGCCAGGCCGCTGGGCACCAGCAGGCAGTGGGCGCCGCCCTCCAGCATGGCGATCCGCTCCTCCAGCATGAAAGTGGTGGGCGTTCCGTGAAGGCCATAGGTATAGCCCTTCTTCTGCTTCCAGTCACGCGCTCGCATCGCGGCGACATTGGCAAAGATGACGGTCGAGGCCTTGAAGACACCCGGCTGCGGCGCGAAGAAACCCGCTGGCGGGACGTAGGGGTGATGGATGAGGTCAGTGACCGGCTTGCTCATCCGGCCATGTTAGCGCGGCGGCCAGGTCCGCGACTGCCTAGACTTTCCATTTTTCCAGCAGCTTCTCCGGGCCCATGCTGTCGTAGCCTTCGAATGGCTGGTGGATCCAGGGATTGGTCGGCAGGAACTCCACCGAGTAGTCGGCATTGAACTTCGACAGGCCCTTGGTCCAGATCACCGCACTTCGCATTTCGGAGATCAGCTTGTAGTTTTTCTTCAGCATCGCCAAAACCGCTTGCAGGGTGTGGCCCGAATCGGCCAGGTCATCCACCAGCAGCACCCGCCCGGCGATCTCGCCCTTGGGGGTGGTGATGTAGTGCGCGATGTCCAGGTGGCCCTGCACCGTGCCCGCGTCGGCTCGGTAGGAGCTGGTCGACATGATCGCCAGCGGCTTGTCGAAAATGCGCGAGAGGATGTCCCCGGGCCGCATGCCGCCGCGGGCCAGGCACAGGATGGTGTCGAACTGCCAACCCGATTGGTGCACCTTGATCGCCAGCTTCTCGATGAGGCTGTGGTACTCGTCGTAGCTGACGTACAGGTGCTTGCCGTCTTCGGTCAACATCGGAAGTGCTCCTAAGGCAGGTAAGGATGGCGCATCATGATCGTGTGATCGCGATCGGGGCTGGTCGAGATCATATCGATGGGAACGCCCGTGACCTGCTCAATACGCTGGAGGTACAAACGCGCATTGACAGGCAACTTGTCGTACTCGGTCACGCCGACGGTGCTTTGGGTCCAGCCTTCCAGCGTTTCGTAGACCGGTTTGCAACGCGAAATTTCATCTGCGCCGAGCGGCAGGATGTCGGTGTGCCCGCCGTCGAGTTCATACCCGGTGCACAGCTGCAGTTCCTTGATGCCGTCCAGCACATCCAGCTTGGTGATGCACAGGCCCGACAGGCCGTTGACCTGGGCACTGCGCTTGAGCAGCGCGGCGTCGAACCAGCCGCAACGGCGGCTGCGCCCGGTGGTCACGCCCTTTTCTGCGCCGACGCTGGACAGGTGGTAGCCGACGGTGCCGGGCGTGGCCCAATCGAGTTCAGTGGGGAAAGGCCCGCCGCCCACGCGCGTGCAATAGGCCTTGGTGATGCCCAGGATGTAGTGCAGCATGCCGGGCCCGACACCCGCGCCGGCGGCGGCATTGCCTGCAACGCAGTTGCTCGAGGTCACATAAGGATAGGTGCCGTGGTCAACGTCCAGCAGCGTGCCCTGCGCCCCTTCGAACAGCAGGTTATCGCCGTGCAGGTGGGCCTCGTTCAGTTCGCGCGACACGTCGGCCATCATCGGCTTGAGCAGTTCGGCGTGCTTCATTGCCTCGTCGAGCACCGACTGGCCATCGACCGGTTGCGCCTTCAGGTAATTCTTGAGCACGAAGTTGTGGAAATCCAGCACTTCGAGCAGCTTGGTCGCGAAGCGCTTCGGGTCCTTCATGTCCTGCACGCGCAGGGCCCGGCGCGCGATCTTGTCCTCGTAGGCCGGGCCGATGCCGCGGCCGGTGGTGCCGATCTTCTCGGTGCCGCCCTCCTCCCGCCGCGTCTCGCGCGCGATGTCCAGCGCCGCATGGAACGGCAGGATCAGCGGGCACGCCTCGCTGATGCGCAGGCGCCCGCGCACTTCGACACCGGCCTTCTCCAGTCCCTCGATTTCCTCGAACAGCTTGGCCGGCGACAGCACCACGCCGTTGCCGATGTAGCACTTCACGCCCGGGCGCATGATGCCGCTCGGAATGAGGTGCAACGCAGTCTTGACGCCGTTGATCACCAGCGTGTGGCCGGCATTGTGCCCGCCCTGGAAGCGCACCACGCCCTGCGCCATCTCGGTCAGCCAGTCGACCAGCTTGCCTTTGCCTTCGTCACCCCATTGGGTGCCGACCACGACCACATTGCGGCCCTTTGTCTTCGTCATTGCAGTTTCCGGAGATTTGATGTTTCAGTACCCGCGAAGGCGCTTCGGGGG
>JBDSWB010000006.1:0-21867 GCA_039926915.1 Ramlibacter sp.
GAAGCGCGCGGCGTCCTCAAAATCTTCGGCAATCATGTTGCCCTCGACGGCGTCGATTTCGGGCTGCGGTCCGGAGAGGTCCATGCCCTGCTCGGCGAAAACGGCGCCGGAAAATCCACGCTCATCAAGGTCATCACCGGCGCCCACCGCCCCGACGCCGGCACGGTCGAGATTGACGGCCAAACCGTCGACCACCTCGACCCGACGAAGGCGCGTCAGCTCGGCGTCGCCGTGATCTACCAGCAGCCGGCGCTGTTTCCCGACCTCACCGTCGCCGAGAACATCGGCCTGCGTCTGGAGCGTGGCGGCCCCTGGGCGCACGGTGCCCAGGCGCAGCCCTTCACCGGGTTCGCGCGCGGTTCCCAGACGAATGATGCGAATGCTCATGGCGGCTCTCCTTAGAGCCGCAAGCGTACCCTTTTCAGGCTGCCGGTGCTGCCTCGGTCCAGCCCATTGCCTGGCGCACGAATGACTTGCGCGCCTGCACTTCGAATGCACCGGTCCCGCTGTTCCACACATACCGATCCAGCCGCACGCCCCCGCGGTCGATGTGGATCGCGTTGAAAGAATTCGCTTCGCCGCGTTCGCGTGTCGAAGTGGCAGTGCCGGCCTGGATGGTCAGCGCCGCGTAGCCTCCAAGCGCATGGCGTGCGCCGGTGTGTCCGGCGTGACTGAGGTGCATATGGCCCGACAGCAGGATGTCGGTGCCGCACTCTGCGAACACCTTCATCGCCTTGCTGGCGCGCCGCACCAGCTGGTCGTCACCCATGCTGTCGGGCAGGTCGAAGGGATGGTGCGTCACCACAATTTTCACGATGTGCTCGTCCAGATCGGTGAAGCGCTCGCCCAGCAGGGCGATCTGCTCCTGGTTGATTCGCCCGTCCTTGAACGTCAGCGATCTCGCAGTGTTGACGCCGGCGACCGCGATCTCGTCGTCGCAAAAGAAAGGCTCCAGGTCGTCGGTGATGTGGCGCTTGAAGCTTTTGAGCGGATTGACGAATCGTTTGATCACATTGTGCAGCGGCACATCGTGATTGCCCGGCACCACCAGCTGCGGCTGGGGCAAGGTGTCCAGGAATTTGCGCGCCTGCGCGAACTGCTCGGCCCGCGCCCTTTGGGTGATGTCGCCCGACACCACGACCACGTGCGGCGCGATCGACTTGATGCGCTCGCGTAGCGGCGCCAGCAGTTTGTCGTCGATTCGGCCGAAGTGCAGGTCCGAAAGGTGAACCAGGGTTCTCATCGCATTCTCTCAAGGTCCGCCCGGCGTCGGCATCTCGGGGAACGGCACGATGACGCGCAGCGCGCCAGGCCGGATGCTGTAGTTCAGGGGGGTTTGCATCAGCGCCACTTCGCCGTCGTTGGCCACGCGAATCTGCCGGCGCGCCGAGTGCACGACGAGTTCGCGTGCCATCAGCATATCGAAATCCTCGGCCTGGCGCAGCCGCCTTGCCAGCGCCTTCAGCGCCAGTCGCAACAGTCCGAAACGGCCGGTGCGCTGCGTGACGTACAGGCTCAGCTGGCCTTCGCTGATGCTGGCCCGATCACCGATGTCGAAGCCTTCCATGTTGTACCTGTTGTTGCCGATGAACACGAACGCGCTGCGCCGCACGATTGCCTTTCCGTCGACTTCCATCCCAAGGGTCAGCACGGGATACCGGCGGGCCGCATGAAGGCAGGCGGCCAGCAAGGCGCGCCACTTGCCGCGGCCCAGGCGCCGGCGCTGCCGTTCGCGGTCCACCACGATATCGGGGTACAAGCCCAGGCTGGAATTGTTGATGAACACGCGGCCGTTCACATCACCGGCGTCCACGGCGATTTCGTGCCGCCGCACGATGACTTCGATGGCAGCGTCCCTCTCCAGAGGGATGCCAAGGTCCTTGGCGAAGTGATTGAGCGTTCCCATGGGCAGCACGCCCAACGCTACGCCGCTGCCGGCCAGGCGCGAAGCGACGGCGCTCACCGTGCCGTCTCCACCGGCCGCGATTACCAGGCCTGCGTGTTGCTGTACGGCGCGCGTTGCGGCTTCGGGGATTTCTCTGCCGTCGTGGATCAGGTGAACCTGGGCCGCGACACCGTGCGCCGCGAATTTTTGCTCCAGCTCGCTCGCCCAGTCCGGTGGGCAACCGAGCCCCGCGCCGGCGTTGACGATGACCGTGACGCTGGAGGCATCAGGCATGCGTGGCCCGCGCTGCGTCGTACGGGCGTCGGGTGTTCAGGTACGGAACCGCCATGAAGCACACCGCCAGCCACGCGCAGCCTTCCGCCACGGCGGCAAGGACATCGCTCGGATAGTGGACACCGAGGTAGACGCGGGACAGCGCTGTGAGCGCCACCATGCCGATGGCAAGGCAGGACGCAGCCACGCGCCACCTGAGGTGCGGCCGGTACGCGAACACCAATACCAGAAAGAAGCCCCACCAGACGGTTGCCCCCGCCGTGTGCCCGCTCGGAAAGCTGAAGCTGTCCAGCACCAGCAAGGGGTGGTCGAACGAGGGCCGGGCGCGCAGGAACGCGAGCTTGATCAGCGCGTTCAATGCGGTTCCGCCGGGAACGCAGGCGATCAGCAGCCACAGCCATTGGGCCTGGCCACGCAACACGAGGAATATCGCAGTCGCAACGGCCATCGCGATGACGCCCAATGTGCTGTGCATCTGAGTGATCGCCAGCATGAAGAACGTGACCATCGCAGTCATGTGGCCGTGGAACCAGTTGCTGATGCCGGGATCGGCGCGCGTGACCGGGCCTTGCAGGACCAGGTCGGTCACGAACCAGCCGAACAAGGCCAGTGCCAGCGCCAACAGGACGAGGCCCGGGAATGCGCGGAGTCGGGGAGGGGCGGGGCGGTGGTTCATCGCACCGTAGCGTGTCACGTCCGGCCCACCGGGCGTGTCGGCTGAGCTCGCAAGATACATCAGTCGAAACCTTACAGGCGCGACCGGGGAGAAATGTCGCTCACCACCCGGGCGTAGCGCTGCTTGCTCCAGTAGGCCGAGGCCCAATCGATCAACACCACGATCCGGTTGCGGAACCCGATCAGGAAGTAGATGTGGGCGAACAGCCAGAACAGCCAGGCGAAGTAGCCGCTGAACCTGAATGTGCCGATCGGGGACGCGAGGTCCACCACGGCCGCGTTCCGACCGATCGTGGCGAGGTTGCCGTAGTCGCGATAGCGGAACGGCAGTGTCGGCTGGCCCGCCAGACGCCGCAGCAGGTTGGCCGCTGCGGCCCGCCCCATCTGCTTGGCGGCCGGCGACACGCCGGGAACTGCTTGCGGTTCGCGGCCGGGCCCAAAGCTTTTCGCCGAGGCCAGGTCGCCGATCACGCTGATCTCCGGGTGGCCGGACAGGCTCAGATCCGGTTCGACCACGATGCGGCCGGTGCGGTCGGTCGGGCCGCCCGTGGCCTGCGCCAGTTGCCGGCCCAGCCCAGAAGCGGCGATGCCCGCAGCCCAGATCACGCAACGGCTGTGGATCAGGTAGCTTGCGGCCGGCGTGTCGGGCGTGTCGGGCGGTGACGCTGGCTTCACTTCGACGCTATTGCCGTCGATGGCCGTGACGCGCGCATCGAGGCGCACTTCCACGCCCAGTTTTTCGAGCTGCTGTTTCGCGCGCTGGCTCAGGTTTTCGGGCATGGCTTGCAGGACCCGGGCGCCGCCTTCGAGCAGCAGAATGCGCGCGCTGGCCGGATCAATCCGGCGGAACTCCCCTTGCAGCGTATGGCGTGCGATCTCGGCCAGTGTGCCGGCCATCTCCACCCCCGTGGGGCCGCCTCCGATCACGACGAAGGTCAGCCAGGCTTCGCGCAGCGCAGGGTCGGGTTCCTGTTCCGCGGCCTCGAACGCCAGCAGGATGCGGCGGCGGATCTCGAAGGCGTCCTCCAGCGTCTTCAGGCCGGGGGCGAAACGGGCCCAGTCGTCGCGGCCGAAGTAGCTGTGAGTGGCCCCGGCAGCGACGATCAGGTGGTCGTAGGGAAGGGAAGGACCATCCTTGAGCAGGACCTCCCGGCCATCCACATCGATGGCAGTCACTTCGCCCAGCAAGGTGGTGACATTGGCCTGATCGCGAAAGAGGTGGCGCACCGGCGCCGCGATCGCCGGGGCCGAGAGCCCGGCGGTGGCGACCTGGTAGAGCAGCGGCTGGAAAAGGTGGTGGTTGGTCTTGTCCACCAGCGCAATCTGGACCGACGCATCCTTCAGGGCGCGGGCCGCTTCCAGGCCGCCGAAGCCGCAGCCGATGATGACGACCCTGGGATTGTTGTTGTTCATCGAGGTCATGCGGGAATTATGCGAGGAAGGCACAATCCTCCGTTCCGAAGGAGACGCGCATGTTCGACACCGCCATCGCGGGCAGTTTGCCGAAACCGGCCTGGCTGGCCGAAACCCAGAAGCTCTGGCCGCAATGGAAGTCACAAGGCGACGAATTGCGCCAGGCCAAGGCGGACGCCACGCTGTTGTGGATCAAGGCGCAAGAGGATGCGGGGCTGGACATCGTGGGCGACGGTGAGCAGTCGCGCCAGCACTTCGTCCACGGCTTCCTGGAGCAGGTCGAAGGCATCGACTTCGAGCACAAGGTGAAGATGGGCATCCGCGACAACCGCTATGACGCGATGGTGCCGCAGGTGGTTGCCCCGCTGAAGCTCAAGGGCCGGGTCCATGCGTTTGAGGCGCAACTCGCGCGCGCACACACCCGGCGCAAGCTCAAGTTCACACTGCCCGGGCCCATGACCATCGTGGACACCGTTGCCGACTGTTTTTACGGCGACAAGGTGAAGATGGCGTTCGCCTTTGCCGAACTTCTCAATCAGGAAGCGCTGGCCTTGCAGGCTGATGGCGTGGACATCATCCAGTTCGACGAGCCGGCGTTCAATGTCTACATGCAGGATGCGGCCGACTGGGGAGTCAAGGCACTGGAGCGTGCGGCCCAGGGCCTCACCTGCACGACGGCCGTGCACATCTGCTATGGCTACGGCATCAAGGCCAACCTCGACTGGAAGAACACGCTGGGCGATGAGTGGCGCCAGTACGAGCTGATCTTCCCCGCACTCGCGGCCAGCTCGATCAAGCAGGTGAGCCTGGAGTGCTACCACTCGCACGTGCCGCCGCACCTGATGAAACTGCTCGAGGGCAAGGACGTCATGGTGGGGGTGATCGACGTGGCGAGCGATGAGATCGAGACACCCGAACAAGTGGCCGATACGATTGGCCAGGCGCTGCAATTCGTGCCGAAGCAGCGGCTGATCGCGTGCACCAACTGCGGCCTGGCGCCCATGAGCCGGGAAGTTGCCCTGAAGAAGCTGGGAGCCCTGGCCCGGGGCGCCGAACTCGCACGCCAGAGGTACGCCTGATGGGAAGCCTGAACCGGGTCGCGCTGGCCCGCCTGCGCGCCACATTGCAGATGCATATCGAAGATCGCCGGATTCCGGGCGCGGTGGCGGTGATGGCGCTGGGTGGCCATGTCGAAGTGTTCGAAGCACTGGGGCAGCTCGATCCGGGCGCGGGCACGGCGATGAAACCGGACGCAATCTTCCGCATGTATTCGATGACCAAGCCTCTGGTTTCGCTGGCCGCGTTGATGCTGTCTGAGGAAGGACAACTCCAGATGGGCGATCCCGTCGCCGCCTTCCTGCCTGAGTTCGCGGGCCAGCGGGTCGCCAGCGAGGACGGCGCCACTGTGCGGCTGCGGCCCGTCGAACACGACGCCACAGTGCAAGACCTGCTGCGCCATACCGCGGGCTTCACGTATGAGTTTTTGGGCAACAACGCGGTGCAGCGCCGCTACGACGAAGTGGAGATCGCCGACCGATCCCGCACGAATGCGGAATTCTGCAAAGTGTTGGCCGCGCTGCCGTTGGCGGATGCGCCGGGCACCTGCTTCCAGTACAGCCGCGCAACAGACGTGCTGGGCGCGCTGATCGAGGTGGTGAGCGGGCAGCCGCTGGGCCGTTTCCTGCGTGAGCGCATCCTGGACCCGCTGGGCATGAAGGACACTTCGTTCACCGTGCCAGAGAGCCAGTGGCATCGCCTGGCGGAGCCGTTCGCGCTGGACCCCGACACCAGTGAGCCGGTCACGATGCTGGATGCCCGTGCCGTGCCGCGATTCGAGTCGGGCGGGGGCGGCCTGATGTCGACTGCGGCCGACTACATCCGCTTCCTGCAGTTTATGCGCAACCTGGGCACCCTTGAAGGCACGCGCCTGGTGTCGCGCAAGACCATCGAGTGGATGACTTCCGACCACCTCGGCCACATGGCGATCCGCGGCGACCTGCTGCTGCCGGGGTACGGTTTCGGGCTTGGGTTTGCCGTGCGCAAGACGGCCGGCCTGGGGCCCCAGCCGGGATCGGTCGGCCAGTATTTCTGGAGCGGCATCGGCGGCACCTCGTTTTTTGTCGACCCGCAGGAAGACCTGTTCGCCATGCTCCTGACGCAGGCGCCCAACCAGCGGATCTTTTTTCGAAACCTGTTCCGGCAGCTGGCCTACGCGACACTGGATTGATCGCGTGCGCGGCCCCGCCTCCGGTGCTAACCTGTGACGCATGAGCACGCACGACCACTCAGCTGAATGGCATGAACATCCCCACGACGGGCCCCATGAGCACGGCATGGGCGTGCCGCCGTGGAAGAACGATGGCGTGTGCGTGATCCCCGGCAACCAGCTTGACGCCAATACGGCGCAAACACCCGGCATGGACCGCAAGGCGGCCATCAACTTCGCGCGGGTGGGCGCGCAGAAGCTGTGGGCAGGCGCCGTGACCATCCACGCCAATGCCAAGACCGGTGCGCACCACCACGGCCACCTGGAAAGCGTGATCTACATCGTGAAGGGCCGCGCCCGCATGCGCTGGGGTGAGCACCTGGAATTCACCGCGGAGGCCGGGCCAGGAGATTTCATCTATGTCCCGCCGTATGTGCCGCACCAGGAGATCAACGCCAGCCCGACTGAAGCGCTGGAGTGCGTGCTGTGCCGCAGCGACGGGGAGGCCGTCGCCGTCAACCTCGACATCGACCCGGTGGAAAAGCCGGAACAGGTGCTCTGGGTCGACCCGACCCATCCGCGCGGCGGCGTTTAAGGCGCCTGTGGGACGGCTCCTACGTGCGGCGACGCAGCCCGTGCTTACCGATGTCACGCTTGCCTACACGGCGTAAGCACCTTCCTTGGGTAAAACGGGAAACACAACAGGACGACCCTTCCCATGGAAAGCAGTACCAGCGGCTCCGCGACGCACACCGAAGGCGCTACGCGACGCCGTGACAAACCAGCCCGAACCCGGGCGCGATTGATTTCCGCGGCGGCCGTGTCCGCCGTGGCGATCAGTGCCGTGCTCGCGGCCGTGATGGCCCGCCATGCCCAAGCGCCGGTGGAAAGCGCAGCGATAATCCCGCAACAAGGCCCTGTACCCGCCAAGCCCGTGGTCAAGGCGCCCGATGCCACGGCCATGGGCGCCGCGCCGGCCTGTGCCAATTGCGGTGTCGTGGAATCGGTGGTGGCTGTCCAGGGCGTTGCGCACGGGGAGCGCCGCACCGTCGGCTATCTCATGCAGATCCGGATGGACGACGGCAGCTTGCGCAGGATCGAGCACAGTGGCGCGATGGCGGCGGGCTCGCGTGTCGTGGTGGACCGCGGCGCCGTTCGGGCCCTGCCCGCGCAGGGCTGAAGTTCAGGCGTCGGCGACCTGCAGAACCAGCTTGCCGAAGTTCTCGCCCGTAAAAAGCTTGATGAGCGCTTCCGGGAAGGTCTCGATGCCACGCACCACGTCTTCCTTGCTCTTCATGCGGCCCTCCTTGAGGTAGCCCGCCATTTCGGCCACCGCCACCGGGAAGCGATCGGCGTAGTCGAAAACCACCATCCCTTCCATCCGCGCGCGATTCACCAGCAGCGACAGGTAGTTTTTCGGGCCTTGCACCGGCGTCGTGTTGTTGTACTGGCTGATCGCGCCGCAGATGATGATGCGCGCGCCCTGGGCGAGGCGCGACAGCACATCGTCCAGGATGTCCCCGCCCACGTTGTCGAAGTAGATGTCCACGCCCTTGGGACAATGTTCCTTCAGCCCCGCCTTGACGTTGCCGGCCTTGTAGTCGACGCAGGCGTCGAAGCCCAGTTCATTGACCACCCAATCGCACTTCGCGCGGCCGCCCGCGATGCCCACCACGCGGCACCCCTTGATCCTGGCGAGCTGGCCGACGGTCTGGCCTACCGCGCCGGCCGCGCCCGACACCACCACCGTCTCGCCCGGCTTGGGCTGTCCGATGTCCAGCAAGCCGAAGTAACCGGTCATGCCGGGCATGCCCAGCACGTTGAGCCATTGGTTGGGGCTGGCCAGGCGCGGGTCGATCCTGAACATGCCGTTGCGCTTGATCTGGTCTTCGGCGACCAGCATGTATTCCTGGACGCCTAGGCCGGCCGAGACCAGGTCGCCGACCGCGAACTTCGCGTTCTGCGATGCGATCACCCGGCCGATGCCGCCGGCGCGCATGACTTCGCCGATGCCCACCGGCGGGATGTAGCTTTTTCCGTCGTTCATCCAGCCGCGCATGGCCGGGTCCAGCGAGAGCGCGAGCGTCTTCACGAGGACGCCGCCCGCGGTCGGTTCCGGCACCGGTTCGGTGGTGAACGTCCAGTTGTCGCGGGTGGGAGTTCCGACGGGGCGCTGGGCCAGGCGGACCTGGTGGTTGCTCAAGGTGGCGACGACGCTCATGGGGGCTCCTGGGATCGGTCGGTCTGAAGGTGAGGGATGGTAGCGGCAGGGCCAGCGGGTGCCGGTAGCGCAAGTGACACACGGCTTTTTGTCAGGAGGGTCGCGCCGCCACGCTCGGGCAGGAGGCCGTGCATCCCAAATTTTTCCGTTGCTTGTGCTGTAATGAAACGGGAGGGGTTGCGACCGATGACATTGGGCTTGCGCCGGACACGGCGGCGCTGCCCTCCGCACAAAAACTGGAGGCCTTGCCTATGCCCGCGAACCCGTCGTCCGCCCCGCTGGACACCCGAGCTGATCCATGCCGCCAGGCCCTGGCCAGCCGTTTCGACGACGTGCGCGCTGCCACCGTCGCCCTGGCGGGGCCGCTGTCGGCCGAAGACCAGTGCGTCCAGTCGATGCCGGACGCGAGCCCGACCAAGTGGCATCTGGCGCACACCGCGTGGTTCTTCGAGCAGGTGGTGTTGGTGCCCCTCGCGGACCGGTACCGCGCGTTCGATCCGCGCTACTTCCACCTCTTCAATTCATACTATGAGGCGCTGGGCACCCGCCATCCGCGCCCGCAGCGGGGCGTGCTGAGCCGGCCGAGCCTGGACGAGGTCCATGCGTACCGCCGCCATGTCGACGAAGCGATGCGCAGCTTCATCGCAGAAGCCGGCGAGCCGCAATGGCAGGCGGCCGCGCCGCTCGTCGAGCTCGGCCTGAACCACGAACAGCAACACCAGGAACTCCTCCTCACGGATATCCTGCACGCCTTGTCCTGCAACCCCTTGTTGCCCGCCTACGCGCCGGTCGACATGCCCGCACTGCGGCTGGCGGAGGCGACGCCGCGGCTGAACTGGATCGACATGCCGGGCGGCGTCGCGGATATCGGTCACGCGGGAGCAGGGTTCGCGTTCGACAACGAAACCCCGCGGCACGCCTTGCTGCTATCCGCGTACCGCATCACCGATCGCCTGATCACCTGCGGCGAGTTCGCGCAGTTCATCGCAGACAGCGGCTATGAGCGTCCGGGCCTGTGGTTGTCCGACGGCTGGGCCGCGGTGCAAACCGGTGGATGGGAGGCGCCCCTCTACTGGATCGCCCCCGGCGATGCGCGTGCGCCCTCCCAGCACTGGCAGGTGTTCGGACTGCACGGTGTGCGCCCGCTGGAATCCACGACGCCTGTCAGCCAGCTCAGTTTCTACGAGGCGGCGGCCTATGCCGAATGGGCGGGCGCCCGCCTGCCGACCGAAGCCGAGTGGGAAGCCGCCGTCGGCGCGACCGGCGTCACGCAGATGACGGGGCACGCCTGGCAGTGGACGCGTTCCTCTTACGATCCCTACCCGGGATTCCGGCCGTTTGCCGGCGCGGTGGGTGAATACAACGGCAAGTTCATGGTGGGGCAGCTGGTACTGCGCGGCGGCAGCATCGCCACGCCGGCGGGGCACACGCGGCCCACTTACCGCAACTTCTTTCCGCCGGGTGCGCGCTGGCAGTTCACGGGCCTGCGGCTCGCGCAGGATGCGGCATGCTGAGGCGCGGCCTGCGCAACATTCAGGTTGGCCGCGACGCGGTGGACAGCCGGCCGCCGGAACTGCCATCGCTCGTCGGCGAATTCGCGCAAAATCTGATGCATGCGCTGGCCGTACGGCCCCGCAGCATCTCACCCAAGTATTTCTACGACGAGCAGGGCTCGCAGCTGTTCGACAGCATCTGCGAGTTGCCCGAGTACTACCCCACCCGAACCGAGGTCGCCATCCTGCGCGACAACGCTGCGGCGATCGCGGCGCAGATGGGCCCTTGCGCCGAACTTGTGGAATTCGGTGCGGGCTCGCTGCGCAAGGTCCGGCTGCTGCTGGACGCCATGGAACGGCCGGCGCGCTACTTGCCGATCGACATTTCCGGGACACACCTGGCGCAATCCGCCGTTGCCTTGCAGGCCGAATATCCCGATCTGGAAGTGCAGACCCTGGTGGCCGACTACACGCAACGCCTGCAGTTGCCCGCCCTCTGGCCCGGCGCGCGCCGCCGGGTGGGGTTCTTCCCCGGCTCGACGATCGGCAACTTCACCCCCGACGAGGCGCTGCACTTCCTGCAGACCACCGCGCAAGTGCTGAAAGGCGGCGCGCTGCTGCTGGGGGCGGACCTGGTGAAAGACCCTGCGGTGCTGCACGCCGCCTACAACGATTCCCAGGGCGTCACGGCCGCCTTCAACCTCAACCTGTTGGCCCGGGCCAACCGCGAACTGGGAACGCGCTTCCAGCTGGACCAGTTCGCCCACAGCGCGTTCTACAACGCGCCATTGCAGCGCGTCGAGATGCACCTGGTCAGCCGCCGCCGGCAAGAGCTCGCGCTGGGCGGCGAGTGCTACGACTTCGAGGAGGGCGAGACCCTGCACACCGAGAACTCCCACAAGTTCACCATCGACGGCCTGAGGGCGCTTGCCGTGCGCGCCGGCTTCCGGCCCGGCCCGGTCTGGACCGACGACAACAAGCTCTTCAGCGTGCATTGGCTGCACGCGCCGCAGCACATACAAGGAATTCAATGAAAGCAAGCTGGAATGGCACCGTCATCGCCGAGAGCGGTGACACGGTGGTGGTAGAAGGCAATCACTACTTCCCGGCCGATACGCTCAAGCGCGAATACGTCGCCTTCAGTAACCACAAGACTTCCTGTGCCTGGAAAGGCCAGGCGGGCTACTACTCGCTGCTGATCGGCGGCGAGATGCTGCCCAACGCGGTCTGGTACTACGCTGACCCGAAACCGGAAGCCGAGATGGTGAGGGACCGCGTGGCCTTCTGGAAGGGCGTGAAAGTCGAAGAGTAGGAGGCTGCCATGCAGCGAACGATCGAAGTCGAAGCCGCGATCGTGGGTTCCGGTCAGGCCGCGCCGGCCCTGGCGGTGGCGCTGGCCCAGCGCGGCGAGCGCGTCGCTTTCATCGAGGCGGTGCAGCTCGGAGGCTCATGCATCAACGCGGGGTGCACGCCGACCAAGACTTTGCGCAAGAGCGCACGGGTTGCCTACCTGGCGCGCCGCGCTTCTGACTTTGGCGTGAAGCTGGGGCCGGTCGAAGTGGACTTCGCCGCGGCGATGGAGCGCATGCAGCTGCGCGTCGATACGGCACGGGCGGGCCTGGAGAGCTGGATCAGCGGTGAAGCCGGCATCACGTTGTTGCGCGCCTGGGGGTCGTTCGCCGGGCGGAGCGAGGGCCACTTCGACCTGCTGGCCGGCGAACAGCCGGTGCGTGCGAAGCGTGTCTACCTCAACACGGGCACGCGGGCATTCATACCGCCCATCCCCGGCATTGACACGGTTTCATGGCTGGACAACGTCAAGCTGCTCAAGCTGCGGCAGCGCCCCCGGCACCTGGTGATCATCGGCGGCAGTTACATCGGACTGGAGATGGGGCAGATCTTCCGGCGACTCGGCAGCGAGGTGACCGTGATAGAAACCGGTCCGCGCATCACCAGCCGCGAAGACCCGGAGGTATCAGCGTGCATCGCCGAGTTTCTGGCGGAAGAGGGGGTCATGGTGCATGCAGGTCGGCCAGTTTCGCGTGTCGAGGCTGCGGGCGAGGGCATCACGGTGCATTTGGGCGACCAGCGAATCGTAGGTTCGCACCTGCTGGTGGCGACGGGGCGGCTCCCCAACACCGACCGGCTCAATCTCGCAGCCGTCGGCGTGGAAGTCGACGCGCGCGGTTTCGTGCCCACCAATGCGCAGCTGGAAACCAATGTGCCCGGAATCTGGGCGCTGGGCGACATCAACAAGCGCGGCGCCTTCACTCACACCAGCTATCACGACCACGAGATCGTCCTCGCAAACCACGATGGCGTCCATCGGTCCGCGGACGACCGCATCATGGCGTATGCGATGTTCACGGATCCGCCGCTCGGCCGCGTGGGCCTGTCGGAAGGGGAAGCGCGAGCCAGCGGCCGACCCACCCTCATGGCGACGTTCGAGATGAAGAACGTGAGCCGTGCCAAGGAAGAAAGCGAAACGCGAGGCCTCGTCAAGTTGCTGGTGGATGCGGAGACGGAGCGTTTCGTCGGTGCCACCGTCCTGGGCATCAACGGGGATGAAGTCATTCAGGTCATCAGCAACTTCATGGCGGCGGGCGCGAGCTGGCGCGTGATGAAGGACGCGCTACCGGTCCACCCGACGGTGACCGAATTCCTCCCGACGATCCTGGGCAAGCTGAAGCCCCTCCAGTGATCCTCACTCCCCCCTTGACTCATCCCGAGTCCCTGACGGCGCAACTGCGCCAGCAAGGCTATGCCGTGCTCAGCCCGCAGGCTGTCTGCGAACTGGCGGGTTGCAGCCTCCAGGAATTGCTGGCTCTGCGCGGGAGCTGGAACGACCTGCCTCCCGACGGCTACCTGAAAGACGGGGGTCACTACCGGCGTCGCCGCCATTCCTGCTTCGCGATCGAAGGCGGCGCGGTTCGCCAGGCACCGCATCGCGCACACTGGCAGCCGGTGGAATACAACGCACTGCATGGCGGGATGCAGCGCTGGTTCGAGCCGATGGAACCGGCGCTCGTGCAGTCGCCGGCCTGGCCCCGGCTGCTGCGTGCGCTGGGCGAAGTGAGTTCCACCGTGAAGGGCGATCGGCCCTGGTTCGTCGAGGCGCACCAGTTTCGCATCGACACCGAAGGCGGCATCGGGCGGCCGACGCCGGAAGGCGCGCACCGTGACGGCGTCGATCTGGTGGCGGTGTTCCTGGTGAGCCGGAAGGGCGTGAAGGGCGGCGAAACTCGGGTGTTCGAGGCGTCCGGAACAGCGGGCCAGCGCTTCACGCTGACCGAGCCCTGGAGCCTGCTGCTGCTGGACGATGAACGCGTGATCCACGAGTCGACGCCGATCCAGCCGTTGGCCGAACATGGGCACCGTGACACACTGGTACTGACTTACCGGGCCGGCGGCTTCCAGGGAGGTTGAGACGGCCGCCCGTCCGCCGCGGCGATCAGCGCGGCAGCAAGCCCTGGACGCGCCGCAAGGCGCGCCAACCCCACCAAAGCTTCATGCTCCAGCCCAGCACGCGCCGCGGCCTCATCGCCACCGTGAGAGCGATCGGCAGTACCAGCCACTGCGGGTGAGATGCCAGCCAGTGGAAGCCGCCTCGAACGCGGTCCGCCAGCGCAAGCGGCGTCTGCAACGCCTGCGAATGTTGGCCCATTGCTTCCCGCAAGGCTTGGCTGCACGCCACCAGGTGCTCGCGGCGCACCCGGTTTTCAGCCAGTTGCTCGCCCCACATGGCCATCCTTAAACCGGCTCTCGCGGAGCCAGGCCGGCCCGGTCGGCCGAAAGTTCGCCGAGCGTGGCATCGAACATGCCCTCCGGGCTCTGGAGCTTCCGTCCACCGGCTCGCATCATGAGGATGCCGCCGGACAGGAAGGCCACCGTCAGCACGCCCAGCGCCGCGAGGCGGTAACCCTCGGCGAACAGCATGATGACGAAGCCGCAGAGCAGCACCGTGCCGACGGCCAGCAGCATCAGCCCGACGCCCGCCAGAAGCAGGCCGTCGAAGAGGCGAAGTTTCTCGCGCTCGAGGTCGTTGCCAAGCAGTTGCAGGCGGACCTGCGCTATCTCCAGCGTCGTCGAAAGCAACTGGCGCAACGATGCGAACAGCCCGGCCGACGCTCCGGTCGCGCTCATGGAGGCTTCAGCGGCGGCTCATCAGCATGCCGAGCAGCAGGCCCGCGCCGGCGGCGATACCCATCGCGGTCCAGGGGTTCTCGTGCACGTATTCGTCGGCGGCCCGGCCGGCGTCCTTGGCACGGAGCACCGCGGCTTCCTGCATGCGCGCGAGGTCCAACTTGGCTTGGTCCATGCGAGTCTGCATGCGCTGGCGCAGCTCGCCGGCCTTCTCGCCGACCTGGCCCGCGGTCATCTTCATCAGTTCCTCGGCATCGGCGATCACGACCTTGAGGTCGGACATCAGTTTGTCTCGGTGGGTGGTGGTGAGTTCAGACATGGGGGCTCCGGAGTTTCTGTTGAGTACAAATGGTAGCCGGTATCCGGCGTCCCCGGTCCGCCGGCCGCATCATTGTTGTGCTGCCTCAATCCCGCACGTCGGCCACGGGGTTGTCGCCGAAGTCGGCGCGCGCCAGTATGGCGAGCACGCGGGCCGCGGCGTCGGCCGGCGAGGTCAGCATCCCTTTCTCTTTCATGCCGATGAAGTTGGCGACATCGGGAAATTGGCTGGCGTTGGCGCTGCGCAGCTGGACCTGCATGTCCGTGTCGATGACACCCGGCGCCAGCGAACACACCTTGGCGCCATTGGCGCGGCCCGCTTCTTCCAACGCCACGCAACGGGTGAAATGGTCCATGCCGGCCTTGGCCGCGCAGTACAGCGCCTGCGAGGCCATCGCGTGCCGTCCGAGCCCGGATGAGATGTTGAGCACTTTCCGCCGTGCCTGCCATGCCTGGGTGCCCCGAAGGAAGGCCGATGTCAGCAGCATCGGGGCCTCCAGGTCCACCCGCAGGCCGTCGGAGATGGCGGTGGCCGGCATCGCGGCCAGCGGCGCGATGGCAGGGACCATGGCCGCGTTGTTGATGAGAGTGACCGAGTCGATGGCCGAGGCGTCCAGGCTGGCGAGCCAGGCTTCCAGCCGGACCGCGGCCTCGGCGCGCGCCAGGTCCATCGGCCATTGTTCACAGCGTCGCTGCAGGCCCGAGGCTTTCAGGCCGAGCGCATCGTTGTGTTTGCGCGAGATGCAGAGCAGGTCATGGCCGTGGCCGAGCAGTTGTTCGGCCATGGCCAGGCCCATGCCGCGCGAGGCGCCGGTGAGGATGGTGAGGTGTTGGGTCATGCCGCCATCGTAGCGGCGACGCCATCAGGTCGCCAGGACGATGGGGAACGAGGCGCGAAGCCCGTCGGGCGTGACCTGGAACGGCACGGTGACCGCCGCGCGCGCCGCCGGATCCATCCGTTGCCAGAGGGAGTCGCGCTCATTGTGGGAGTCGCCTTCGACATACATCTGCGTCGTGAGCAGTTCGCGAGCGCCGAGCTTCACTTTCACGTGAATATGGGGCGTGCGGCCGGAGTAGGGCACCGGCTTGATGGTGCGAAAGCGGTAGCGGCCATCGGCGCCAACCGTCACACGGCCGAAGCCCTGGAACGATGGGTCGGCCTTGCCACCGTCGCCGGGGTGGTGGTAGTGGCCGTCGTCATCGCACTGCCAGATCTCCACCTGGGCGCCTGCGACGGGCCGGCCCTGCAGGTCGGCAATGTTGCCTTCCACCCAGGCCGGCTGCCCACGCCCGTAGGCCAGCTTGCCGTTGCGCAGCAGGTCGAAGTCGGAGTCCTCGGGAAAGCGCACCGGGTAGAACGGGCCTTCGGTTTGAGTGGGCGTGGCTCGCCGCGCGGGCGCGGGTTGGGCGCGAAGGCCGGTCCAGACCATAGGCCATGCCACAAGCGCGGCCGCGATGTTGCGTCGATTGAACAGGGCGTCGGGCATGGCGTTCTCCTGGGTGTCTGGTTCTGAGCCGCCGAAAGAGCGCAAGTTCCGGCGTCAAAATGGGGCGGGGCTGGAAAAGTCCAGCGGCGAGCCATCGGCGGGATGCAAGAACCGCAAACCGGTGGCGTGCAACAACAGGCGCGGTGAAGCGGCCTCGACTTCGGGCGGCGCATACAGGGCATCGCCCAGGATGGGGTGGCCAAGCGCCTGGAGGTGAACCCGCAGCTGGTGGGAGCGCCCGGTGAGCGGGTCCAGCTCGATGCGTGTGGTGCCGGCGGCTGCGTCGAAGGACAAAACACGCCAACGCGTCTGGCTCGGTTTGCCATGCTGTGCGGCGATCTTCCGGCGCGGCCGGTTCGGCCAGTCCGCGGCGATGGGCAGGTCGATCGTCGACCAGCCTTCGGGGTCCGCTGGTACACCTTCGGTCTGTCCGGCGACCACGGCCACATAGCGCTTGCCGACCTGCCGGTTCGCGAACGCATCGCCCAGCCGGCGCTGCATCCCGGCGCCGCGGGCCATGAGCCAGAGGCCCGAGGTCGCCATGTCGAGCCGGTGGACCACCAGCGCATCGGGAAACTTCGCCTGCATTCGGACCGCCAGGCAATCGTGCTTGTCCGCACTGCGGCCGGGCACGCAGAGAATCGCCGCAGGCTTCACGACCACCAGCAGGTGCGCGTCGGCATGGAGCAGGTCCAGCCCGTCCATCACTCGCCGGGATCAGATAAATTGCGCATGAACACCCTCTCGTCGCTGCCATTCTCGCTTCAGGCCTTGCCGGAAGTCGCGCGCGCTACACTCGCGGCACACCCGATTCCACCCCTAACCAGGAGCCAGCAATGCTGTTTGGCAAGCTGCTGCCGCGCGAAGGCAATTTCTTCGAGATGTTCAACCAGCACGCCGACCGCATTGTCGAGGCGGCGCGCGCATTCTCGCAACTGGTGGCCAACTACAGCGACCTGCACCTGCGTGAGCAGTACAACAGGGACGTCGACAACGCGGAACGCGCCGCCGACCGGGTGACCCACGACGTGAACCGGATGATCCACAAGACGTTCATCACGCCGATCGACCGCGAACAGATCCACAAGCTCATCAACACGATGGACGACGTCTGCGACCTGATCCAGGACTCGGCCGAGACGATGGCGCTGTACGACGTGCGTCACATGACGGAGGAGATCACTCGCCTGACGGACCTGAGCGTCAAGTGCTGCGAACGGGTCAAGGAGGCCGTCTACATGATCGGCAAGCTCGCAGACCCCGCCACGGCAGAGGCTGCGCTCAAGACCTGCGAGGAAATCGACAAGCTCGAGTCGGACGCCGACCGCGTGATGCGCTCGGCCATGAGCAAGCTGTTCCGCGAGGAACCGGACGTGCGCGAAGTCATCAAGCTCAAGGCCATCTACGAGCTGCTGGAGACGATCACCGATAAGTGCGAAGACGTCGCCAATGTGATCGAAG
Organism: Ramlibacter sp.; assembly: GCA_039926915.1. Lineage (GTDB taxonomy): Bacteria > Pseudomonadota > Gammaproteobacteria > Burkholderiales > Burkholderiaceae_C > Ramlibacter. The sequence continues at coordinate 17,597 of JBDSWB010000006.1, forward strand.
GCATCATCCTCGAGCACTCCTGAACGATGCAAAACATCCCTGCCGCCCTCTGGGTGGTGATCCTGCTGGTGGTGCTCGCGCTGGCGTTCGACTTCATGAACGGCTTCCACGACGCGGCCAATTCCATCGCCACAGTGGTTTCCACCGGAGTGCTTCGCCCCCAGACGGCAGTGGCCTTCGCCGCCTTCTTCAACCTGGTCGCCATCCTGATCTTCCACCTCAGCGTGGCCGCCACGATCGGCAAGGGCATCGTGCAGCCCGGCGTGGTCGACATCCACGTGGTGTTCGGCGCATTGCTGGGCGCGATGACCTGGAACGTGCTCACGTGGTTCTACGGCATCCCCAGCAGCTCCTCGCATGCGCTGATCGGCGGCATCGTGGGCGCCGTTCTGGCCAAGTCAGGCGCCGGCTCGTTGATCGCGGCCGGCATCTGGAAGACCGTGCTCTTCATCTTCATCTCACCGGTGCTCGGCTTCGTGCTGGGCTCCCTGATGATGGTCGCCGTGTCGTGGGTGTTCCGGCGGGCCACGCCCTCGAAGGTCGATCGCTGGTTTCGCCGCCTGCAGCTGGTTTCCGCCGGCGCCTACAGTCTGGGGCACGGCGGCAACGATGCTCAGAAGACCATCGGCATCATCTGGATGCTGCTGATCGCCACCGGCTATACGGCGGCGGGCGATGCTTTGCCGCCCAACTGGGTCATCATCAGCTGTTACTTCGCGATCGCCATGGGCACCATGTTCGGCGGTTGGCGCATCGTCAAGACCATGGGCCAGAAGATCACCAAGCTCAAGCCGGTGCACGGCTTCTGTGCCGAGACCGGCGGGGCGATCACGCTGTTCCTCGCAACGGCACTTGGCATCCCGGTGTCGACCACCCACACGATCACCGGCGCCATCGTCGGGGTGGGCTCGACCCAGCGAGCCAGCGCCGTGCGTTGGGGCGTGGCCGGCAACATCGTGTGGGCCTGGATTTTCACCATCCCGGCCAGCGCCTTCGTCGCCGCCATTGCCTACTGGCTCAGCCTGCAGATTTTCTAGGCACCTCGAAAGCGCTGGGCGCTCTCAGATGGAGGGCGGCTTCGGGTGCAGGCGGGCCATGAACAGCGCATCGACATAGTGGCCGTCCTTGAGCGCGTAGGCACGGTGCCGGCCCTCTTCGACGAAACCCAGCTGCCGGTACAGCGCAATGGCGCGGTCATTGTCGGCATGCACAGTCAATTCGACGCGCAACACGCCGGCCCAGTTGTCGGCCCAGAGCAGGAGGCGCTCGATCAGCTGGCGCCCCAGGCCGCACCCCTGCCAGTCGCTTGCAATGCCGATGCCCAGCCCGCGCGCATGTGCGCGGCGCAGGCCGGGCATCGAATGCAGGCCGGCGCATCCCACGACACGGTCGCCTTCGAGGGCGACGAGCTTGCAGCTGTTCGCATCGACACGCTGCAGGACCTCGAGCCGGGACGCCACGGGCATGTCGGGCAGTTGCAGCGTTCCCTCGAAAGTGCCGACCGCGCCGACCAGGGCGGAGATGGCGGGTGCGTCGGCCGGCTCCGCGGCGCGGATGACGAGGGGTGTGTGATCGGCCTTGTGGGCGATGTCCATCTGGATTCTCCGGGTTGGGGAAGGTGGACACGCCAATCTAGCGCAAGCCCGGCCGTGAAGGGAAATGCCGGCTGCGCATGGATCGATGCAACAGCCTGCGGCCTGCCGGCGCGGGCTCACTGGCTGATCTTGCGGCCTTCTTCGACCTGGTACGTGAAGTACTTTTCGAAGCTGAACACGATGCTGGACATCAGCGCCGTGGTGCCGAACAAGAGCGACAGCACCACCGCCCCGATAGTGAACCAGCTGGTGCCGCCGGATTCGGCGTCCTCAGGCGCCGAAGCGTTGTAGCGGGCGTTCCATTTCTCGCGCGTCATCAGCCCGAAGACGATGGCGGTGAGGGCGCAGCCGGCGATCGTGAACCCCAGCAACGGGATCAGCACCCAGCTCCACTGGTCGTCGACGCCCAGCCGCTGCACCCGCTGGATGCCGTAGAGGCCCAGTGCGGTGGGGATCGGCAGGGCCCATCCGATGAGGTCGCCCAGGCCGTGCAGGTAGAAGCGGTGCAGGCCCAGCGGGCCGCCCAGGAAGGCCAGCCAGGCTGCGAGCGTCTTGTTCTTCATCCGGCCGCCTGTTCCGGCGGCGTGCTGTCGCCTTCGCCCAACGCTCTTTCCATCAGGACCACGTCCAGCCACTGGCCGAATTTCCAGCCGCAGGACTTCAGGACACCGACGGGCGTGAATCCCAGGGCGCGGTGCACGCCGACCGAGCTGCCGTTGTTCGAGTCGCCAATCACGGCGATCAATTTGCGGACGCCCGTGGCTTCGGCCTGCCGGGTGAGTTCGGCCAGCAGCTGCTTGCCCAGGCCCTTGCCGGCGGCCTGGGGGTCCAGGTAGATCGAGTCTTCGGCCGAAAACCGGTAGGCGGGTCGAGGCTTGAACCACTGGCAATAGGCGAAGCCCAGCACCCGCCCGTTCTCCTCGGCGACCAGGAAGGGCAGGCCCTTCGCCAGCACGTCCGCCCGGCGACCCGCCATGTCGTTTTCAGTGGGCGGCGTGGTCTCGAAAGTGCCCGTTCCATGCAGCACATGGTGGGAATAAATCGCGGTGATGGCCGGCGCATCCCGGTCTTCGCTGGCTCGTATGGTGCTCATATGGGTAGGAAACGTTATAATCGTGGGCTCTACAGCGTGTCGCTGGCCGGGTGGCCATTAGCGCGTGTCTCAACGCTGGAAAGAAATTGGGGTAATTTCCCCTACCACCCAAGGATAAATCATGGTCGTCATTCGACTCTCCCGCGGCGGCGCCAAGGCGCGCCCGTTCTTCAACATTGTCGTCGCCGACAAGCGCACCCGTCGTGACGGCCGCTTCATTGAGCGTATCGGGTTCTACAACCCGATCGCCAAGGGCGCCGAGGAAAGCATCCGCATCGTCCAGGACCGCCTGACGTATTGGCGCGGAGTGGGCGCCACGCCTTCGCCGACCGTCGAACGCCTGCTCAAGCAAGCCGCGGCCAAAACCCCGGCATAGCATGGCCCCCACGGTCGGCTTCGCCTCCCTGCCCCCCGAGGGGGCCGCAGTCGCCTCGGGGCGGCCCAGCGGCGACTGAGCAGCATGGCGTCCGGGCGTCCGGTAGCGCAGCTGCCATCCGGTCTGGATGCCGTTGAACTGCCGGCCGATGCGGTCGAAATCGGGCGCATCGCCGATGCATGGGGCATCAAGGGCTGGTTCAAGGTCTTGCCCCACAGCGCTTCCCCGGAAGCGCTTTTTTCTTCCAAACGCTGGTACCTGCAGCCGTCCGAAAGAGGCGCCAAGACCTTTTCCGGCACGGTGCTCCTGCGCGTGCGCGAGGCCAAGGAGCATTCGGACACCCTCGTGGCGTCGGCCCATGAGGTGGACGACCGCAATGCCGCCGAAGCGCTCAAGGGCGCCCGAATCTTCGTCCCCCGTTCCAGCTTTCCCACCGCCAGCGCCGACGAGTATTACTGGGTTGACCTGATCGGCCTGCAGGTGATCAATCGAGAGGGCGTCGCCCTGGGCGAGGTCAGGGAACTGCTATCCGCCGGGCCCCAGACTGTGCTGGTGATCGAGTACTTCGAGAACGGCCAGGTGCTCGAGCGGATGGTGCCTTTCGTCTCCGCCTTCGTGGACGACGTGGACCTGCCGGCCAGGCGCATCGCCGTCGACTGGCAACCCGACTACTGAAGGCCGCCGCGACGGCCTAACATCGCGCCATGCGTTTCGATGTCATCACGCTTTTCCCCGAGTTGTTCGCCCCATTCCTGGCGGCCGGGGTGACGCGCCGCGCCTACGAAGGCAAGCTGGTCGACGTGCGGCTCTGGAACCCCAGGGACCATGCAGAGGGCAACTACCGCCGGGTTGATGACCGGCCGTTCGGCGGCGGGCCCGGCATGGTGATGCTGGCCGAGCCCCTGTCACAGTGCCTGGCCGCAATCAAGACGCAGCGCCAGGACGTGGCGCCGGTCGTGCTGTTCTCGCCGGTCGGTGACAGGCTGGACCACGCCGGCGTCCAGCGCTGGTCTGCGAGCCATGGCGCCGTGCTGGTCTGCGGGCGCTACGAGGGGATCGACCAGCGTTTCATCGACCGGCATGTGGATGTCCAGGTCAGCCTGGGCGACTTCGTGCTGTCGGGCGGCGAAATCGCAGCGATGGCCCTGCTGGACGCCGTGGCCCGGCTGCAACCGGGGGTGCTGGGCGACGGCGAAAGCCATCAGTT
>JBDSWB010000007.1:0-7937 GCA_039926915.1 Ramlibacter sp.
ATGATGCGTCCTGTTTTCCAAAACAGGACATTGCAATGAAGAGCTACAGGATTGCGTGCATTCCCGGTGACGGCATCGGCAAGGAAGTGGTGCCGGCCGGGCAGGCTGTCCTGGAGTCCGTCGCCCAGGCGTGCGGCGATTTCCGCTTCGAGTTCAGCACTTTCGGCTGGGGCGGCGACTGGTTCCGCGAGCACGGCGAGATGATGCCGGCCGACGGACTGGAAGAGCTGCGTCCCATGGACGCGATCCTGTTCGGCTCCGCGGGCGACCCGGACATCCCCGACCACATCACGCTCTGGGGCTTGCGCCTGAAGATTTGCCAGGGCTTTGACCAGTACGCCAACGTGCGGCCGACACGGATCCTGCCCGGGATTGACGTGCCGCTCAAGCGCTGCGCCCGCGAGGACCTGGACTGGGTGATCGTGCGCGAGAACTCCGAGGGCGAATACGCCGGCATCGGTGGCCGTGCCCACCAGGGCCACCCTATCGAAGTCGCCACCGACGTCAGCATGATGACCCGCGCCGGTGTCGAACGAATCATGCGGTTTGCCTTCAAGCTGGCCCGCTCGCGGCCGCGAAAGCTGCTGACGGTGGTGACCAAGTCCAACGCGCAACGCCATGCCATGGTGATGTGGGACGAGATCGCGCTGCAGGTGTCAAAGGAGTTTCCCGACGTGAAGTGGGACAAGGAACTGGTGGACGCTTGCACGGCCCGCATGGTCAACCGTCCGGCCTCGCTGGACACGCTGGTGGCCACCAACCTGCACGCCGACATCCTTTCCGACCTGGCGGCGGCGCTGGCGGGCAGCCTGGGCATCGCGCCCACCGGCAACATCGACCCCGAGCGGCGATACCCTTCGATGTTCGAACCCATCCATGGTTCGGCCTTCGACATCATGGGCAAAGGCCTGGCCAACCCGGTAGGCACGTTCTGGAGCTGCGTGATGCTGCTTGAGCACATCGGCGAGCCCGCCGCGGCCGCGCAATTGATGAGCGCGATCGAAACGGTGACGGCCAACCCCGGACTACACACCAAAGACCTCGGGGGGACTGCCGGCACTCAGGAAGTCACCGATGCGGTCCGCGGCCTCCTTGCCCAGAATGAGATTTCAACCAGGAGACACGCAGCATGAAGATCGGCATCAGCAAGTGGATCGGCATCGTCGCGCTGGCGGCGGCGCCCGTGGCGATGGCCCAGGGCAGCGCGCCGTGCCCTGACAAGAACGTCCTTTACTGGCAGGCCTTCCCGCCCGGCGGGGAATCGGACCTGTCGGCACGGCACCAGCAAGTCGTGCTCAAGAAGAAATGCCCGGCCGTGGACACCATCATCCAGTACAAGGCCGGCGCCGGCGGCGGCCTGATGTGGTCGCAGATGAACCAGCTGCCCGGCGACGGCCTGAATGTGGTGGGCGTGAACCTGCCGCACATCGTGTTCCAGCCGATCGAGGGCCAGGTGCAGTACAAGACGGCCGATGTGACGCCGGTGTTCTGGTTCCACTTCACGCCCGACGCGCTGGTGGTGCCCGAAGCCAGCCCGTACAAGACCTTCCAGGAGTTCCTCGCGGCGGCGAAGAAGGATCCGGGCAAGATGAGCCTGGGCGGCTCGGGCCTGAATTCTGCCAACCATGCTTCGCACGAGCGCCTCAACGCCGCGTTCGGCATCAAGAGCACGTATGTGCCGTACAAGGGCACGGGCGACATGTCGCTGGCCGTGGTCGGCAACCAGATCGACGGCGCAGTGACCTACACCGCCTTCGCGATCAACAACAAGGGCAAGGTGCGCGCGCTGGCCGTGGCGATGGAAAAGCGCCATCCCCTGCTGCCCGACGTGCCGACCTTCAAGGAGCTGGGCGTGGACTGGGTCGATGGTGCCTACCGCGGCATCGGCGTGCCCAAGTCGACGCCGGCCGCGGAGCGCAAGCGACTGTCGGACCTGTGGGCACAGCTGAACAATGATCCCGAGATGAAGGAGCTGGCGGCCAAGAGCGGCTTCGAACTGGTGAATGTCGGCGTCGACCAGATGGACGCGTTCATGAAGGACAAGACCAAGCTCTACACGGAAGGCGCCGCGCGCCTGGGCCTGGGCAAGAAATAGGTCATCCCTCCTTCGCCTTGGTGCGGGTAGTTACCGCCGGGTTACGGCGTCACAATGCGGGCGGAGACTTTTCGCATGAACCCGCACGCCGCCCCCTTCGCCGCTGATCCGGCCACCCAGCCTCGCGCATTCCTCGAGCAGCTCTATGGCGCCGCGGTACGCCGCGCGCTGCCGCTCCACAACACTGCGGCCTTCCTGCCGCCGCCACCCAAAGGCCGCACCGTCGTCATCGGCGCGGGCAAGGCCGGCGGTTCGATGGCGCATGCGGTCGAGGCCCTGTGGCCCGCCGATGCCCCGCTTTCCGGCCTGGTGGTCACGCGCTACGGCCACACTCCGCCGCGGCCCTCCGGCCTCGCGCAGCGCCTCGAAGTTGTGGAAGCGGCGCACCCGGTGCCCGATGCCGCCGGCTTGGCCGCGGCGCAGCGCATCCTGACGATGGTCCACGGCCTCACGGCCGAAGACCTGGTGCTGTGCCTGATCTCGGGGGGTGGCTCCGCGCTGCTCACGCTGCCAGCCGAAGGCCTCTCGCTGGAGCAGAAGCAGGGCATCAACAAGGCGCTGCTCGAATCGGGTGCCAATATTTCCGAGATGAATTGTGTGCGCAAGCACCTTTCGCGCATCAAGGGCGGGCGCCTTGCCGCAGCCTGCGCGCCGGCCCAGGTCGTGACGCTCACGATCAGTGACGTTCCGGGCGACGACCCGTCAATCATCGCCAGCGGCCCGACAGTGCCCGATGCCAGCACCTGCGCCGAAGCGGTGGCCATCCTGCAGCGCTACAGCATCGAGGTGCCGGGCGCCATCATGAGCCTGCTGGAGCAAGGCGCGCTGGAAACGCCGAAGCCGGGCGACGCGGTCTTTGCCGGGCACAGTGTGCACATGATCGCCACGCCGCAGCAGTCGCTGGAAGCGGCCGCCGCCATGGCGCGTGAAGCCGGGCTCCAGGTGCATGTGCTCAGCGATGAAATGGAAGGTGAATCGCGCGAGGTCGGCAAGGTGCACGCCGCGCTGGCCCGCGCTGTCGCCCAGCGCGGCCAGCCCTTCCGCAAACCCTGCGTGATCCTGTCCGGCGGCGAAACGACGGTCACGATTCGCAAGCAGCCGCCCGGAACGCCCGACGGCCGCAGCGAGAACTACAGGGGCCGCCCCGGTCGAGGCGGCCGTGCCGGCGAGTTCTGCATGGGCCTGGCGCAGGCCCTGCAAGGCCAGGCCGGTGTCTGGGCACTGGCGGCGGACACCGACGGCATCGACGGGGTGGAAGACAACGCCGGCGCCTTCGTGGCGCCCGAGACCTTGCAGCAGGCGCTGGCCCAGGGCCTGAAGATCGACGCTTTCCTGGATCGCAACGATGCCTATGGCTACTTCGATGCCATCGGCGCACTGGTGGTCACCGGGCCGACCCACACCAATGTGAACGACTTTCGCGCCATCCTGGTGCTGTAGCGGGGCTGCACCAGGCACGGACCGAGGAACAGGGAGGCGCTGTCGTGGCGCGTCAGTCCTGCGGCCCGAATCGCTGCCTGAACCAGGCTTGCAGCAGGTGAGTCTCCTGGTAGAGCGGCTCCGACCGGCGGGACCGGCGGACGCCCTGCGAATAGTTCACGTTCGACACCCACTCATCGCCGCTGCGCGCTGCCTGGCCCGGGGCTTCGAGCGTGTAGCGCAGGTGAAAGCGCGGTATGTCGGCTCGACCGCGCACCACGCGGAGCGGCGCGCCGTCCCGGCGCGAGGGCTGCAAGGTGCCGGCCAGGTCGATGTCCAGCACCTCGACCTTGAGCAGCTCGTCGGCGGGCAGGAGCCAGCCCAGCGCCTGCAGGTACTTGCCGAAAGCCTGGATGTTGGCCTGTTCGTCCCACTGCGAATCACCTGCGTCGGTGAATTTTGTGGGGTCGACGAAAGAGACGTTCACGGTGCCCGCCGCGGCAGCCATGGCGCACGCCAGGCCGCCGAGCAGGCAGAGGGCGCGCAGGGGTCGGTGGATCGATTTCATGGCGGCTTCCTCATGGATCGGGATGCCATTTTGATCCCATTCAGGGCGTGAGGTTCCACGGCCCCGCCAGCTGGTTATTCGACGGCTTTGGCCGCCTGGACGATCAGCTCGGCGATGTGGGTTGGGCCCAGCGTGTCGATGGACAGGCAGATGTCGTAGTCGCGCGGTGACTCATGATTCACGTCGTAGAACCGCTTGAGGTAATTGGCCCGGGCGGCATCGCTTTCACGGATGATCTCTTCGGCCTCGCGCGGGCTCTTGCCGCCGCTGGTGGTCAACCACTTATTGACGCGGCCGAACTCGGAGCCGGTGATGAGCACCCGCAGCACGCCCTTGCGCCGGGCCAGCGCATAAGACGCCGCGTGCGCCACGATCACCACGTTGCCTTCTTCGGCGGTCTCCATGATCGCATCGCGGATCAGTTGCCGCAGGTCGTCGGTCGGGGCGGGCACTTTCGGGTTCGTGATGAAGTTGATCACGTCCGCGCTGCTGCCGGAGATTTCGGACACCATGCTGGCCAGGAACGACTTGCGCCGCTCCACGCTGGCCACCTCGGCGGGCGTCAGGTTGCGGCGTTGCGCCGCGCGAACGATGATTTCCTCGTCGACGATGCGATGACCGAGCGCTTTGGCGACATCCGTTGCGATGGTATCGGCGCCAGTCAGCATGGCGCGCGAAATGCAAATAACTTGAGCACTCATGGGACCATCTCCAGCAAAAAGGACGAACCGATTATCCGGATGCGCTGTCGCGCGCGCAAGCGGCGCTGTCGTTTTTTTTTGGCGGCGTACTTTCGGCTGCCCGTCTCCCGACGGGCGGGGTCAGTCGCAAAGGCGCCGGATGGCCTCGGGCGCGGCCACCGCGCGGATGCCCGTGGCGTCGCCGTCACGCCGGGCCGCGAAGATGCGCACTTCGTCGCATTCCATGATCAGTTCCCGGGCGCCGTCCGCGCCATCGCGGGTCACCCGGTGCCGCTGCACGAAGCTCTTGCCCCGCCATTCGGCGATGGAAGTGGCGATCTGCAAGGTGTCGCCATAACTGGCCGTCTTCACGAAGCGCGCATGCGTGTCAACGAGCGGCGTGCCGATGATGCCGTGGAGTTTTTCTGTCTCGTGCCAGGGCGGCACGCCACATTCGATGAAAAAGTGGCGCGAAGCCGCATCGATCCAGCGGAAGAAATTGGGAAACCAGACGATGCGCGCCGGGTCGCAGTCGCCGAATTCGACGCGCTGCGGGTAGATCACGGTCCTGGACATAGGGAGGCGCCCAGCATCGCGGCGGCCGACGCTTCATTGGCGCAGGCTTCGATGTGGACACCCAGTTCGTCCATGCAGGGCTTGGCCTGCACCATCACGTCCAGCAAGTGCGAGACCGGCGCGCCCTGGTAGCCACCGACGTAGGCCACGCCTGACTGCAGCAGCGCCTTGGTGATCGCCAGGATGCCTTCGCCATGGAAGGTCTGGCCGCCCTTCTGGCGCAGCGACTCGATTTCCTTGCTGAATGAAACTTCCAAGCGTGTCTCCAGGGCGCGCCAGCGGCGACCACGCCGCAGTGTGACCACGCGCAGGCCATAAATCAATAAAGTGCGGCGACTAAGCGGTATAAGTATTCGGCATGTCGTGGCCCGCGGTCCGGAGGCTCACGCCGGCTGGGGCGCGGCATTCACCGCCGCCCAGTTGCGCCGCGCCAGGGCCACCAGAACGATGCCACCGGCCAACGGAATGAGGTAGAGCATCACTTCCGCCGCTGAACGCAGCACGGGGATTCCCGCCAGCCGGTCCACGTAGTAGCGGCCATACATCGCGAGCAGCAAAGGCGCGAGCCACAGCGCCGCCCGGCGCCACTTCCCGGCCTGCGCGCCCAGTACTTCGCGTCCCGCCAGCAGGAAGAGCGCCGACGCGATGAAGACCAGCGTGAAAAAGGTGCCCATCATCGGCTGGCCCTTGCCCAGCAGCTCATGGTTGGCCCAGTAGGGCAGCCAGGCGAGGCAGCAGATGCCCAGCACCAGCGATGACTTGCGCGCCCGGCCCTGGGCCAGCGCATCGCTGAAGGAGTCGGTCTGGCGCTTGAGCGCCGGCAACAGCAAGAGGCAAAACAGACCGGTGATCGCGTCGACCAGCAGCGTGACCGGGTAGCCCCAGGCTTCGGCGGCCACACCCTGCCAGCTTGCCGCGATGGCGATCGCCAGGTTCATCATGGCCATGTAGGCGGTGAACTGGGTGGCCGCGACCGCGGGGTTGGTCACGTCCATCATGATCGCGGAGCGAGTGCCGTACATCAGCCCCTGGAACACTGCGTACGCCATGGTCGAGATCCAGAGCGCCAGCACCAATTCCGGAATCTCCGGGCCGCCCGGCGCGCGCGGCATCACGTAGCCGTGCTGTTGCAGCACCCACATCAGGTAGAGCACCGGCAGGCTCATGCCGGCCAGGTAAACGAACAGCGTGCGGCGGCGCCCCCATTTGTCCGAGAGCCAGCCGCCGAGCACCATGCAGCCGGCGCCGACGATGGAGGACCACAGGCTCAGCACCGCCACCGAGTCGTCGTCCATTCCGAGTTCGACGGCCAGGTTCGACTGCAGCGACAGGCCGAGCGACATGGCGCCGGCCGGCAGAAGGGCGAAGAAGACGCCCGAGAACGCTCCGCGGGTGCCGACGAAGGAGCGGAACGACTCCACTGCAAAGCCCTTCATCTCGGCCGTGGCGGAGCGCCAGGCGTCGCCCGCGCTCTGGGCCGCCGCGCCCAGGCTGGCCGCCGCCGCTTCTTTCATGGGCAGAACGATGAACCCGGTGACGGCGAGGATCGCCGCGGCGACGAAGACGAAGCTCGACTGGAAGCCCGTCACGCCGATCAGGAACAGCACGCCGCTGCCACCCACCGCCTGCCCGACCGAGGCCCCGGCGAACATCAGGCCGTTGGCCAGCCCGCGCTCGTCCTCGCTCAGGGTGTTCACGGCCAGGGAGTCGATGGCCACATCCTGGATCGCGCCGAAGGTGTTGTGCACCAACAGGATGCCGGTGAAGATACCCAGCCCGGCGGGGAGCGGGACGGCCACCAGCACCAATAGAGTCAGCGCCATCATGATCTGGGTGCCCAGGATCCAGCCGCGCCGGTGCCCGAAACGCTGCGAACGGAACACGTCCACAAAGGGGCCGAATGCCCATTTAAAGGCCCAGGGCAAGTAGAAGGAAGCGACGAAAGCCCCGATCTCGGCCGGCCCGACGCCCTGCCGCCGCAACTGGGTGGCGACGGCCGTCGCGGCGAAACCCAGCGGGATGCCCTCGGTGACGTAAAGGCTGAAGAAGGCGAACAGGCGTCCGCGGCGCGTGGCCAGCAAGTTGGGGAGTCGCATCGGGGGCTCGTTTCGCGGTGTTGCGGCCCCATTATGCAGATGAGGTATCCGGCCCCTCGCCGCGCTATTTCGGGGCGCGCAGGGCGGGCAAGCTCCTTGCTTGGGTAGGATAGGCTGCCCCAATCCGCCGCCGTCCATCAGTGTTTGCACGGTGGCCTTGCGGAGCACTTGCGCCCATCCTTTCGTTCCCACCCGAGGAGCATTGCCATGCACGAAACAGACATTCGCACATCCATCGAGGACGTCCGCAGCGGCCGGTTGCCGCGCCGTGATTTCATCTTGAGCATGGTGTCGGCGGGGCTGTCCGCCCCCGTGGCGTCGATGCTGCTGATGCACGCCGGCGTCGCCCAGGCCCAGTCCAATCCGACCTACAAGCCGACCAAGCGGGGCGGCGGCGGACCGCTCAAGGTGCTGTGGTGGCAGGGCGCAACGCTCTTGCAGCCGCACTTCGCCAACGGCACCAAGGACCAGGAAGGCTCGCGGATCTTCTACGAGCCGCTGGC
>JBDSWB010000008.1:0-11705 GCA_039926915.1 Ramlibacter sp.
ACGGCGCGTGGTGCTGGTGGACGACGTGATGACCAGCGGCGCCTCGCTGTTTGCGGCGGCGGATGCCGTCTGGCAGGCCGGACCCGCAAGCGTGACGGCGCTGGTGCTGGCGCGCACCGACGAGTCGCGGGACGCGGGGGACACGGTCTAATCAGTTGGGGACAGAGCTGAAGATCTGTCCCGCAAACCTCTAACAATGACGCTCCATGTTCAACATCGTCCTGGTCGAACCGGAGATTCCGCCGAACACGGGCAACGTGATCCGCCTGGCCGCCAACACGGGGTGCGCGTTGCACCTGATCGAGCCCCTGGGCTTTTCGATGGACGACAAGCACATGCGTCGCGCCGGCCTGGACTACCACGAGTACGCCCAGGTGCGGCGTTACGACAACTGGGACGCATTCGTGGCGGCCTCATCTCCCCCCGCACCGCGCGTCTTTGCGCTGACCACCCAGGGGACACGCAGCGTTCACGATGTGAGGTTCCTTCCGGGCGACTGGCTGGTCTTTGGTTCGGAAACGCGGGGGCTGGCGCCCGCCCTGCGCGAGTCGTTCGAACCGGACCAGCGGTTGCGACTGACGATGCGTCCGGGCCAGCGCAGCCTCAACCTGTCGAACGCCGTCGCGGTGACGGTGTTCGAGGCCTGGCGCCAGAACGGATTTGCCTGAGACGTTTGCGCTCTTACGGATAGCGGCGCGCGAGCGATTCGGCGACGCAAACCGGCTTGTCGCTGCCTTCGCGCTCGACCGTGACGGCCCAGGTCATCTGCATGCCGTCGTTCTCGATCGGTTCGCAGGCCAGCAGCTTCATGCGCGCACGCAACCGGCTTCCCACCGGCACCGGCGCGGTGAAGCGCACCTTGTTCAGCCCGTAGTTCACGCCCATGCGGGCGTTGCGGATCTCCATTGAACTCTCAAAAAATCGCGGGATGAGCGACAGCGTCAGGAAGCCGTGGGCGATCGGCGCGCCGAACGGTCCGGCCGTGGCGCGTTCGACGTCCACGTGAATCCACTGGTGGTCTCCGGTGGCTTGAGCGAACAGGTTGACCTGCTCCTGCGTGATGGTGAGCCAGTCGCTCACGGCGACCTCCTGGCCGACCAGGGCCGGCAGCTCGGAAAGGCTGTTGAGGGTTTTCATGCCTTCGACTGTAGCAACCGCGGCAGCCGCCCTTCGCTCAGCTGTCCAGCCAGCGACAGATACCGGCCCATTGCGCCAGGTCGCGTTCCACCCGGCCCGGGGCGACGTCGAACAGCGTCAGCCCGCGCGCGGCCAGGTGGATGTAGTTCTGCGTGTGCCGCAGGTAGCCCAGCACTGGCAGGCCCAGGTTGTCCACGAACTCGTGCAGCTTGTCGGCGGCGATGGTGCGCGGGTCGACCCGCATTCCGACGATGCCCACCTGCATCTTCGAGGCCTTGCGGTGCTCGGCCAGTTCGTCGAGGAAAGCGCGCGTGGCGAAGATGTCGAAGATGCTCGGCTGCAGCGGCACAACCACCTTGTCGGCCAGTTGCAGCACGTCTTTGAACAGCTTGCCATGCATGCCGGCCGGCGTATCGAGCACGACATGGGTCGTGCCCTTGGGCGGGCGGACGACATTGCCGTGCCCGACGTCCCAGCTGGCGATGGCGCGCGCGCCGGGCGGGCGCAGGCCCAGCCACAATCGGGACGACTGCTGGCGGTCGGCGTCGCCAAGCATCACCGTGCGGCCCTTGCTGGAGAAATAGCCCGCAATATTGGTGGCCATGGTGGATTTCCCGACCCCGCCCTTTGGATTCGCAACAACCACAACCGGCATGATGGAGCTCCTTTTCGTCTTTGCGCTATGTTACCGGTATGACTGAGGCGGCAAAAGAAATGGTTCCCGGACGCGTCTGCGTGCTCGCCGCGCATCCGAACTGGCGCGAGTCGCGCGTCAACGCCCGCTTGCGGGCTGCCGCTCAGAAAATCGCCGGCGTTCACCTGAACGACCTGTATGCCCGCTACCCGGATTACGATATCGACGTGGCGGGCGAGCAGGCCGGCGCCGGGGCGGCGCAACTCATCGTCCTGCTGCACCCGATCCAGTGGTATTCCATGCCCGCCCTGCTCAAGCTCTGGATGGATGACGTGCTGACTTACGGTTGGGCCTACGGCCCGGGAGGCACTGCTCTGCAGGGCAAGGACCTGTGGCTGGTGGCCACCACCGGGGGTCCGGAAGTCTCCTACCACCCGCAAAGCTACAACCGCTACTTTTTTGACGCGTTCTTGCCGCCCTATGAGCAGACTGCGGCCCTGTGCGGCATGCGCTTCCTTCCGCCCCTGGTGCTGCATGGCGCACACCGGGCCACCGAGCCGGAAGTAGCCGACCATGTCGCGGTGTTCGCGCAACGACTGGGCAGCTACCCGCACTGGCCCGAACTCGACGAGCTCGAACCGTGCCCGGCGTGCGAAGTTCCGCTGCCCGACCGGCCGGGCAACACCGGGGGCCTGAGCGTTGCCGGGGCTTCGGCCCGCAGCGGGGCGGGGGCCGGCAACTGATGGAACACGCCCCGGCGTGGCTGACCAACAGCCTGATCTACCTTGGTGCCGCCGTGTTCGCGGTGCCGTTGTCGCGGTACCTGGGGCTGGGGTCCATCATCGGCTACCTGGCCGCGGGCATCGCCATCGGCCCCTGGGGTTTGGGCCTGGTCAGCAATGTCGAGGACATCCTGCACTTCGCCGAGTTCGGGGTGGTGCTGATGCTGTTCCTGGTCGGGCTTGAGCTCGAGCCGCGCCGGCTGTGGAGCTTGCGGCGTCCGATCTTCGGCTGGGGCAGCGCCCAGGTGCTGGGCTGCGCCGCCCTGCTCTGCGCGGCGGGCATGGCCGCGGGAATGCCATGGCGGATCAGCCTGGTCGCAGCGCTGGGGCTGGCGCTGTCGTCGACGGCGATCGCACTGCAGGTCATGGGCGAGCGCAACCTGATGCCCACGTCCAGCGGGCAGGCCGGCTTCTCCATCCTGCTGTTCCAGGATGTGGCCGCCATTCCGATCCTGGCGTTGCTGCCCTTGCTGGGCGGGGCGGCGGACGCCGGCGAGGTCGCGGTGAACCGCTGGCTGGAGGCCGCGAAGATCCTGGCCGTGATCGGCGGCATCGTCTTGGGCGGCCGGCTGCTCCTGCGCCCGCTGTTGCGCTGGATCGCCAAGAGCAAGACGCCCGAAATCTTCACGGCGGCTTCGCTGCTGCTGGTGGTGGCGATCGCAGCGCTGATGCAGCTGGTGGGCCTGTCAATGGCGCTGGGGGCGTTCCTTGCCGGCGTGCTGCTGGCCGAAAGCGAGTACCGGCGCGAGCTGGAAACGGACATCGAGCCGTTCAAGGGGCTGCTGCTCGGCCTCTTCTTCATCGCGGTCGGCATGAGCATCGACTTCGGTGTGCTGATCAAATCGCCGGCCTTGATGGCGGCCATCGTCGCTGGCTTCCTGGCCGTCAAGGGCGTCATCATCTGGCTGCTGGCGCGCACCATGGGTGTACCGATGCAGGAGCGCCCGGTGTTTACATTGTTGTTGGCCCAGGGTGGCGAGTTCGCCTTTGTCGTGTTTCAGGCCGCGAGCGGCGCGCGCGTTCTGCCCGAGGCCACGGCGTCCCTGCTGATCGGGGCCGTCGCGGTGTCGATGCTGCTCAGCCCCTTGTTGCTGGTGGCGATTGACAAGCTGCTGCTGCCACGCTGGGCCAACTGCAACGCGCCGCAGCTGGAAGAACTTCAAGAGCAGCAGCACGCGCCGATCATCATCGCCGGCTTCGGCCGCTACGGGCAGATCATCGGCCGCATGCTGGGGGCGCAGGGTATCTCTGCCACCGTGCTCGACCATGACGCCGACATGATCGAGGCGGCACGCTCATTCGGCTACAAGGTGTTCTACGGCGATGCCTCTCGCCTGGACCTGCTGCGCACGGCCGGCGCGGCGACCGCGAAGGTGCTGGTGGTCGCCGTGGACGACAAGGACCAGTCGCTGGCGATCGTCGACCTTGCGCGTGAGCATTTTCCGCACCTCGAACTGGTGGCCAGGGCGCGCGACGTGACGCACTGGAACGAGTTGCGCGACCGCGGCGTGACGCGCGTCGAGCGCGAACTGTTCGAGTCCAGCCTGCGCAGCGCGCGCACCGTGCTCGAGATGCTGGGCTATGGACCCCATGAGGCGCGCAGCCACGCGATGCGGTTCCGCCGCCACAACATCGAGCTGTTCGAGCAGATGTACCCGCACCGCAAGGACCGCAGCAAAGTGATCGCCGTGGCCAAGCAGGGCCGCGCCCAGCTGGAAGAGCAGATGGCACAGGAGCGGGCCGAGCGCGAGAACCGCCGGCGCGAGGAGCAGGCACGCGTGCCGGGGTGGGGAGACTAGGGAGCTGCCGTGCAGGTGCCTGGGCGCGCTCCGCAAAATAACTTCGGTTTCGTAGCTGACCGACATTTGCGCGCGGTGTTGGCTTACAGGAGCTAACTCTGCCGCGAGCGACGATGAGTTTCCGCCGTGGCCCGTGGGCCCAACAGCGGCAACTTTTTTTAATCAAAGGATGAGTTATGAGCGACAACAATGCCGAAAACAAAGATCCCATCACAGGTGAACCCGGTTCGCATCCCGTTGGCACCGGCTTGGGCGCCGGAAGCGGCGCTCTTGCCGGCGCAGCGGTCGGTTCCGTTGTCGGCCCGGTCGGTACGGTTGTAGGTGGTGTAGTTGGCGCAATCGCCGGTGGACTGGCAGGAAAGGGCGTTGCTGAAAGCGCCAATCCGACAGCCGGCGGTGCACCCAGCGAACACAAGCTGGGCACCGGCACCGGCGCGGCAGGCGGAGCCCTCGCGGGCGCGGCGGTCGGTTCGGCAGCCGGCCCCATCGGCACGCTGGCTGGCGCTGCCATCGGCGCTGCCGCCGGCGGCTCGGCCGGCCGGGGCGCAGCCGAAGTCGTGAACCCCAAGCTCGATGACGACCTGGAGGACCACAATCTGGCCGCCGGCACCGGCGCGGGCGCTGGCGCACTGACTGGCGCGGCCGTCGGTTCGGTCGGCGGCCCGGTTGGCATGGCAGTGGGCGCCGCCATCGGTGGCGTAGCGGGTGGCATGGCCGGCCGCGGCGCCGCCGAAGTGGTGAACCCGAAGCGCAGCGACCATCTGGGCGAGCACAACCTGGGCTCGGGCGTTGGTGCCGGTGGAGGCGCCATGGCAGGCGCAGCGGTCGGTGCAATGGCTGGCCCGGTCGGTGCCGCAATCGGCGCCGTCGCCGGTGCCGTTGCCGGTTCAGCAGCCGGCAAGGGCGTGGCGCAGGCTGTCAACCCGAAGGCGGAAGACGCTTTCTGGCGCGACAACTACAACCGCTCGCCGGACTACGTCACTGGCTACACGTATGACGATTACGCACCTGCGTACCGCAGTGGCTACGAAGCGTACGGCCGTTATCCGGGCTCGACCTTCGAGGCGAACGAAGCGACGCTGCGCAGCGACTGGGAGCGCGCCAAGGGTGCATCGCGCCTGACGTGGGAACAGGCGAAAAGCGCCACCCGCGCCGGCTGGCACCGCGTCGAGCGCGCCATCCCCGGCGATCTGGACGGCGACGGCCGCTGAGCGGCCTGGCAGCTTGCTGTCACTGACACGAAAGCCGGCTCTGCCGGCTTTTTTCTTGGCCGCGCCCCGGCCCGCCCGGGAAAACACTTGACCCGTCGCGTCGGAGCCTCTGCGGTGCAGCTGCACGCGACGGCACTTCGCTTTCAGGCCGTCGCTTCGCGCCGGGGGATTTCGATCCCCCGCGCCACGGCCGGTCGCGCGAGAAACGCCGTCAGCGCGCGAGTGACCTCGGGAAATTCGCCGATGCCGACCAGTTCGCCGGCGCCATAGAGCCCGATGAGGTTGCGCACCCAGGGGAAGGCGGCGATGTCGGCGATGGAGTAGTCGTCGCCCATGATCCATTCCCGGCCGGCGAGGCGGCCGTCCAGCACGCGAAGCAGCCGCTTGGCCTCACCGACATAGTGGTCGCGCGGTCGCTTGTCCTCGAAATCCTTGCCCGCGAACTTGTTAAAGAAGCCGACCTGACCGAAGGTCGGCCCGACGCCGGCCATCTGGAACATGAGCCACTGGATGGTTTCGTAGCGTCCGGCCGCGCCGCCGGGCAGGAACAGGCCTGTCTTCTCGGCGAGGTACAGCAGGATGGCTCCCGACTCGAACAGGGCCAGCGGGCCCGAGGGCCCGTTCGGGTCGATGATCGCGGGGATCTTTCCGTATGCGTTGAGCGACAGGAACTGGGGCGATTTCTGGTCGTTGGAATCGAAGGCGACGCGGTGCGGCTCGTACGGCAAACCGGTCTCTTCGAGCATCACCGACACCTTGATGCCGTTGGGCGTGGGCAGCGAATACAGCTGGAGCCGGTCCGGATGTTTTGGCGACCACTTGGCTGTCACCGGAAAGGCGGAGAGATCAGGCATGTTCGCTCCTCTCTAGAATCATCGACCGGCTCTCAGCATCCGCCCCAACGCCAGCAGTGCCGGTTGGATGATGGGCTCGTTGGCCGAACTGGCCGCGATTGGCTGCGACGCAAAGCGGGCCACGACCATCTCGGCTTTGGGCGCGATGTAGAGGCGCTGGCCGTGGATGCCGCGCGCTTCGAAAGCGTCGGCTTCGTTGTGCGTCACCCACCACATGTTGCGGTAGGAGTACCCCGGCAGCAGCGGGTAGTCCGCCTTCGCGAACTTCGCCGGGTCGCCGCCGCCGCGGATGTCGGCCACTACCGCCGCGGGCACCCGCTGCACGCCATGCCAGGCACCGTCGCAACGCAGCATTTCGCCGAAGCGCGCCAGGTCGCGCAGCGTGGCGTTCAGGCCGCCGCCGCCCATGGGCACGCCCAGCGTGTCGACGCCCAGGTAGCCGTCCTGCTCGCAGCCCAACGGCGACCAGATCCGCTGCGAAAGCATGTCCGCCAGGCCCACACCGGTGGCGCGCTTCATGACCCAGCACAGCACCTCGGTGTTCACGGTCTTGTAGGCGAATGCCTGCCCGTGTTCGCCGTCCTTGCGCAGTGTCCGCAGGTAGTCGTAGAGGTTATCCGGGCCCTGGTAGCCCGGCGACCGGTCCCGAAAGCCCCCGGCGCGCGAGTAGTTCCACACATCGGCCTGGCTGTCCGAGTACAGCTCGGAGTAGGCGAGGCCGACCTGCATGTCCAGCACCTGGCGCAACGTCGCATCCTCGTAGGCGGTGCCGCGCATCTCGGGCAGGTAGTGCGTCACCGTCCGGCCGGCATCCAGCGTGCCGTCGTGAACCAGCATGGCCGCGAGGGTCGCGGCGTAGGACTTTGTGATGGAGAAACAGGCATGCGGCCGCTCCGGGCGCAGCACGCCCAGGTAGCGCTCGTACACCCGCCGTCCGCGGTGCAGCACCAGGATGCCGTCGGTGTAGGTATCGAACAGGGAATCGAGCCAGCGCCGCTGCGCGCCTTGCATGTCGGTGAAGGTGAATTCGTCGATTGCCGACTCGCCGTAGGCATGTGGCGGTTCGCCCAGCGCGATCGGGGCCATCGGGCCGCGCCACACGTTCACCGTGGGCCTCAGTTCACGGGCGTGCGACAGCGACCAGCGCAGTTCGGGAAACCGGGCGAACTGGTCGCCCTGGAAGACAATGCGCTTGTCCGGCGGCGGCGGCGAGCCCTGCATCCAGCCCAAGGCACGGGGATCGGAGTCATGGCCGTCCGGGTAGTCCGTGCCGTCGAATGTGAGTACGCCCATCGAAATCTCCTTGTTCTTGAAACGGCGTCAAGCACGCTCCAGGATGACCGCGATGCCCTGCCCCACGCCAATGCACATGGTGCACAGGGCGTAGCGGCCGCCCGTCTTGTGCAGCTGGTTCACGGCGGTCGTCGCCAGACGCGCGCCCGATGCACCGAGCGGATGGCCCAGCGCGATTGCGCCGCCATTCGGATTGACACGGGGATCGTCGTCCGCGAGGCCCAGCATGCGCAGCACCGCCAGGCCCTGCGCCGCGAAGGCCTCGTTCAGTTCGATCACGTCGATCTGCTCAATGGACAGGCCGGTGAGCGCCAGCACATTCTGCGTGGCCGGCGCCGGGCCGATGCCCATCACCCGTGGCGGCACACCGGCCGTGGCCATGCCGACGACGCGTGCGCGCGGCGTCAGTCCGTGCTTCGACGCTGTCACTTCGTCCGCCAGCAACAGCGCGCAGGCGCCGTCGTTCACGCCGCTGGCGTTGCCTGCCGTCACCGTGCCGTCGGGCCTGACCACGCCCTTGAGCTTGGCCAGGGCTTCCAGGCTGGTTTCGCGCGGATGCTCGTCCTTGGAGACCACGATCGGTTCGCCCTTCTTCTGTGCAATGGTCACCGGCGTGATCTCGCTGTCGAAGAAGCCCGCCTTCTGCGCGGCGACGGCTTTGAGTTGCGAGGCGAGCGCCATCTTGTCTTGCGCTTCCCGTTCGATCTTGTAGTCAGTCGCGACGTTTTCGGCGGTCTCGGGCATGGAATCCACGCCGTGCATTTCCTTCATCAGCTTGTTGACGAAGCGCCAGCCGATGGTGGTGTCGTAGACCGCGTTTGTCCGTGAGAAGGCACTGTCGGCCTTGGGCATGACGAAGGGCGCGCGGCTCATGCTTTCAACGCCTCCCGCAATCATCAGCGCCGCGTCGCCGGCCTTGATGGCCCGCGCGGCGGTGCCAATCGCGTCCAGGCCCGAACCGCAAAGCCGGTTGATGGTGGCTCCCGGTACCGCCACAGGCAAACCCGCCAGGAGGCTTGCCATGTGCGCCACGTTTCGATTGTCTTCGCCGGCCTGGTTCGCGCAACCGAAAATCACGTCCGTCACGGCCTGCCAATCGACATTCGGATTGCGCGCGATCAGCGCCCTGATGGGAATGGCGCCGAGGTCATCGGTGCGCACCGACGACAGCGCGCCGCCGTAACGGCCGAAAGGTGTGCGGATAGCGTCGCAGATGAAGGCTTGCTTTGTCATGTTAGCTCCAGGGTCAGGCCGCGATCGGCAGTCCGACGAGTTTTTCAAGTTCCGCGTGGGCCAGCCCCTCGACCTTGTCGATCAGCCTGAGCCCCTGCGGCGTGCATTGCAGCGTAGCCAGTTCGCTGTAGATGCGTTTGACACACGCGATGCCCGTCAGCGGGCAGGTGCATTGCGCGACGATCTTGCTTTCGCCCTTCTTGGTGAGCAGATCCATCATCACCCAGGTCTGCTTGGCGCCAATGGCCAGGTCCATCGCGCCGCCGACGGCGGGAATGGCGCTCTCTTCGCCGGTGCTCCAGTTCGCCAGGTCGCCGGTGGCTGAGACCTGGAAAGCGCCCAGCACGCAGATGTCGATGTGGCCGCCGCGCATCATGCCGAAGCTGTCGGCATGGTGGAAGAACGCCCCGCCCGCAAGCAGGGTGACCGGCTGCTTGCCGGCGTTGATGAGGTCGTAGTCTTCCGCGCCCGCGGGCGGCGCCGGCCCCATGCCCAGGATGCCGTTTTCGCTTTGCAGGATGACTTCGCGCCCCGCTGGAATGTGATTGGCGACCCGCGTCGGCATGCCGATGCCCAGGTTCACATAAGAGCCCTCAGGGATGTCCCGCGCAATGCGCGCGGCGAGTTGCTCTTGGGTGCGCTTGCTGTAGCTCATGTCAGGCGGCCTTCCTGAATCCACCGGCTTGCGTGGCGATGCGATCGATCTTCACGATCTTCGTCACATGAATGCCCGGTGTGACGATGCTCTCGGGATCGAGTTCGCCCAGTTCGGCGATGCGATGCACGGTGGCGACGGTGCGCCGGGCGGCGGTGGCCATGATGGGACCGAAGTTGCGCGCGGCCTTGCGGTAGGTCAGGTTGCCCCAGCGGTCACCGGCCTCGGCCTTGATCAGCGCCAGGTCGCCATGGATCGGATATTCGATCACGTACTGGCGGCCAGCGATCTCGCGCGTTTCCTTTCCCCTGGCCAGCTCGGTACCGAACGCCGTTGGGCAGAAGAACGCACCGATACCCGCGCCGGCGGCCCGGAGGCGTTCGGCGAGATTGCCCTGCGGCACCAGTTCCAGTTCGATTCTGCCGCTGCGGTAGAGGTCGTCGAACACATGGCTGTCGGCCTGGCGCGGGAAGCTGCAGATGATCTTGCGGACCCGGCCCGCCTTCAGCAGGGCCGCCAGGCCCTGGTCGCCATTGCCGGCGTTGTTGTTGACCACTGTCAGGTCGCTCGAGCCTTGAGCAATCAGGCCTTCGATCAATTCATTGGGAATGCCCGCGGTCCCGAATCCGCCGACCAGCACCGTCGCCCCGTCCTGCACACCGGCCAGCGCGTCGGCGATGCTGGGCGCGATTTTGTCGATCATCTGAATTCACGTGTCGTTGGCGTGAATTCTAAGGGGCCGGCGGGTTCGCCGCGGCCTGGCGCGGCGCTGTCAGCGGCGGCGGGCGCCGACGACCAGCAGAACGCCGCCCAGCAACATGCCGCCGAGGCTCAGCCACTGGGGAATATTGATCGATTCTTTTTCCTGCACTTGCAATTTGATGGGGCCGATCTCGGCCTTGGTCGTGTTGCGTGTGAAGTTGAAGCCGCCCGTGAAAAAGCCTGCCAGGCCCAGGGCCAGCAGGACCGCGCCCGCGATTTGTGTCGCACTCATGGTGATATCTCCTTGGGGGCCGATGCTCAGTGACGCGCGGATCGCCGTCGGAACGCAACTGCCACTGCAGAGCTTAGGTGCGCACTGGCCCGCGGGCCGTAGGACGAAGGCCCGTGATACGCTGGCCGGATGTTCAACCCGAGCCAGCCGGATGTGCGGCGTTTTTTTTGCGCCGTCCATGCCAAGAGCCACGGCGGACAGCCGATGGATGCGCTGGAAACGCTGGCCGGCCAGTGGCTGCAGGAGCACCCTGAATACGAGGCCGACATGGCCGATGCGGACGCCGCCGTCGCCCGCGCGTACGACGGCCAGGACGGGCGCAGCAACCCCTTTCTTCACCTGTCCATGCACCTCTCGATCAGCGAACAGAGTTCGATCGACCAGCCACGCGGCATCCGGCAGGCGGTGGAACTGCTGGCCGCGCGCCTCGGATCTCTGCACGATGCGCAACACGAAGTGATGGATTGCCTGGGCCAGATGCTGTGGGAAAGCCAGCGCGCGGGCCGACCGCCGGATGGCGAGTCCTACATCGATTGCGTGCGCCGCCGCGCGACCGCCTGAGGGCGGCCCGCCCCGCTTCCTTGCGGGCTTCCGAAAATTCCTTAAGGCCGAATTTCGAGCCCGCTTGACCCGGCCCGGCGGCGTCAGCGGAACCTGGCTTCAGGAACGGTCTTGAGCGGGCCTTCGAGCGAACTGACGTAGCCCGAAAGCAGCTTGAGTTCAGCGTTCGAGAACTGCTTGGCGATCGCACCCATGACGCCGTTGGAGCGGCCCACGCTGGGGTTGTTCTCGCTCTTGTAGGCCTTGAGCGCGACGAACATGTAGTCGGCGTGCTGGCCGGCGATCTTCGGATAGGTCGGATCGATCGGCTTGGCGAAATTCTCGCCGTGGCAGGAAACGCAGGCGGCCTTCTTGAGCAAGGCATCGACCTGGGGGCCCGGCGCCTTGTCGGCCTTGGCTGCGGCCACCGCCCCGGTACCGGCGCCCAGCGCTTCATAGTAAGCGGCGAGGTCATTCATGTCCTGGTCCGACAGCGTGCCCGCGATGCCGCGCATGGTGGGATGCCGGCGGTTACCCTGCTTGTACTCGGTGAGCGCGGCAACGATGTACTTC
>JBDSWB010000009.1:0-9134 GCA_039926915.1 Ramlibacter sp.
ACCTCGCCGGACATGATCGATGCGGCAGAGGACCGCGAGCGGTTCCAGAAGCTGCTCCATGAACTGAAGCTCTTGCAGCCGCCAAACGCCACCGCGCGCACCGAAGCCGAAGCGCTTGAAAAGGCCGCTGCGCTGGGCTACCCGCTGGTGGTGCGACCCAGCTACGTGCTGGGCGGCCGCGCGATGGAGATTGTCCATGAACAGCGCGACCTGGAGCGCTACATGCGTGAGGCGGTGAAAGTGTCGAACGATTCGCCGGTGCTGCTCGACCGGTTCCTCAACGACGCGATCGAGTGCGACGTGGATTGCCTCTCCGACGGGAAGGAAACCTTCATCGGCGGCGTAATGGAACACATCGAACAGGCCGGTGTGCATTCTGGCGACTCCGCCTGCTCGCTGCCGCCGTATTCGTTGTCCAGGGAAACCGTGGAGGAGATGAAGCGCCAGACTGCAGCAATGGCCCGCGGCCTGAACGTGATCGGCCTCATGAACGTGCAGTTCGCCATCCAGGAGCGCGACGGCAAGGACGTGATCTACGTGCTGGAAGTCAACCCGCGCGCGTCGCGAACCGTGCCTTTCGTGAGCAAGGTGACCGGCATCCAGCTGGCCAAGGCGGCCGCGCGCTGCATGGTGGGCCGGTCACTGGCTTCGCAAGGCATCTCGAAGGAAGTGACGCCGCCTTACTTCAGCGTGAAGGAAGCGGTGTTCCCCTTCGTCAAGTTCCCGGGCGTGGACACCATCCTGGGGCCGGAGATGAAGTCCACCGGCGAGGTGATGGGCGTGGGCAAGACCTTCGGCGAAGCCTTCATCAAGAGCCAGATTGGCGCCGGCACCAGGCTGCCCCGGCCCACCGACCCCGTTCGCAAGGTGTTCCTCACCGTCAAGAACAGCGACAAGCCGCGTGCGGTGGAAGTGGCGCGCCAGCTCGCTGCGCAGGGCTTCGATATGGTGGCCACCAAAGGCACTGCCGCAGCCATCGGCGCCGCGGGAATCGCCTGTGAAACCGTCAACAAGGTGACGGAGGGCCGCCCGCATGTGGTGGACATGATCAAGAACAACGAGATCGTGATGGTCATCAACACGGTGGAAGAGCGGCGCAACGCAATCACCGACTCGCGCGCCATCCGCACCTCCGCGCTGCTGGCGCGGGTCACCACCTTCACGACCATCGCCGGCGCCGAAGCGGCCGTCGAAGGCATGAAGTACATGGACAGCCTGGAGGTGTACTCGCTCCAGGAGTTGCACGCCCAACTGGCCTGACGCATGGATGGCGCCATCGTCGAGCTCGATGTCGCCGACTGGCGCGATCCCGGCAGCCACCGCGAGTGGATCGATGCGGTGGAACACGGCAAGGTGCTGTACTTCCCACGGCTGGCATTCGAACTCGAGGCCGCAGAGCGCATGCTGCTCAGACCCGAAATACTGGCCGGGCGCTCGCGCAACATCAGCATGGATGCAATGGGCGCGGTCCGGGGCCTGGCTGATATGGGCGCGCTCGCGGATGTGCAAGGTCTGCTCGGGCGTTTCGCCCAGCAGGCGCGGTCCCTCGTGGATGGACTCTTCCCCGCCTATTCAGTCCACCTGCTGACCGCGCCGACCAGCCTTCGGACGCAATCGGTGTCGCAACGCCGCCAGTCGGTGCGGGCCGACGACAGGCGCCTGCACGTTGACGCCTTTCCGTCTCGGCCGAACCGCGGGGAACGCATCCTGCGTGTCTTCGCCAATATCAATCCGCAGGGGGAGCCCCGCGTATGGCGGGTGGGTGAACCGTTTGACGATGTAGCCCGCCGGTTTCTGCCGCGGGTGCGCCCCTATTCACCACACCAGGCCCGGCTGCTGCAGCTGGCGCGCGTCACCAAGTCCCTGCGCAGCGAATACGACCACCTGATGCTGCAACTGCACGACACCATGAAGGCAGACGAGGCGTATCAGCGCGAGGGGCCGCAGGCTCGGATGGACTTCCCGCCTGGCAGTTGCTGGGTCTGCTTTTCCGACCAGACAGTGCATGCGGCGATGTCGGGCCAGCACATGGTCGAGCAGACGTTTCACCTGCCTGCCGGCTGCCAATACAATCAGGACTCGAGCCCGATTGCAATCCTGACCGGGCTGGCCGGACATTCCCTGATCTGAGGGCGCCCGGCAGTTGTCGACGCCGGACTAACGTGTCCGGTTTTTTCTTTTGCAGACCTGGAAACATGGCCACCATCCCCATCACCAAACGCGGCGCCGAGAAGCTGAAAACCGAGCTGCACAAGCTCAAGACCGTGGATCGCCCCTGGGTGATCACGGCCATTGCCGACGCGCGCGCGCAGGGCGACCTGTCCGAAAACGCCGAGTACGAAGCCGCCAAGGATCGGCAGGGCTTCATTGAAGGGCGTATCCAGGAAGTCGAGAGCAAGCTCGCAGCCGCGCAGATCATCGATCCCACTGCAGTCGATGCCGGAGGCAAAGTGGTGTTCGGCGCTACCGTGGAACTGGAGGACGAATCTTCCGGCGAAAAGGTCAGGTACCAGATCGTCGGCGAAGACGAAGCCGACCTCAAACTGGGATTGATCAACATCTCCAGCCCTATCGCGCGGGCGCTGATCGGCAAGGAAGAGGGCGACACGGCCGAGGTCCAGGCGCCAGGCGGCCTCAAGCGCTACGAGATCGTTGCGGTCCACTACATCTGAGCATGGCGCGCTTTGCAGCTGGCTGGAAAGCGCGTGTCCCGGTCCTGGCTGCATCGCTGTGGTGGGGCAGCCTCGCCACCACCGGCTTCACCGTCGTCCCTCTGTTGTTCGCCTACCTGCCGACGACCGCGCTGGCGGGGCAGGTCGCCGCACGCCTGTTCACCGCCCAGACCTGGGTGTCGTGCGGCTGCGGTGTGATGCTGCTGCTGGCTTCCCGGACGGGCGACGACGCTGATCCCGCGTCATGGCTACGGGCTTCGCTCGCGTTCGTGGTGGGCGGTCTCTTGCTGGCCCTGATAGCCGAATTCGGTGTCGCGCCCCGCATCGTCGCTCGAGAGAGCCTCAAGCTGTGGCACAGCGTGGGCAGCGCCATGTATCTTGCCCAGTGGCTTTGCTCTTCCGTGATTCTGTGGCGTGCCACCCAGGTCAGGTCTGCCGGCCCTTCTTGACCGATTTCTGCTTGGGCGGCTTGGCGCGCCGGACCTGGCCGCCCGGCGTCAACCGCTGGTTGCCCAGCACCCGCAGCGTCTTGACCTCGGGCCTTTGGCCGCCGCGCTTGCTGTACTTGAGCACCTTGAAGTCGCGCGGGCCGGGCTTGCGGTCCTCGTCTTCCGCCTTGGCTTTAGCGACCTTGGGACGCCACAGCACCAGCAGCTTGCCGATGTGCTGGATGGGTGCGGCGCCCAGTTCATCAGCCAGCGCCAGGTACATCGCCTCGCGGGCAGCCCGGTCGTCGCCCTGAACGCGGACCTTGACCAATCCGTGGGCGCTCAAGGCGGCGTCGATTTCCTTCTTGACGCCGGCCGTCAACCCGCCGTTGCCGAGCATGACCACGGGGTCCAGGTGGTGCGCTTCGGCGCGGTGGACCTTGCGCTCGGCGATAGTGAGTTGTATTTGGGGCATGGCCGGATTATCCCGCCACGACAATCAGCGGGCCTTTGCCCCCAAAATTGGGACCAGGATGAAAATCAAGACGAAGAGCAAGAAGGTCAATCGCGCGTGGATCAACGACCACGTGAACGATCCGTATGTCCGGCTGGCGCAGAAGGAGGGGTACCGAGCGCGCGCGGCCTTCAAGCTCAAGGAAATCGACGAAACCTTGAGCCTGGTCAAGCCGGGGCATTTGGTCGTGGACCTGGGCTCGGCCCCAGGCGCCTGGAGCCAGTACCTCAGGCGTAGGCTTTCACCAGGCGGTGCCGCGGCCGGGCAGCTCAACGGCACGATCATCGCGCTCGACATCCTGCCGATGGATCCAGTGGAGGGCGTCACTTTCCTGCAGGGCGATTTCCGCGAGCCCGAGTTGCTGGCAAGGGTGGAGGCGCTGCTTGCCGGGCGCAAGGCCGATGCCGTGGTGTCCGACATGGCGCCCAACCTGTCGGGCATCGAGTCGGCGGACACCGCCCGGATCGCCCACCTGGTCGAATTGGCCGTCGAGTTCGCGGTGGGCCACATGAAGCCCGAAGGGGCGCTGGTGGCCAAGGTGTTTCATGGCAGCGGCTACAGCGAGCTTGCCAAGCTGTTCAAGGAAACTTTTCGGACCGTGAAGCCTCTTAAGCCCAAGGCCTCGCGCGACAAGTCCTCCGAGACGTTTCTCGTTGGCATCGGGCTGAAACCAGGCAAGTGAGTACGCAAGGTGGACACCACTGGATGCGTCTGCTGACGCTCATCAAGGCCGTAGCGAAAATACATCATTCCACGGCTTGAAACGCCTAGAATGGTCAGCAAGTACGCTAGGAGCCCTCGTTGGCCCCGGCCCCTTCATCTCGGAGACGCAGTTTGAACAATCAGTGGTTTTCCAAAATTGCCGTGTGGCTTGTCATCGCACTCGTGCTGTTTACGGTTTTCAAGCAGTTCGACACGCGCGGCGCGGCAGGCGCTTCGGTG
This sequence comes from Ramlibacter sp., assembly GCA_039926915.1. GTDB lineage: Bacteria > Pseudomonadota > Gammaproteobacteria > Burkholderiales > Burkholderiaceae_C > Ramlibacter. Next base: position 4,557 of record JBDSWB010000009.1, read on the forward strand.
GTGGGCTATTCCGACTTTCTTGAAGAAGTCCGTGGCAAGCGGATCAAGAATGCCATCATCCAGGAAGGCCAGGGTGGCAGCACCGAGATCGTCGCCATCACCAGCGATGAGCGCAAGATCCGCACAACGGCCACGTACCTCGACAAGGGCCTGATCGGTGACCTCATCAACAACAACGTCAAGTTCGACGTCAAGCCGCGCGAAGAGGGTTCGCTGCTGATGACCTTGCTGGTCAGCTGGGGCCCGATGCTTCTGTTGATCGGCGTGTGGGTCTACTTCATGCGCCAGATGCAGGGCGGGGGCAAGGGCGGTGCCTTCAGCTTCGGCAAGAGCAAGGCGCGCATGCTCGACGAGAACAACAACCAAGTGACCTTCGCCGATGTCGCCGGCTGCGACGAAGCGAAGGAAGAGGTCAAGGAAGTCGTCGATTTCCTGAAAGACCCGCAGAAATTCCAGAAGCTAGGCGGCCGCATCCCCCGCGGCCTGCTGCTCGTCGGCCCCCCGGGGACAGGCAAGACCTTGCTGGCCAAGGGCATCGCCGGCGAGGCCAAGGTGCCTTTCTTCTCCATCTCTGGTTCGGACTTCGTCGAGATGTTCGTCGGCGTGGGCGCCGCCCGCGTGCGCGACATGTTCGAAAACGCCAAGAAGAACGCGCCCTGCATCATCTTCATCGATGAAATCGACGCCGTCGGGCGCCAGCGGGGCGCGGGCCTGGGCGGAGGAAATGACGAACGCGAGCAGACCCTCAACCAGATGCTGGTCGAGATGGACGGCTTCGAAACCAATCTGGGCGTGATCGTGGTCGCGGCCACCAACCGGCCGGACATCCTGGACGCCGCCTTGCTTCGCCCGGGCCGTTTCGACCGCCAGGTCTACGTGCAGCTTCCCGACATCCGCGGCCGCGAGCAGATCCTCAATGTGCACATGCGAAAGGTGCCGATCGGCCAGGACGTCAACCCCAGCGTCATCGCGCGCGGTACGCCAGGTATGTCTGGTGCCGATCTAGCCAACCTCTGCAACGAGGCCGCCTTGATGGCTGCCCGCCGCAACGCCCGCGTGGTGGAAATGCAGGACTTCGAGAAGGCCAAGGACAAGATCTTCATGGGCCCCGAGCGCAAGAGCATGGTGATGCCCGAGGAAGAGCGCCGCAACACGGCGTATCACGAGGCCGGCCACGCTCTCCTGGGCAAGCTGATGCCCAAGTGCGACCCGGTCCACAAGGTCACCATCATCCCGCGCGGACGCGCGCTTGGCGTGACCATGAGCCTGCCGGCCCAGGACCGCTACAGCTACGACAGTGAATACATGCTGAGCCAGATCAGCATGCTGTTCGGTGGCCGCATCGCCGAAGAGGTGTTCATGAAGCAGATGACTACAGGCGCATCCAACGACTTCGAGCGCGCGACCACGCTGGCCCGCGACATGGTGATGCGCTACGGCATGACCGACGCATTGGGCCCGATGGTGTACGCCGAGAACGAGGGCGAGGTCTTCCTGGGCCGCTCGGTCACCAAGACCACCAACATGAGCGAGCAGACCATGCAGAAGGTTGACGCCGAAGTGCGGCGCATCATTGACCAGCAATACGCCCTGGCGCGCAAGCTGATCGAAGGCAACCAGGACAAGATGCATGCGATGGCCAAGGCCCTGCTCGAGTGGGAAACCATCGACAGCGAGCAGCTGGACGACATCATGGCCGGCAAGGACCCGCGCCCGCCCAAGGACTGGACACCGCGCACGCCTCCTTCCGGCAGCGGCGGGGGCTCGGGCGGCTCACCCGTGCCGGCGGATCCGGCACCAACCGCGGCCTGACGGTCAGCGCACAGCGCAATACAAGGGGGCCCTCGGGCTCCCTTTGCACTTGGGGTTGGGTGAAAATCGGATCGATGCGCACGCACTGGCAAACCTCACGCTTCCTCATCGACCTGGGCCAGCCCCAGGTCATGGGCGTGGTCAACGTGACGCCGGATTCGTTCTCGGACGGCGGTCGGTACGCCAGCACCCGTTCCGCCTTGGCCCATTGCGAGCGGCTGCTGGCCGAGGGCGCGCACATCCTGGACATCGGCGGCGAATCCAGCCGCCCCGGCACCCCGCCGGTCCCTCTCGAAGAAGAGCTGGAACGTGTTTTGCCAGTGTTGCGCGAAGCCGTGACGCTCGGTGTGCCCGTCTCGGTCGACACCTGCAAGCCCGAAGTCATGCAGCAGGCGCTGGGGCTGGGCGCCGACATCATCAACGACATCTGGGCGCTGCGGCAGGCCGGCGCCCGCGCACAGGTGGCGGCGCACCCGAATTGCGGCATCTGCCTGATGCACATGCACGGCGAGCCCCAGACCATGCAACGGTCGCCCATGGAAGGCGACGCCGTTCCGCAGGTGGGGGCTTTCCTTTCAGATGCGACGCAGGCCTTGCTGGACCTCGGCGTCAATCTGGCGCGCATTGTCTGGGACCCGGGCATTGGCTTCGGCAAGACGGTGGAGCAGAATTTCGGATTGCTGGCGCGCCAGGGGGAATTGCTGGCGGCGGGGTACCCGCTGCTAGCGGGGTGGTCGCGCAAGTCGTCCCTGGGCCAGGTGACAGGCTTGCCGGTCAATGAGAGGCTGGCGCCCAGCGTGGCGGCCGCCCTGCTGGCCGTGGAGCGCGGCGCACGTATTGTGCGGGTGCACGATGTGAAGGAAACGCTGGCGGCGCTGAAAGTCCTCCGCGCGACGTTATCGATGACAGGCAGCGGAAAAACGGAGACTTCATGAGCAGAACCTATTTCGGCACCGACGGAATACGCGGTACGGTCGGGCAGGCCCCGATCACGCCTGACTTCGTGCTCCGGCTTGCGCATGCCGTCGGCCGCGTGTTGAAGAAGACCGAGCAGCGGCCGGTCGTTTTGATCGGCAAGGACACCCGCATCTCCGGCTACATGCTTGAGAGCGCACTCGAGTCGGGGTTCAACTCCGCGGGTGTCGACGTGGTGCTGCTCGGCCCGCTGCCGACCCCGGGTGTTGCGTACCTCACCCGCGCCCAGCGGGCGAGCCTGGGCGTGGTCATCAGTGCCAGCCACAACGCCTACTCCGACAACGGCATCAAATTCTTCAGTGCGCAGGGCACCAAGCTGCCCGATGAGTGGGAGATCGCCGTGGAAGCGGCGTTGAAGGAGCCACCGGCCTGGGCCGACTCGGCCGCACTCGGCAGGGCGCGGCGCCTGGACGATGCGGCCGGCCGATACATCGAGTTCTGCAAGAGCACTTTCGCGAATGACCTCACCTTGCGCGGCCGGACGATCGTTGTCGATGCCGCGCACGGCGCCGCCTACCAGATCGCCCCCAAGGTCTTCCACGAACTCGGGGCCGAAGTCATCAGCATCGGCTGCACGCCGGACGGCATGAACATCAATGACGAGGTCGGCGCCACGCATCCGGAGGCGCTGGTGGCGGCCGTGAAGGCCCACAAGGCCGACTCCGGCATCGCCCTGGACGGGGACGCCGACCGCGTGCAGCTGGTAGACGCAGACGGGCGCCTCTTCAACGGCGACGAATTGCTCTATCTGCTGGCTGTCGACCGCCTGGGCCGGGGCGAAGCCGTGCCGGGGGTCGTCGGCACCCTGATGACGAACATGGCCGTGGAAGTGGCGCTGAAAGCGCGCGGCATCGAATTCGTCCGGGCCAAGGTCGGCGACCGCTATGTGCTCGAGGAACTGGAAAAGCGGGGGTGGCTGTTGGGTGGCGAAGGCTCCGGCCACCTCCTGGCCCTGGACAAGCACACCACCGGCGATGGCCTGATCACGGCCCTGCAGGTGCTCATGGCCAGTGTGCGCAGAGGCCGCACCCTCAGCCAGTTGCTCGAGGGGGTGACACTGTTTCCCCAGACATTGATCAATGTCCGGCTGAATGAAGGCCAAGACTGGAAATCCAGCCAGGCCCTGGCCGACGAAATCCGGCGCGCCGAAGCGGAACTCAATGACCACGGCCGGGTGCTGATCCGCGCCAGCGGCACGGAACCGGTCCTGCGGGTGATGGTGGAGGCCCGCGACGAATCGCAGGCCCGGACCACCGCTGAGCGCCTTGCCCGAGCCGTGCAGGCAGGCTGATCTGGCCCACCCGTCGCGCCAAAGCCACAACTCGACCGAACAAGACTGGGCGAGCGGCCCCACAAGGTCTACATTGACCTGATGCTTTCAAGTTTCCGGCTCCTCGCTTGGCTGTCCCTGGCAGCGGCCGCCGCATCGGCGTGGCCGCAGGGGGCACTAGCTCAGACTTTCTCCGCGGACTATGCCCTCACCAGGGCTGCAGCCCAAGCTGGGGGGGCATCTCAAGGCCCGGCGGCCCCATTCAGTGTGGGCCCCGTGCGGATCGGCGCTGCCTTCCAGGCGGACGCCCGGTTTTCGGGCGGCGGCTTGTCCCTGGACACCGGGAGCAACTGGTACGGCCACGTGGGTATCGGGCGCAGCCTGCAACCCAGCCCCAACTTGCCAGGCGGCGGGTCGTATGAAGATGTCCTCAACATTGCTGGCGGCTACCGCTGGGCGGACGGCCAATCGCTGTTGCTGCAACTGAGCCGCACTCGCGGCACCGATCGGCTCGGCTTGTC
>JBDSWB010000010.1:0-18514 GCA_039926915.1 Ramlibacter sp.
TCCGATTCGCAGCCCACCAAGGGCAACATTGCCGGCGGCCTGACCACCATCGAGGAAAAGGCCCTGGGCAACATCCAGAAGATCGGCAAGAAGTGCATGGTCGACGGCGTCCTCGACAAGGCCGAAATGCCGAACGGCCCCGGCCTGTGGTTCATGGACTCCTCGTCCGCCGCCGCCGAAATGGTGACTCTGTGCGCAGCCTCCGGTTTCGCGGTGCACTTCTTTCCTACCGGGCAAGGCAACGTGATCGGCAATGCGATCGTGCCGGTCATCAAGATCTGCGCCAACCCCCGGACCGTTCGCCTGATGAGCGAGCACATCGATGTGGATGTCTCCGGCCTGCTTCAGCAGGAGCAGACCATGGATGCCGCCGGCGACGCGCTGCTGGACATGATGATCCAGACAGTCAACGGCCGCTTCACTTCTGCCGAAGCACTGGGCCACCGTGAGTTCGTGATGACCCGCCTGTTCGAAAGCGCCTGAGCCCGGGGGACATGCGCCCCCTTCTCTATGAAAAAGATCGTCATTTCCGAGTTCATGGACGAGGCGGCCGTGGCTTCCTTGCGCACCGCTTTCGAGGTCGTCTACGACCCGAAGCTTGTCGACGACGGCGCACGACTGGCCACTGCCGCTGCCGACGCCGATGCGCTGATCGTGCGCAACCGCACCCAGGTACGCGGGGATCTGCTGGCGGCACTGGGCCGGGCGCGCGTCATCGGCCGACTGGGTGTCGGCCTGGACAACATCGACGTGGCTGCTTGCGAGGCCCGCGGCATGCGCGTGATCCCCGCGACCGGCGCCAATGCGCGCGCGGTGGCGGAGTATGTAGTCGCAACGGCGATGCTGCTGCTGCGCGGTGTCTATTCCTCCACCGAAGCGGTGGCGGCCGGCAAGTGGCCGCGCGCTGAGCTGTCCAACGGCCGTGAGATTTTCGGCACCCGCCTTGGCGTCCTGGGTTTCGGCGGCATCGGCAGGCTGACTGCAGGCCTGGCTCAGGGGCTGGGCATGTCGGTGCTGGCGCACGATCCGATGATCGATGCAGGCGACAAGGTGTGGGCGCAGGCCCGGGTGCGCTGCGCGTCGCTGGAGCAACTGCTCGAGGAAGCCGATGTGATCAGCCTGCACGTTCCCCTGACCCCGGCAACCGCCCACCTGCTTTCGGCCGATCGCATCGCGCGCATGAAGCGCGGCGCCGTACTGATCAACACGTCGCGCGGCGGCATCGCCGACGAATCGGCCGTGGCGGCGGCGCTGCGTGTCGGCCGTCTGGGTGGCGCTGCCTTCGACGTGTTCGAGCCGGAGCCGCTGACCGCCGGCAACGTCTGGCAAGGATGCCCCCGCGTCATCCTCACGCCGCACGTGGCGGGCGTGACGGCCCAATCCAACGTGCGAGTTTCAACCATGATCGCGGCCGCCGTGGCGCAGGTCTTGAAGGATTAAGAGATGACCACAAGCTCCCAAGAGCTCCGGCGCATGATCGAAGCGGCCCTGCAGAAAGCCGGCGCGACGATCGAGCAGGCCGCCCCCACCGCGCAGGCCCTGGTGGCGGCTGAGGCCAACGGCTTGCCCTCGCACGGCCTGTCTCGCGTGGCCATGTACGTGGCACATCTGAAAGCGGGCCGGGTGCTGGGCAACGCCGTTCCGGTGGTGATGAACCAGCACACCAGCAGCGTGTTGATCGACGCGGGCAATGGTTTTGCCTTCGCAGCTTGCAGGATGGCCGTTGAGCAGGCGATCGAAAAGGCGCGGCAGACCGGCATCGCGATTGCCGCCGTGACCAACAGCCACCACTTCGGCATGGCCTCCTATCACCTCGATGCGGTGGCGGAAGCCGGCATGGTCGGCATCGCCTGCGGCAACTCGCCGGCGGCGATGCCTGCGGCCGGCGGCAAGCGCCCGATCTTCGGCACCAACCCCATCGCCGCTGTGTTTCCGCGCGCCGGCAATGTGCCGGTCGCCATCGACCTGTCTCTGTCCGAAGTGGCGCGCGGCAAGCTGATGGTGGCAGCCAGGAAGTCCGAGCCCATTCCCCTGGGCTGGGCCCTGGATGCTGAGGGCAACCCCACCACCGACCCGAGCAAGGGGCTGGAAGGCTCGATGCTGCCCATAGGCGGCGTCAAGGGCGCGATGCTGGCGCTCATGGTCGAACTGCTGGTCACCACGCTCACCGGCGCCAACCATGGCGCCGAGGCCGACTCCTTCTTCGTCGACGCGGGCAACCAGCCGCGGTTGGGGCAGGCCTTCATCGTGATCGATCCGGCGGGTCTTGCCGGGACCGCGGTCTACAACCAGCGGATCGAGGCGCTGCTGTCGGCGATGCTGCTCGACGACGGCGTGCGCTTGCCCGGGCAGCGCCGCGCTGAGCTCGCGGCGCGCGCCCAGCGCGAGGGCCTGGATGTGCCGGCCGCCATGCTGGACTCCATCCGGGCCCTCATGTGAGATGGCGGCGCTGAAGCCCTGGACCCCGCCCACCACCCTGCCCATCCGGCGGCTGGTCCCGGGCCTTCTGGTGTGCGCCGTCATCGCGCTGGCCGCCACCTTTCTTTCGGAGCATTACGGCGGGCCGCAGCTGCTCTACGCGCTGCTGATCGGCCTGTCGCTGCATTTTCTCTCGCTGCAGGAAAGCACCCGGGCCGGCATCGACTTCTGCGGCAAGACCGTGCTGCGAGTCGGCGTCGCCCTGCTGGGAATCCGCATCACGTTCGACCAGGTGACTCACCTCGGCCTGAAGGTGGCGCTGCTGCTGGTGCTGACGGTGACGCTCACCATCGGCTTCGGATTGCTGCTGGCGCGCGGGCTCAAGCGCCCGGTGGCCGAAGGATTGCTCTCCGGCGGCTCGGTCGGGATCTGCGGCGCCTCGGCCGCCCTGGCCATTTCCTCGGTGTTGCCGCCGACCCGGGAGACCGAACGCTTCACGCTGCTGGCGGTGGTGGGGGTGACGGTCCTGTCCACTGCGGCGATGGTGCTGTATCCCTTCCTCCTGCTGACGCTGCACTGGTCGCCGGTGCAGTCCGGGATCTTCCTGGGCGCCACCGTCCACGACGTGGCGCAGGTCGTCGCCGCCGGCATGATGATGGGCCAGGAGGCCGGAGACGCGGCCACCATCGTCAAGTTGTTCCGGGTGTTGCTGCTGATGCCGGTGGTGCTGCTGATCGCCTTCGCGTTCAGGAACGGCCGCGCTGCCCAGGCCGACGATGCCGGCCAGCGGGAGCAAGAGCCGCTGGTGCCGACGTTCCTCCTGGGTTTCGTGCTGCTGGTGATTGTCGCCAGCACCGTGGACATGCCTGCCGGCGTGGTCGCCAGCGCCAACGCGGCGTCCCGCTGGTGTCTGGTGATCGCCATCGCTGCAGCCGGCGTCAAGACAAGCTTCGAGGACCTCCAGCAGCTGGGCTGGCAACCGGTGCTGATGCTGGTGGCCGAAACGCTGCTGCTGGCGGGGCTGGTGCTGGTGTCGATGCTTCTCCTGCGACTGGGCATGCCATGAAGCCGTTCCGCCAATCGTTGCCTACGGCGTCGGGCAGCTGACCATGTTTGCCCTCTACCGCCAGGTCAAGAAACAGCTGATTGAGGACATCCGCTCCGGCACGGCTGCGCCCGGCGCCGCGTTGCCCAGCGAAAGCGAATTGGCCAGGCGCTTCGAGGTGTCAATCGGCACCGTGCGGCGGGCAGTGGACGAGCTGGTGGCCGAACACATCCTGGTACGCCAGCAGGGACGCGGCACCTTCGTGGGCAAGCTCGATCGCGAGCGGTTCATGTTCCAGTTCTTCAAGATTTCCGGACGCGACGGCAGCAGCGAGTTTCCCGAGGTGCGGCTGCATGCCTTCACGCGCGCCCGCGCCACGCAGGAGGAAGCGCAGGCCCTCCGCCTGCATGGCACGCAGTCGGTCTTCTGCATCGACAACGTGCTGCTGCTGAAGGGCCGCCCGGTGATCCACGACCACATCGTGATCGCTTGCGCCATGTTCAGCGGCCTGAACCGGGATCTGTTCCTGGAGCGCAGCAATACCGTCTACGGCCTGTACCAGGAAGCTTTCGGCGTGACCATCGTCGAGGCGGACGAACGGGTGAGGGCCGAGATAATCAACCCCACCAGCGCCGGCCTGCTGAACCTGGCCGCGGACATCCCCGTGCTGTGCATCAAGCGGGTGGCCTATACCTTCGACCGCACGCCAACCGAGTTCCGAACCTCCATCGTCGACACCTCCGACGTTCACTACATCTCGCGCATGCGCAACGCCAGCTAGGGAAAGTCTGAGGGCGTGAAACAAAGCGGCCATTGAGGCCGCTTTGTCACTTGGCTTGGCGCAAGCGCAATCAGGGCTTGCGAATGTCTTTCAGAGTTTCCTCAGCATCACCAACCTTCTTCTGAGCCTTGCCTTCCGCTTCTTTTGATAGTCCCTTGACGCGCTGTTCGGTGCTGCCAATCACCTTGCCGGCTGCGTTCTGCACTTTGCCCGCTACTTCCTTCACTACGCCCTTGACTTGATCCTTGTTCATGAGTGCCTTTCAGTGGTAGAGAAGCTCACCGTATTGACTATTCTTTAGCCGTTTTGTGGGAGGCAGCCGACGGACCGAGCAGGACTCCACCTACGTCTGTCTTTGGCGCATGCGATCCGTGCTGACGGGCATAGACCCAGGTGTATTCAGCACCGAACAGGAAGATCTGTGCGGAGTAGTACACCCACGCGATCAACACAACCAGAGAGCCTGCCGCGCCGAATGCGGAGGCCATGCTGCTTTTACCCAGGTACAACCCGATGAGCACTTTGCCAAAGGTAAACAGCAACGCCGTTACGACGGCGCCGGTCCAGACATCGCGCCAGGAAACCGTCGCGCGTGGCATGATTTTGTAGATCATCGCGAACAGCGCGGTGAAGATGCCGAACGAGACCGCAAAGTTGAGAACTTCCAGCACCGCCTCCCAACCCGCGAACCAGCCGCCCCACCACGTGCCCAGGGCCGCGAGTGCTGCGCTCACCACCAACGACACGAGCAGCAGGAACCCCAGCCCCAGCACAAGTCCGAACGACAGCAGGCGAGTTCGCAGCAAGTGCAGGATGCCCGACTCGCTCTTGGGCGCCGGCGTGCGCCAGATGCGGTCCAGCGCGCTTTGCAACTCGCCAAAGACTGCAGTGGAGCCGAGCAGAAGGAGGGCGATGCCCACAAGGCTCGCGACTGCGCCTTGGGCCGGGTGGCGCGCCGCTTTCAGCATGCCTTCCACGGCCACTGCGCCTTCCTGGCCCATGATGCCCTGGAGCTGGGCGACGATCGCTCCCTGCGCTGCCTCCTGCCCAAACACCATTCCCGCCACCGCGATCACGATAACGAGCAGCGGAGCGAGCGAAAAAAGCGTGTAGTAAGACAGCGCGGCGCCCATGCTCGGCGCATAGTCATCCACCCACGCTTGGGCCGCTGCCTTGGTGATTTGCCATTGTTGTCTGAACCAGTTCCCGTGAGGCACGAACTCAGGCGGTGCGGCCGGTGCAATCACGAGCGGATTGCCAGTAGCGCGCGGTTGTTCAATCGCGCGCTGGTTTCGCTTCCGGGCGATGGTTGCCAGGGCTCCGAGCAATGGCAGCAGCAACTGCGCCGTTTTCAACACACTCCCCATGTTTGCGCCAGCCGCAGGGCGGGACCTGTGCGCTCGCGGCTTGGCGATACGCGTCACAGCAAAGTACGCGGCGGCAGTCGCGGCAATGCTCAGCGAGCCAATCACATAAGGCGACGAAGCCAGGCGCTGCGCCCGGGACTTCATGGCATGCACCTGTTCAACAATTTCTGCCTTGGATGCTGCGACTCGCGCCTCCGCCGCCTCCAGCTCAGAGGATGAGTCAGCCATCGTCAGTTCCTGGTGAAGGCTTACCGGCAAGCTGGCGCCGCGTAGCGCAAAACAGGGGTTCCTTGCCGCGCTGCATGACCAGGAATCCCAGACCGGCGGCGCCGGCGACATTCAGCAGGGCAACCAGCAATAGCGACCCAGGCATGCCAAGGATGTCGTTTTCAACCAGGGCTGTGACTGCGCACGCCAGCAACGCGAGCCATCCCGTGATCAGCAGGACGAAGGCAGCGACACCCAGACCGATCGTCACTGCGAGTCCGACTGCCGCCTCCTTTCCTTCCAGCACGGCCAGCTGCAGCATGTTGCGCACCCACCCGTTCGCGGCATCGAACAGCGAACCGATCGCCGGTGCCTTGAGCGGCGGCGAGACGACGGCAGACTCCTGAGATGGGTTCGTGACTGGCACAGCGGGTCAGTTTGACAAAACAGCGTGAAATTCCCGTCGGCCAATTGCACGCGGATGTGTAGGCAAACTGGCCGTGGCGACAAATTGTGAAGCGGCCTTGCCCCGTTCTGTTCGGCTGCTTCTCTGCGCCGTTCGCACCGCTGACCGATGGCTCGGTAGAGTGGGCTGCCCACTCTCGTCCAATGTTCGCAATCGCACATACCTGCAGCAAATTCACCGCTACAGTCCGTAGGCACCTGGCGCTGAGTGCGAAAGCACCTCGCGCAGTGAGCAGGCTGCCCCAATCAACTCCCTTACTTAACTTCAAGGAACACACCATGTCCAAACGCGCCGAATACACCCAAAAGCTGAAAAACGAACTCGATTCGCTGAATGCCAAGATGGACGCACTGGAGGCCAAGACCCAGGAAGCCAAGGCCGATGCGCGCGACGCGTACAAGGCCGAAGTCGCAAAGCTTCGTCACCAATCCAAATTGGCAGTGGCGAAATTCGAAGAGTTGAAAGCCTCTTCCGAAGACTCATGGGACAAGATGGTTGCGGAAACAGAAAAAATTCGTGACGCATTTGTCCATTCATTCAGCTACTTCAAGTCCCAGGTCTGAGCGTGGCGTGACGTGGCGTCACTCAACCAACGATGCGCATCCTGATTACCGGTGCCACCGGACTCGTCGGCCAGGGCGTGCTTCGCGAATGCCTGCTCGATTCCCGTGTGACACGAGTCTTGTCACTATCACGCCGCGCCACCGGTCTTCCGAGTGCGAAGCTGGAGGAGTTGGTGCATGCCGACTTTTCCGACCTGCTTGCAATCGCAGGCGTCCTACGGCCATTTGATGCCTGCCTGTACTGTGCCGGCGCCCCGCCCATCGGCACGCCCGAGGACGAGTACCGACGCGTGACGCTCGGCCTGACCACATCGGTGGCGCAGACGTTGGCGCGCCTCAATCCGGACCTGAGGTTCGTCTATGTCTCCGGCGCGCATGCCGATCCTGGCAGCCGCTTCATGCCACTGCGGGTGAAAGGCGAAACCGAACGTGCGCTCGCCGCGCTGCCGATGCGCTCGGTGATGCTGCGACCCGGGGGCATCCAGCCGGTGCGCGGCGTGCGCTCCCCGCACCGTGCGCTAGCGGCGGCTTATGCAGTCGGTGGCCCTTTCATGGGCGTCGGCGTCCGACTGCTGCCCAACTTGCTGACCACCACCGAGCGTGTCGGCCGGGCAATGTTGGCGCTTTGCGCACAGGACAACCCACCGGCAGTGGTGGAGAACGCCGAGATCAATCGCCTGGGTGCGTGACTTGCGGTGCGTGCTTTGAACGACCGAAGGAGCCTGAGGCGGCGCCGGTTCGCGCTTGGAGTCGACGCTTGAACAGTGCCGGCAAGTCAGGTTGTCGCATGCTCGTCCGGCAGGGCCATGCCCCCATGCAGGGCCGCCCTTTGCAACGCGTGATCGCAATTCCAGGCACCGGGTCAATGCGGATTTTCGCCCGGCACAGCACAATGGATCTCCTGGAGGTCCATCATGTCGACTGAAGCCTGCGATCTGTTTGTCATCGGCGGCGGCAGCGCCGGGGTGCGCGCCGCGCGCATGGCCGCGCAGCGGGGCGCCCGCGTGGTGCTGGCCGAAGCGGCGGCGCTGGGCGGAACGTGCGTGAACGTCGGCTGCATCCCAAAAAAACTCTACAGCTACGCCGCCCATTTCGCCGACGACTTTCGTGACGCGGCGGGGTTCGGCTGGCATGTGGGCGAAACGCGATTCGACTGGCCGGTGCTCAAGGCCAATCGCGCCGCGGAGATCACGCGGCTGAACGGCATCTACCAGAACTTGCTGTTGGGCGCCGGCGTTGGCATCGTCAATGGCTGGGCGACGCTCTCGGGCCCCGACACGGTGGAGGTTCGGGCCCTGTCGGGCGTCAAGCACTTCAAGGCGCGCCACATCCTGGTCTGCACCGGCGGGCGGCCCAACGTGCCCACCTTTCCAGGCAGCGAGCACGTGCTGACGTCCGACAGCATGTTTGACCTCGATCCCTTCCCGCGCCGGCTGCTGGTGGTGGGTGGTGGCTACATCGCCTGTGAATTCGCGTCGATCTTCAACGGCCTGGGGTCGACCGTGACGCAGTTGTATCGCGGCGAGCAGGTGTTGCGCGGGTTCGATGACGACGTGCGGAATTTTGCGGCGCAGGAAATGCGCAAGCACGGCGTCGACTTGCGCACGCGGCACGATGTGATTTCGATCGAGAAGTCGCCTGCCGGGCTCGCTGCCACTTTGAGCGATGGCTCGAAGGTGGTCGCGGACACGGTGCTGTACGCCACGGGCCGCGTCCCCAACGTCGCCAACATGGGCCTCGAGGCGGCGGGCGTGGCCATGGGCAAGGAGGGGGCGATCCTGGTGAACGAGCATTACCAAACGTCGGTTCCCACCATCCATTCGGCCGGCGACGTGACATCGCGGGTACAACTGACGCCGGTCGCGCTGGGCGAGGCCATGGTGATCGTGGACAGGCTGTTCGGCGACGGCAAGCGCCAGTTGAGTTACGACTTCATCCCGACAGCGGTGTTCACGCATCCCAACATCGGCACAGTGGGCTTCGGTGAGGCGGACGCGCGCAAACTTTTTGGGGAGGTCAAGGTCTTCCGCAGCGAGTTCAGGGCGCTCAAGCACACCCTGAGCGGCCGCGCAGAACGCACCTTGATGAAACTGGTGGTCGAGGCCGCGACCGATCGGGTGGTCGGCCTGCACATGGTGGGACCTGACGCCGGCGAAGTGGTGCAAGGTTTCGCCGTCGCCATGAAAGCCGGCGCCACCAAGGCGGTCTTCGACAGCACGATCGGAATCCATCCGACGGCCGCCGAAGAGTTCGTCACGATGCGCGAGCCGGTAACCGGCTGAAGCGGGTCGGCTCAGACCAGGTTGCGCAGTTCCCGCAACGCGACTGACAACATCGCCAGGTCCGCATTGGCGGATTCGCCCAGTTCGCCGACCAGGCGCTTCGCTCGCGCAAATGCCAGGGGGTTTCGCGCCTCCCATGACGACAGCTTTTCCGCTGCTGCGCCTGGATGCGCCACCGCATCCAGGGCAATCGAGCGCTGCAGGTCAGCCAGATCGTCGGAGAGCGCGACCTTCGCCAGGCTTTGCCAATGACTGTCCGAGGGCAGCAATTCGATTTGCTGGCGCAGCTTCTCCAGGCCCAGCCGCTCGCCGATTCCGAAGTGCACTTCGCCCGTCACGTCCAGGGGGCTCTTCACCGCTTCGGCCACCTCGGCGATGTCCAGCGCACTGAACAGCCGGTCGGCCGATGCCACCTGCTGTGCCAGCGCTTGCGGCACGCCACCCTGCACCCAGGCGGCGGCGCGAGGCGAGCCACCCGCCTCAGGCTCCAGCCGGGTGCGAAGTGCGGCCACCGCCGGCAGCAACCGTTGCACGGCGCGGTCGGTGGCTTCGCCCAGCCGCCGAGACCGCAGGAACCAAGCGGTCGCGCGGGCGATGAGGCGGCGCCATTCGACGATCATCTCGCACTGCACCGCGTCGGCAACCTGGTTGTCGAGTGCCTCGATCCGCTGCCACAGTTCGACACTGGCGAACACCTCGCGCGCCAGCAGGTAGGCACGCACCACCTGCGGCGGCGTCGCACCGGTCAGCTCCGTCATCTGGTGGACGAAGGTGGGGCCGACGCGATTGACCATGCTGTTGAGCACATGCGTGGCGATGATTTCGCGCCGCAGCGGATGGCGTGGAATGTAGTCGCGAAATTTCTCGCACAGTGCCGGGGGGAAGTAGCGCTGCAGGGCGGAGCCGATCCAGGCGTCTTCCGGCACGTCGGACGAGACCAGTTCGTCCGACAGCCACATCTTGCTGTAGGCGAGCAGCACCGCCTGCTCGGGCGTGGTCAGGCCCAGGCCACGCGACTTGCGCTCTGCCAGCTCGTCATCTGACGGCAGGAATTCAATCGCACGGCTCAGGCGGCCGTTTTTCTCCAGGAACCGCATGAAGCGGGCCTGGTCGTCGAGCTGGCCCGCGCCCAGGTACCGACCGACCGAGAGCGCCTGCGTCTGGAAGTAGTTGTCGCGCAGCACCAGCGTCGCCACGTCGTCTGTCATGGTAGGCAGGAAGGCGTTGCGCTGCTCCAGCGTAAGCTTGCCTTCGGCCACCGCCAGGCCTAAGAGAATCTTGATGTTGACCTCATGGTCAGACGTGTCGACCCCGGCGGAGTTGTCGATGGCGTCGGTGTAGAGACGCACGCCCGCCAGCGCAGCTTCCACCCGACCACGCTGCGTGAAGCCCAGGTTACCGCCTTCGCCCACCACTTTGCAACGCAACTCGTTGCCGTTGATTCGCAGCGCGTCGTTGGCCCTGTCGCCCACGTCGGTGTGGCTTTCGTGGCTGGACTTGACATAGGTGCCAATGCCGCCGTTGTAGAGCAGGTCGACCGGCGCCTTGAGAATGGCTGTGACCAGTTCCGTGGCGGTGAGACGCTCCGCCGTGATACCCAATGCCGCCTGGGCCTGCGGCGAGATCGGAATCGTCTTTTCGGAGCGCGCCCACACACCGCCACCCGCAGAGATCAGCGCGGTGGCGTATTCGGCCCAGGAAGAGCGTGGCAAAGCGAACAGCCGCTGTCGCTCGGCAAAGGATGCAGCCGTTTGCGGGGCCGGGTCCAGGAAGATGTGGCGGTGATCGAATGCCGCGACAAGGCGGATGTGCGGCGACAGCAGCATGCCGTTGCCGAACACGTCGCCGGACATGTCGCCGATGCCAACCACCGTGAAGTCGGCCGTCTGGGTGTCGATGCCGATCTCTCGAAAATGCCGCTTCACGCTTTCCCATGCGCCACGGGCCGTGATGCCCATGACCTTGTGGTCGTAGCCGACGCTGCCGCCCGAGGCGAAGGCATCGCCCAGCCAGTGCCCGTATTCCAGACTGACCTGGTTGGCGTAGTCGGAGAACGTGGCCGTGCCCTTGTCGGCAGCGACCACCAGGTAGGGGTCGTCGCCATCGATGCGCACCACCTGGGGCGGCGGCGCTGCCTTGCCCGCGATCAGGTTGTCGGTGATATCGAGCAGGCCGCGCAGGTAGTCCTGGTAGCACGCGACGCCTTCCTTCATGAACGCTTCCCGGTCGCTGGCGGGCGGCGCCTTCTTCAGCACGAAGCCGCCTTTGGAGCCGACCGGCACGATCACGGTGTTCTTGACCATCTGCGCCTTGACCAGGCCCAGCACCTCGGTGCGGAAATCATCGGGCCGGTCGGACCAGCGCAACCCGCCGCGAGCCACCTTGCCGCCGCGCAGGTGGATGCCCTCGAAGCGCGGCGAGTAGACGAAGATTTCGTACAGGGGCCGCGGCTGCGGCAGCCCGGGGATCTTCGACGAATCGAACTTGATGCTCAGGAACGCGCGTCGCGGCCCGGGCGCGCCGGTGTGGCCCACGCCGGTGCGCCAGAAGTTCGTGCGCAATGCCGCTTCCATCAGGGCCAGCAGTTGCCGCAGCACCCGGTCTTCCGAGAGGTTGCTGACCTTCTCCAGCGCCTTCTCGATTCCGTTGACCTGCGCGGCGGCGCCTTCCTCATCGCGCTTTTCCGGATCGAAGCGCAGCTTGAACAACGTGACCAGCATGCGGGCGATGCGCGGATGGGTCGCCAGTGTCGAGGCGATCGTGGCCTGCGACTGGGCGAAGCCGATCTGCTTGAGGTACTTGGCACAGGCGCGCAGCACCACGACTTCATCGGCGGAGAGCCCGGCCAGCAGCACGAGCCGGTTGAAGTCGTCGCTCTCCACCTCGCCGCTCAGCACGCGGGCAAATGCGTCCTCGAACAGCCGCGCCAGGGTGGCCATTTCGATTTCCGCCGTCAGGGGCGCCTGCAATTCGAAGTCGTGCAACGAAATGGCCCCGGAATCGCCGGGCGGGCCGAGCAGCCAGCTCGACTCGGCGATCACGCGCGCGCCCATGTGTTCGAGCATGGGCAAGCTGTCCGACAGCACCAGCGGGGGGCCCAGGCGGTAGACCCGCAGACCAAGCGCGCCGGGCTCCCCATCGGCCCGCAGGTACAGCGTCAGCCCCAGCGGGACTTCAGCAGACAACGTCGCCAGCTTGCGCACGTCGGGCACGGCGGCGCGCGCGGAGACGGCGTCCCGGTAGGCGGCCGGGAAGGCAACGCCCCAGCGTTTGAACAGGGCCAGGCCTGCGCCTTCGCCCTCGGCTTCCACCAGCGCGTCGCGCAGCTCGTCGTCCCAGCGGCGGGCTGCGGCGGCCAGCTTGCGCTCGATGTCCTTCGGGTCGAAAGCGGGCATCTGCCCCGGTGTGGTTCGAATCGTGAAATGGATGCGGGCGAGCGTCGCCTCGCTGAGCAGGACATCGAATTCGGCGTTCGTGCCGTTCAGCGATTCCATCAGGATGCGGCGGAACTTGATCCGCAGGTCCGTCGAGAAAGCATCGCGCGGCACGTACACCAGGCACGACACGAAACGGTCGAACGGGTCGCGCCACAGGAACAGGCGCAGGCGCTGCCGTTCGCCGAGGGCCAGGATGCCCAGCGCGGTCTGGTACAGATCCTCGTCGGGAATCTGGAACAGCGCGTCTCGCGGATAGGTCTCCAGGATGTGATGCAGCGCTTTGGCCAGGTGCCCGCCCTGGGGCAGGCCGGCGCGGCGCGCGATGGCCTCGACCTTGCCGCGCAGCAAAGGCGTTTCGGCCACGCGAGCGCTGTAGGCGGTGGAGGTGAACAAGCCGATGAAGCGGTGCTCGCCGATCACCTCACCCTTCGCGTTGTAGCGCTTCACGCCGATGTAGTCGGTGTAGCCGGCCCGGTGCACCGTCGATCGGGTGTTGGCCTTGGTCACCACGAGCAGCGGCAACGGCGAGCGCGCCATCGCGCGGGCCTCCGCGGGCAGGGCCGCGAA
The DNA here is from genome assembly GCA_039926915.1 of Ramlibacter sp. Lineage (GTDB taxonomy): Bacteria > Pseudomonadota > Gammaproteobacteria > Burkholderiales > Burkholderiaceae_C > Ramlibacter. Next base: position 13,134 of record JBDSWB010000010.1, read on the forward strand.
GCTGGCGGAATGCGACTCCTCGGACGTTTCCCGCAACAGGCCGAGGCCGCTTCCCCGAACCAGCTGCAAGGCGGTCCCGCCCTGCGCCTGCACCAGGTCGTGCTGGCGGTAGCCGAGCAAGGTGATGTGGTCGTCGCCTAGCCATTGGAGGAACGCGCAGCTTTCGTCCACCAGCTCGGGCGGCAACCCCGCCGGAGGGGGGTCGAGTTCGTTGATCGCTTCCTGCAGCCGCTGCAGCATAGGCCTCCAGTCGGTCACGGCCGCCCGAACGTCGGCCAGAGCGCTCGCGATGCCCGCAGCCAGCGCATCGTGCTGCTGGGCATCGATCAGGCGATCGATCTCGATGTGCATCCACGATTCGCGCGCGCCCACGCCGGTCTGCGTCGGCGCGGCCATCAACTGCAGCTTGCCGCTTGCGTCGCGCTGAACGGCGTAGATGGGGTGCACGATGAGGTGCAGGGTGAGTCCCTGCCGGTTGATCTCCAGGGTGGTGGAATCGACCAGGAACGGCATGTCGTCGTTGATGATCTGTATCACCGAGTGGCGCGACCACCAGCCGTCCTCGGCGGGTGTGGGATTGAAGATGCGAACCTTGGCTCGGCCGGGTCCGCGCGTCTCGCCAAGTTTCAGTTGCGACAGCAGTGCACCCAACAGGTCTTCGGACGTGCGTTCGGCCAGGTCATCGGCATCGAGCTGGCGGAAGAATTCGTGCGCAAGTCCTTCGACGGTGGCGAGCCCGGCGGCATCGAGCTGCGAGGCGGCCAGCGCAAGCACGGCATCCGTGCGGTTGTGCAGCGCGGGGGTGGAGGCATTCATTTTGCTGTTCCTTTTGGGACTGTCCACACTCTAGGTCCACTGCGTGAGAAGCGCAAATGCTGTATCGGCGCGGGGCCATGCAAAGAACGCATGCGGTCCGCATCCGGGCCTATTCACGCAGCCCTATCGGGCAGCGAGAAAAAGAGCCTGCAAGTCGCTCAGGAAGTCGAAGCCGCGCTCGGTCGGCCGGACGCGGGCCAGGTCGCGCTCGACCAGACCTCGGTGCTGCGCCTCCTGCAGCGGTTGCTCAATGGCGCTCAGCGCCAGGCCGGTACGCTCCGTGAATTGCGACAGCGCGAAGCCTTCGCGCAGCCGCAATGCGTTCAGCATGAACTCGAACGGCAGCTCGCTGCGGCTCACTTCGTCGTCCTGCGCGAGCGGTCGGCCCGACAATGCGTTGTCCATGTAGAGCTTCGGCTCGCGCAAGCGCACCTGACGTATCACACGGTGGGGAAAGCTGATCTTGCTGTGCGCGCCCGCGCCGATGCCCAGGTAGTCGCCGAACTGCCAGTAGTTGACGTTGTGCCAGCAGCGATGCCCCGGGCGGGCGTAAGCCGAAACTTCATAACGGTCCATGCCGGTGCTGGACGTGACTTCGGTGATGCGGTCCAGCATCGCATAAGCCGTGTCTTCGTCGGGCACCTTGGGCGGGAACTTGGCGAAGTAGGTGTTCGGCTCGATCGTCAGGTGGTACACCGACAGATGCGGCGGGGCGAGCGCGAGGGCTTGCGCCAGGTCGCGTTCGAGCTGCTCCATCGTCTGACCCGGCAGCGCATACATCAGGTCGAGGTTGAAGGTGTCGAAGGCCAATGCCGCTTCTTCCAGAGCGGCGATGGCCTGTGCGCGGTCGTGTACCCGGCCCAGCGCGCTCAGATGCCCGTCGTCGAAGCTCTGCACACCGACCGAAAGCCGCGTGACACCGGCGGCGCGAAACGCGCGGAACCGGTCCTTCTCGAAGGTGCCAGGATTCGCTTCGAGGGTGATCTCGCAATCGGGCTCGATCATGAGCCGCGCGCGGATGTCGCCGAGCAGCCGGTCGATCGCCCGCGGCGAGAACAGGCTGGGCGTACCGCCGCCAATGAAGATGCTGTGGATCGTGCGACCCCACACCAGCGGCAAAGCGCTCTCCAGGTCGGCCACCAGCGCGTCGATGTAGCGCTGCTCCGGCAATGCAGCGTTGTCTCCGGCGCCGGCGCCGCGCAGCTCGTGCGAATTGAAGTCGCAATAGGGGCACTTCTTCAGGCACCAGGGCAGGTGCAGGTAGAGCGACAGCGGCGGCAAGGCGGGCAACTGCAGCAGGCCCGGCCGCAGGTAATGCCGGACGTCCTTCACGGGCGCGGTCACAACCAGCGCTCCCGGATCAGCGCCATCATCTGCAGCGCCGCCATGCCGCGGTGGCTGTTGGCGTTCTTCACCTCCACCGGCAATTGCGCGAAGGTCTTGCCGAAAGCGACGATGTACATCACGGGGTCGAAACCGAAGCCGTTGGAGCCCGCCGGTTCGCGTGCGATCTCGCCGGCCACCCGGCCCACGGAGATTAAGGGTTCGGGGTCCTCCGGCGTGCGAACCGCCACCAGGGTGCTGACCAGTGCGGCGCGCCGGTTGGCCTCGCCCTGAAGTTGTTCCAGCAATGCCTTGATGTTGTTGTCGTCGCCCTTTTCATAGCCGAACTGAATCGCGTAGAACGCGGTGTCGACGCCCGGCAGCCCGCCGAACGCATCGACGCACAGGCCCGCGTCATCGGCGACCGCCGGCAGGCCGCTTTCCCGTGCAGCATGTCGCGCCTTGGCCAATGCGTTCTCGACGAAAGTCCGGTGCGGCTCTTCGGCTTCCCCGATGCCCAAGTCGGACTGGCGCACCAACTCGATGCCCAAAGGCGCAAATATCGCTTGCAGCTCCGCCAACTTGCCGGGGTTGTTGGAGGCGAGGACGATCTTTTTGACCATGCGTCCGCCGGACGCAGCCGTCAGGCCGCGTTCGATCCTTGATGCAGCGCCTTTTGCTGCAGCACGATCAGCTCAGCGATGCCCTTCTCGGCCAGCCGCAGCAACTCGTCCATCTCGGCGCGGGTGAAGGCGGCGCCTTCGGCCGTTCCCTGCACTTCCACGAAGTGGCCGGCCCCGGTCATGACGACATTCATGTCGGTGTCGCAGCCCACGTCCTCAACGTATTCAAGGTCCAGCAGCGGCGTGCCCTGCACGATACCGACCGACACGGCGGCGACCGGCCCCGTGATAGGCGACGAAATCAGCTTGCGCTCGCCGATCAACTTGTTGACCGCGTCCTGGACCGCGACAAAAGCCCCTGTGATTGCGGCCGTACGTGTCCCGCCGTCGGCCTGCAATACGTCGCAGTCGATCTGGATGGTGCGCTCGCCAAGCTTCTTCAGGTCGAACACGGCGCGCATCGAGCGGCCGATCAGGCGCTGGATTTCCTGGGTGCGGCCGCTTTGCTTGCCGCGGGCAGCCTCGCGGTCGCCGCGTGTGTGGGTAGCGCGAGGCAGCATGCCGTATTCGGCCGTGACCCAGCCTTCGCCGCTGCCGCGTTTGTGCGGCGGCACCTTTTCCTCCACCGACGCGGTGCACAGCACCTTGGTGTCGCCGAACTCGATCAGCACCGAACCCTCGGCATGGATGGTGAAGCCGCGCGTGATGCGGATGGGACGCAGCTGGTCGGCGGCGCGCTTGCCGCTTCTTTCGAATTTGATCATGGTTCCAGTGGGTTGGGGACGGGCCGAACGCCCGCCCGGAAAGATTCAGGACTTTCGGGCTGCCGAGCGCCGGATGGCCTCGTTGATCTCGGCGATCGACCGCTCGATGGCGGCGTCGTCGAGGTCCTCGACCATGGAGTCGAGCACGCCCGCCTGGATGGTGGACGCGAACACGCCGTCGCTGATGTCGTCGGTCGAAATGCCCCGGGTGGATTCGAAGGAGTCGGGCGTTTCCCACTCCAGCGCGATCACGGTGACGTTGTCGCTGTGGTCGCCGCCGTTGCGCAGCGCCGACTCAACCAGGTCCGGCACGGCTTCGGACACCCGCTTGGCGGTCAACTGCTTGACGATTTCGATGTCCGGCAGGCTGCCCCACAGGCCGTCCGAACACAGCAGGATTTTGTCGCCCTGCTGCAGCGTGATCGGGCCGGTGACGTCGAAGACGGGCTTGGTGGGCGAGCCCAGGCACGTGAACAGGATGTTGCGGTTGATGCGGTCCAGCCGAACGACACCGGGGGCGGCACTCTGCTGCTCGAGGTAGGAATGGTCGCGCGTGCGGGTGAGCAGCTCGCCCCCTCTGACAACGTAAAGCCGAGAATCGCCGCAATGCACCCAGGTGGCCGACGTGCCCTGCACGATGGCGGCGACCACGGTCGAGCGCGGCGTGTCGAGCATGCCCTTCTCGCTGGCGTAACGGATGATCTGGTGGTGCGCCGCCATCAGCGACGTCGACAGGAACTCGGCCACGTCCTTGACGACCGGCCGGGCTTCCTTCTGGTACAGGGCGGAGACGGTCTGCAGCGCCAGCTGGGCGGCCACTTCGCCTTCGGGATGCCCGCCCATGCCATCGGCCAGCACGAACAGGCCCGACTCGCGCGTGTAGCAGTAGCCCATGCGGTCTTCGTTCCTTTCGCGCCCGCCCTTGCGGCTGATCTGGAAGACCGAGAACTTCATAGCGCCTCCGACGAGCCGCCTCTAGGAGGCTTGCGCCCCCTCCGGGGGGCAGCGCACAAGGTGAGCGTGGGGGCTGTCACTTCGCTTTAGCTCCCGCGCCGAATCCGGTCGCCCGCTTCACGTTCTTCTTGGTGTCGGAGACCATGTTGTCGAACTGCAGGCGCATCTTCTCGCCCACCGACAGCTTGGTGTACCGGCGTTCGCCTTCGCGGCTCAATTCCTTCTGCAGGGCGAACACCGACTGTGGGCGCGAAAGCGGGTCGAGCGACATGCACCACTCCACCACCTCGATCAGGTTGTCGGAGTAGACCCCGCGCAGGCGCGAGAGGGCGAGCGCCAGCCGGTCCTTCTCGAGCCGCTGGGGCGCGTCGTTCGGTGGGTAGCCCTGCATGCAGGCATAGATGCAGGCGCCGATGGCGTAGATATCGGTCCACGGGCCCATCGACGAATCGCGCCGGTACATCTCGGGCGCCGCAAAGCCAGGGGTGTACATGGGCCGGATGAAATTGCCTTCCTTGGACAGCACTTCGCGCGCGGCGCCGAAGTCGATCATCACCGCCTTGTTGTCGTCGGTAATGAAGATGTTGGCCGGCTTGATGTCCAGGTGCAGCATCTTGTGCTGGTGCACGATGCGCAAGCCGCGCAGGATCTCGTCGAACAGCGAGCGGATGGTCGATTCGCGGAAGACCTTCTGCTTTTTCAGCTCGCGGGCGGTGATGATGAAGTCTTGCAGGCTCGCGCCCTCCAGGTAGTTCATCACCATGTACACGGTCTCGTTCTCGCGGAAGAAATTCAGCACGCTCACCACCGAGGCGTGGGAAATCTGCGCCAGGGAGCGGCCTTCCTCGAAGAAGCTCTTGAGGCCCAGGCGATACAGGGAGAGCTTTTCGGGCTGCACCTG
>JBDSWB010000011.1:0-21387 GCA_039926915.1 Ramlibacter sp.
CTGTTCTTTTCCGCGGGTGTCGGTGAAACGGAAGTCGACGAACTTGACTTCGTTCTCCTTCACCATCTTCATGACGTCTGCGACGTTCTTGGCTGCCATCAGGTTCTCCTAATTGGATGGTTGTTGATAATAGGGGTGGCAACGGGAATGCAGTTTCTGTGCCAAAGCTGGTGCATGGCGCGGGCTGCGAAGCTCGGCGATTGTCCCCGATCCTGAACGCTTTTCCCTACGCGTTGCTTGCGGCTTTGCCGCTAACCAGCACCGCAATTGTGCATTCCTGAAGAAGCACCGAAATGGTGCAGCGGCGTTATCGCACCAATTCAGGGCCAAGTTTGACCTCGAATTCCCGCAGTCCCGCCAGCAGCTGAAGGTAGGCCGGCTCAATGCGCGCTGGATCGCCCTTGACGCCCAGGTCGATGTGCCGGCCGTACTCCGGGTGATCCACGCTCGGCAGGCTGAAAACTTTCACCCCGGGGTGATCGAGTTCGATCTGCTCCATCAGTGGAGTGAGGGTCGCCTCCATCGCGCCGAAGACGATGACCGATTTCTCCATGTACCCGCCCCGGTGGAACAGGTGCCGGTACTGGTCGTCCAACACCTCTTCGATCATCGGCCAGGCCATGACCGGAAAGCCGGGAACGAAGTGCACGTGGCCCACGCTGAAGCCTGCGATCTTGTTGTACGGGTTGGGGATGATGCGCGCGCCGGTGGGAAACACACCCATGTTCAGCCGATGGATGTTGTCGGGCCGGTCCGGCTCGTACGGCTTGCCCTGCTCGCGCGCGATGTCCTGCATGCGCTCCCGGATCAAGGCTTCCGCGGCCGGGTGCAATTCAAGCTCACGGCCCAGCGCCTTGGCTGCGCACTGGCGCGTGTGGTCATCGGGCGTGGCGCCGATGCCGCCGCAAGAGAAGACCACGTCGCCTGACGCGAAAGCGCGGGCCAGCGTCGCGGTGATGCGATCGGGCGCGTCACCCACGCATTCGGCCCAGGCCAACTGCAGGCCACGCGAACCCAGCATCTCGATCACCTTGGGCATGTGCTTGTCGGCGCGCTTGCCCGACAGGATCTCGTCGCCGACGATGACGAGGCCGAACACTGCCGGTTCAGGCGGCGGGGAAATTTGTGTCATTCTTGAATCCGAGCGGTTCGGGAGCCGGGGTGGCCTCGGGCGGCGCGGCGGCGGGCTCGGCGCGCAGGCTCTCGAGTGCGGACAGGCAGTAGTGGGCAAACCACAGCGAAGAAAAAGCGAAGACCAGCGTGTAGATCCAGATGGCGACGGGCACGAGGATCACGAAGGCGGCGGCGAACAGCGCTCCCGAAGCCCAGATCACACTCGGCGCAGCGCCGAGGTAACCCGTCAACACCCCGATACCCAGCAGCCACGGTCGATGCCGCCGGAACACTTCGCGCCGCTCGTCGGAACTCGCATGATCGCCCAACGCGTCGAACGACATCACGCGGTAGGTGAGCCAGCCCCAGATCAGCGGCGGCAGTACCAGGACCAGCGGCGGGATGAGCCACAGCGGCAGGGAAATCACCAGCGCAAGAAGCGCCAATAAGGTCGAGCCCAGCGACCAGAGGACGCTCACGGCCCACGAACCACCGTGCTTGCGCTCCAGCCCGGGGAAGCGCCTCTCCGCCACGAGGGCAGTGATTGCGGGCGTCATCAAAGCGGCGACGAACAGCAACGAAAGCAGCACAAGCAGCGGCGTCACGGCCAGGATGACCAGCAGGGGCGCCAGGAATTTCCGGATGTTCCCCGCGCCTACACCCTGGAACCAGCCCCAGACGCTCTTGAGAAGGTCGGACGACTCGAGCAGGGCTCCCACCCAGGCCACCGTCGCATCCCAATAGAAGTAGCCCACGCCAAGCGACAGCGCCACAAGGATCGCCAGCGGCAGGAACGACAGGGCAATGACGCGCGGATGCAGGCAGTAAGCCACCGCACGCCAGAACGAATCGAGGAACAGGCTCATGGGGGCAGCATAACGCGGCGACCTTTGAGTGCATCCGGCGCGCCTCGGGGCTTCCCCGTAACATTCGCCGATGGAATCGATCAGGATCAACGGCGTCGATCTGCAAGTTCAACGCCTGGCGACGTCTGCGGGCCAACGCCGCGCGCCGATTATTTTCCTTCACGAGGGTCTTGGCTCCGTCGCGATGTGGCGCGACTGGCCATCCAGTGTGTGCAAGGCGACCGGCCGGGAGGGTTTCGTCTACTCGCGTCGCGGCTATGGCGAATCCACCGCTGTCCAGGATGTGCGGGGCGCGGGCCGCCTGCAGCCCGACTACATGCACGGCGAGGCTTGGGAGGTGCTGCCCGAATTGCTGACCGCCATCGGCATCGAAAGGCCGGTGTTGCTGGGCCATTCCGACGGCGGATCGATCGCCCTGCTCCACGCCAGCCGGTTCCCCGTAATGGCCTGCGTGGTGATGGCGCCGCACCTGGTCGTGGAAGACCTGTCGGTGCGCTCCATCGAAATGGCGCGTGAAGCTTATGAAATGGGGGGACTGCGGGACCGTCTTGCGCGCTACCACGCGGATGTCGACGGCGCCTTCTGGCAATGGAACGACATCTGGCTCAGTGCAGAATTTCGCGGCTTTGACATCCGAGGCGACTGCCGACGCATCAAGGCGCCCGTCCTGGCCATCCAGGGCGAAGACGACCCTTACGGCACCCTTCGCCAGATCGACGAGATCGAGCCCACTCTCGGGCCCTTCCGCAAGCAGGTGCTGCCGCAATGCGGACATTCGCCGCACCGAGACCAGCCCGAAAAGGCGACAGGGTCGATCGCGCAATTTCTCGGCGCACTCGACTGATTTCAGGGCCGCAAAGCCGCCAGGTCCGCAGGTGCAAGCCAACGCCACTGGCCCGGCGCCAAGTCCGCCGGAAGCGCCAGCGCCCCGATCCGGGAGCGGTGCAGGGCCTCGACCCGATTGCCCACGGCCGCGATCATCCGCTTGACCTGGTGGTATTTGCCCTCCGTCAGGGTGAGACTCAGCCGGCGCTCCCCCATCGCTTCACAAGCAGCGGCACGGACAGGCTGGGGGTCATCTTCCAGCGTCACGCCCTCGAGCAGGCGAGTGACCTGCCGCTCGTCCACGGGGTGTTTGGCCGTGACCTCGTAGACCTTGGGCACATGGTGGCGGGGCGAATTCATGCGATGGATGAACTGGCCGTCGTCCGTAAGAAGGAGCAGCCCGGTGGTGTCCTGGTCCAGGCGCCCCACGGCTTGCACCCCCTGCACTGCCCCTTTTTGCGGCCGCTGCCGCAGCGGCGCCGGAAGCAGCGTGTAGATACTGGGGTAGGAGGACGGCTTGCGCGAGCATTCGGTTCCGACCGGCTTGTGCAGCATGAGGTACGCCTTCTCCTCGTAAGGCCACTCCTGGGCGTCGACGACAAAGCGCAGGCCCTCCTCGTCAAACTCGGCGGCAGCGTCCTGTACCCGCTCGCCGGCGACCGTCACGTGGCCCTGCTGGATCAGCCCGGCACACACGCGGCGCGTCCCGAAGCCCTGGGAATACAAAACATCCTGCAATTGCATGATCCGAGTATCTCAGCCTCGGCCGCCGGCTCGAAGCTTGGGGAGAACAGGTCGGCCATGATCGATAGGGCAGGACTCGCCGGTGGAGGCGAGCCAGCTGAAGCAAGGTAAGATGCGACGGCGGTGCGAGCGCACGCTAGACCATCCTCCGACGACGGCAGACGGCCGGCCCTCAGCAAATGACCATCAGTCCCGCCTCCGAGGCCCCGTTTGTAACGCGTCGACGTGTTTACTATGTCGCCGGCTTCGACACTCGAGGTCCACGCTTCTACCACCAGCTGTACCAGACAGAGTCCGCTCGCCAGCAGAAGATCAACGGCTGCGAATATGAGGTCAGCGGCCTCACCCCTTCGGGGCCACACAGCAGCAGTTGCACCGTGCAGACTCGTTCGGCGCAGGCCAGCGTGCACACTACCTACACGTTCCTGCTGTGGAACGACATCATCCGCGACTACTGGCCGACGTCTGCGGCCCGGGTGGTGTCACGTATGCCCGCCTTCTATTGGCACTATGGGCTCACCGGTTGCCTGGCCAAGACGTGGCGGCTGTCACGACCCTTCTTCTGGATAATTCTGTTGCCTCTGCTCTATACCGCCGCTGGCGTGGTGGCAGCGGTCTTCGCTGGCTTGGGCGCAGCCTGGCTGGCGAGCCATTGGGCCGAGAGCCCGATCGGCCCAGCCGTCCTGGGCACGGCTGCAACCGTGGCATTGCTAGCCGCGACCTTGTTCGTCTGCGAGCACCTGCGTGTGTTCTGGCTGATGCGCGCCTGGACCTTCATGATCGAGTGGGCCCGCCGCCCCGCGCGCTTGCAGCAGCGATTTGGCGAGTTCGCGCGGCAGATCGAGGCCGAAATTCAAATCGAGCCTGCCGACGAGGTGTTGATCATCGGCCACAGCGCCGGTTCGATGGCAGCCATCTCGGTGGCGGAAAGCTGGCTGGCGCTGGGCGCCGGCGGGGCACCGCGGCCGAGCAAGGTCAAACTGATGTTGATCGGCAGTGCCACGCCTCTGCTCGGCGTTATTCCTGAGGCAGCCTGGTTCCGGTCGCAAGTGGCCGCGGTCGGCGCTTCGAACATGACGTGGATCGACTTCACTGCGCCGGCAGATCCCTTGTGCTATGCACTGGTCAACCCGTTCACGGCGCTGGGGCTCACGGTTCCGACACGCAGCAACTACAAGATCAAGTCAGCGCGCTTCGACAAGATGTTCGACGCAGCCGACTACCGAAAAATCCGATACGACTTTTTTCGGATTCACTTCCAGTACCTGGTCGCCACGGCACGCGCCGTGGAGAATGACTACTTCACGCTGACGGCCGGGCCCCATCCGCTGGTCGTCGACACGACAGTCCGCTAAGCATGGCCTTCATCCCTCCCCGTCCGGACACCCTCAAGAGCAAGGCGGCCCTGCTCGGTGGCCTGTTTGTGCGCGACGGCCGTTCCATGCTGAGTCTGCTGACCGAACGGGCCTACACGGTGCAGATGGGCGTGACACGGCTGGCGCGCAAGGCGCTCTTCCTGGTCAACGCGCCCGAGACAGTGCACGAGGTCATGGTCGACCGCGTCGACACCTTCCCCAAGCACAACTACTTGGTCGACATCCTGGAGCCATTGATCGGCATCAGCATCTTCAACGCAAACGGTGCGGTGTGGCAGGTGCAGCGTCGCCTCATCGACCAGGCCATGGCGCAGGCCGGGCTGCGACGCGCTTTCCCCTTGATGCAGGCCGCGGTGGACGACCTGATAGCTCGTCTGGACGAAACATCCGACGGCGCGGTCCGCGACGTCGACGCCGCCATGAGTCAGGTCACGGCCGACATCATCTTCCGCACGATCCTCTCGGTGCCGCTGGACGCCGCCCAGGCGAACCGGGTCCACGTGGCATTCCGTGGCTACCAGGAAAACGCCCAACGGGTGATGGGGCTGAGCGCGTTGCGGCTGCCCACAGGGTTTCACCGTGCCCGCTGCCGACGACAGGGGCAGGCGATACGTGCCTCCTTCTCCGGCCTGATCCACGAACGTTTCCGCGCCACCGAACGCGGCGACACGGGCCTGCCCGACGACATGCTGGCGGCGCTGATCACGGCGCGCGATCCCCAAACGGGGGCTAGACTGTCCGTGGACGACATCGTCGATCAGGTCGGCTCGCTGTTCCTGGCCGGGCACGAGACCTCGGCGTCGACACTCTCCTGGGCGCTCTACCTCCTCGCCTGCCAGCCCGCGCTGCAGGAAGAACTGCGCGCCGAGATCGAGGCCCTTTGGCAGGGGCGCGAACCCGAGTTCGGCGACACCCGCCGGTTGGCGCGGGTCCACAACGTCTTCCGGGAAACGCTCAGGCTGTACCCACCCGTACCCTTCTATCTGCGTGAGGCGAGCGAGACCACGTGCCTGCGCGGCAAACCTGTGGCGCAGGGCGACCTGGTGGTGGTGTCGCCGTGGCTGGTGCAGCGCCATCGGTGCCTGTGGGAGCGGCCGGACGAGTTCGACCCCGATCGCTTCATCACCGACGCCGGCCGTGCCTCGGCGAAAGCAGCTTATCTGCCCTTCGGCGCAGGCCCGCGGGCCTGCGCCGGGGCTGCCTTCGCAACCCAGGAGAGCGTCTTGATCCTGGCCCGGTTGGTGCGCCGCTTTCGAATCGAGCCAGTGCCCGGCCATGTGCCGCGCCCGACTGCGCGGCTCTCGCTGCGCTCTGCCAACGGCGTGAAACTCAGGCTGATCAGGCTCGTCCGTTGAGCGTGCCGCCCAGCGTCCCATGATCCAGCAGACGCCATGTCACCCGCTGGATGCCGTCGCCGAAAACCGCTATGGTGCCGATGAGGAACGCCAATCCCGCGCCGAGAACCAGCCGATATGATTTTGCTCACCGTTTCATTTACCAGTTCGCTTAAAAACTACCGGAGTCCCCTATGAGTACCGAAAAGACCGAGACGAAGTGCCCGTTCAGCGCAGCTGCAGGCGTTGGAACGACGAACCGCGACTGGTGGCCCCAGCAATTGCGCCTGGATCTGCTTCATCAGCACTCCTCCAAGTCCGATCCCATGGGTGAGGAATTCGACTACGCCAAGGCGTTCAATAGCCTCGACCTGGCTGCGCTGAAAAAGGACCTGACCGCCTTGATGACAGACTCGCAGGACTGGTGGCCTGCGGACTTCGGGCACTACGGCGGGTTGTTCGTGCGCATGGCGTGGCACAGCGCAGGCACCTATCGCATCGGCGATGGCCGCGGCGGTGCCGGTCGCGGCCAGCAGCGCTTCGCGCCGCTCAACAGCTGGCCCGACAACGTGAGCCTGGACAAGGCCCGCCGCCTGCTTTGGCCGATCAAGCAGAAATACGGCGAGAAGATTTCATGGGCAGACTTGATCGTCCTCACCGGCAACGTTGCCCTGGAAAGCATGGGCTTCAAGACCTTTGGTTTTGCAGGAGGCCGCCCGGATGTGTGGGAGCCTGACCATGATGTGTACTGGGGCCGTGAGACGAAGTGGCTCGGCGGCGATGTCCGCTACTCGAAGGGTTCACCGGGAGTCGACAAGAGCCATGGCGTGCTCGTGAAGGATGACGATAGTAAAGTGCCGCACTCGCGCGACCTCGAGAACCCGCTCGCCGCCGTACAGATGGGCCTCATCTACGTCAATCCCGAAGGCCCGGACGGCAAGCCCGATCCGCTCGCTGCCGCCATCGACATTCGAGAGACGTTCGCCCGCATGGCCATGAACGACGAAGAGACCGTCGCGCTCATCGCCGGGGGGCATAGCTTCGGCAAAACCCACGGCGCAGCACCTGCGGAGCACGTTGCCGAAGAGCCCGAAGCGTCCGATCTCGAGCATCAGGGCTTCGGCTGGAACAACAGCTTTGGCACCGGCAAGGGCGGCGACGCCATCACCAGCGGCCTGGAGGTCACGTGGACCACCACGCCTACGCAGTGGAGCAACAACTTCTTCGAAAACCTGTTCGGCTTCGAGTGGGAACTGACGAAGAGCCCCGCCGGCGCACAGCAATGGGTGGCCAAGGGCGGCGACGGGCTGATCCCGGATGCCCACGACACCTCCAAACGTCACCGCCCGACGATGTTGACCACCGACCTCTCGTTGCGGATCGATCCTGCCTACGAAAAGATTTCGCGGCGCTTCCTGGAGAATCCTGATCAGTTTGCCGATGCCTTCGCGCGGGCCTGGTTCAAGCTGACCCACCGGGACATGGGGCCGCGTGCCCGCTATCTCGGTCCCGAGGTGCCGGCCGAAGAACTGATCTGGCAGGACCCGCTCCCTGCAGTGGGGCACGCGCTCGTCGACGGCCAGGATGTCGCTTCCCTCAAGAAGCAGGTGCTGGCCTCGGGCTTGACGGTTGCCCAACTCGTTTCCACCGCGTGGGCCTCGGCATCCACGTTCCGCGGCTCCGACAAGCGCGGCGGCGCGAACGGCGCGCGCGTTCGCCTGGCTCCGCAGAAGGACTGGGCCGTCAATCAGCCAGAGCAGTTGACCCACGTATTCCAGGTGCTGGAGTCAATCTGCAACGATTTCAACTCCGCACAGTCAGGCGGTAAGACGGTGTCGTTGGCCGACCTCATCGTGCTGGCTGGTAACGCAGGTGTTGAGCAAGCAGCCAGGAACGCCGGTCACGAGGTCACTGTTCCCTTTGCACCAGGGCGTACGGACGCGTCGCAGGAGCAGACCGACGTGCACTCATTCACCCCGCTCGAGCCGATCGCAGACGGTTTTCGGAATTACCAGAAGACGCTCTACAGCGTACCGGCAGAGGCACTGATGATCGATCGGGCACAACTGCTGACGTTGACGGCCCCGGAGATGACCGTGCTGGTCGGTGGCCTGCGGGTGCTGGGTGCCAATGCCGGCCAGACGCAGGACGGGGTGTTTACCAACCGGCCTGGCAAGTTGAGCAACGACTTCTTTGTCAACCTGCTTGACATGCGCACAGAGTGGAAACCTGTCTCGGCTGCTAAGGATCGGTTCGAAGGGCGAAACCGCAAGTCGGGTGAACTGAAGTGGGCCGCCACGCGCGTCGACCTCGTCTTCGGCTCGAACGCACAACTGCGCGCGATCGCCGAGGTTTATGCGACTGCTGACGCCGAGAAGAAGTTTGTGGGCGATTTTGTGGCCGCGTGGACGAAGGTGATGAATCTCGACCGTTTCGACATTGCGTGAGTCGGTAATGACGCCTTCGCTGCACGCCTCAAGTTACGGTAGAGCTGCCGGTGCGCGTTCCCACAAATTCTTGCAACTATCGAAGTTGTCCTACAGGCGGAAAGTCTCCGCCGCACGTTGAGCACGTGGCCGGAATCGCCGGCAGTCAACCAGAAAGAAGACCACCATGAATAAAACCATCCTCGCCTTGTCCGCCGCGATCTGCCTGGGCCTGTCCGGCACCGCGTTCGCCGCCGCTCACACCGGCGCCCCCATGAAGGCCGCTTCAGGCAGCATGAGCGCACCGGCCACCGGCTCCATGGCGCCGACCTCCAAGGCTGAAGCCAAGGCCATGATGAAACAGTCCGAAGGCGACTACAAGGCCGCCAAGGCCAGGTGCAAGCCGCTCAAGGGCGCTGAAGGGCGGGCCTGCAAGAAGGAAGCGAAGGCCACCCACGAGAAGGCAGAAGCCGACATCAGGCGCGCCAAGGCCGACATGAAGGCCGCCGCCAAGAAGTCCTGAGCAACTCAAGAACGCGCGCACCTCACTTGGCGACTGGCTCGCCGGTGAGGTGCGCGATCTCGTCGTCGCGATGCTTCTTGTTCGCCGTGCACACTGCTGCGCGTCAACAGGACACGTCGATCGATCAATCGCTGAGTGACAGGTCAACCGGTCAATGTCCGGCGCTACTGCTCAGGCGGTGGGGTATCCGCGACGCCTTAGCGTGGTGCCAAGGAGGGCTACGGGCTGCCCCGAAGCACTTGGAATGCGCGATCATCAGGTCCTGTGAAAGAACCCACCCGCGCAGAGCTGTTTGAACGCTGGAAGGAGGCGGATGGTCTCGCGACCGCTGCCGAGGGGATCATTACTAAAGCGCTCACCGCCCACGCCAAGGGCGACGGCCCACCTCCTGACCTGCTTCATCTGGAAGCGAGCCGCAAACTGCGCCAAACTGCGCGTGAGCGGTTGCAGGCCGCTGTGGAGAGCCTAACCCCCAGAGACGGGCACCACTAAGAAGGCCGGTCGGTCTGAATGTGGGTTTATGACGATAGTTTTTGGCGCCGCGGCCAGAACTGTTGTGTTTGATGTGTGCTTGAGGTAAAACCAGCTGGCGCGGCCCGCATATGCCGCATGCACAGACACCGTCCCATGCCACCCTCATCCTCAGCCACGACGGTCGAAGACGTCATTGTCTCGCCCGAGCCGCCGCGCGAGCGGCTAAGCGAGGGCCGCAAGTCGGCGGAAGCCGAGGCGCTGCTCGCACTTTCCCACACATTGGCCCACGCGCCGGATCAGGCGGTGCAGCAACTGGTGAACTCCGCCATGAAACTCGCGCAGGCGGAGTCCGCCGGCGTCAGCGTGGAAGACATGGAGGCAGACGACGTCATCCTGCGGTGGATCGCCACCGCAGGGGAATTGGCGCGCTACAAGAACGGGACCATGCCGCGCAACTTCAGCCCATGCGGCACCGCCATGGACCGACGTTCTTCGTTGGTGATGCGCGATCCCGTCCGCTACTACCCGTACATCGGCCAGCTGCACGCCGCGGTTCGCACGGTGTTGCTTGTGCCGTTCGCTCGGCGCGGCAGGATTGTCGGCACGCTGTGGGTGGTGGCTCACGCCGATGACAAGAGCTTCGACGCCGAGGAAAAGCGAATCGTCGAAGGGCTGGCGACATTCGCGTCCGCCATCCTCGATGCCCAGGAGCTTCGAGCGGGCAAGGCGAGCGCGAGCTAGCCGCCCTCGATTTGCGATACTGCGCTTTTTCGCGCTGTGAATCGCGCATGCTGTGCCGTTAGATGCAGAGCTGTTGATTTTCAAAAAAAGGCCGCTGACTATCTCTAGTTAGCGGCCTTTGTCCGTCGGTATGGGCTGGCGCCTACTGAGTGACCGCCCAAAACCCGCATGGATTCTAGGTTCCTAAAATTCAAAAGGCGACATGTTCCCCCGATTGTTCCCCCGCTTTGCTGTTGCTAACCCGGTTCTGGGGTCAGATCTTCACAGCTCCGCCCAATCGTCTTGGGTTCGTCCATTTGTTGATTTAAATAATTCAAACGGGGGGAAAATTCCCTCCGTGGGATACCAGGTGGTTTCCATCTCGCCAAGTGCCAGAGAATTTATGCCCGTGCTGTCACAAGCCACCATCTCGAAACCCAGCGCTTGGTTGGCGACAAACTCCTTACCTTCTAGCCGGACGATCGGCAATCGCACGGAAATCGGCCCCGGCACCTGGATGGCGCCCAGCTCCGTGTTGTCAATGCCGATGATCGAGATGTCCTGGGGAATGCCAACGCCCGACTTAGGGCCGGACATCATCGCGCAGACGGCCATTCTCAGGGCGTCGGATCGCCGATGTGGAACCAGTCGCTCTCTGCCAAGTGCGTGAGGAATTTGTATGCGGCATCTGCGCGCCCGTTCGAAGCGGCCCAAGCGATCTGGTCCTTGATGGTCATGCGTTTGGCCAGCGACGAGGTCGCATTCCATGCCGCGCCGGTCATCGGCGTCGGCAACGCCTTGATTTCGACATGGCGTTTGCCCTGCACAAGCTCCTCGAAGAACTTCTCCCAGAGTTCGGGCTTGGGGCATACGCGGTTCTGCTTCTTCAGCTCGGCGAGCAGCTTGTCCTGAAGTGAAGCGCCGGCGCTTCGCGGCGCCGCAGGAGGCAGCGGCGAGATCTCCCCGGGTTTGGCCATCGGCGCCGTATCCGCGTAGCGATGACTCTCCTTATCCGCAACTTCCTGAAACATGGCCCAGGTGGTGTCAGTGTCCTTTTCGAGGGTGTCGGGGACGGGAATCGGATCGCCGGGATAGTACGTGTCGGCAAATCTCTGTGGTGGTTTCGAGTCGGGTTTTTTCGGGTCGGTCATGACTGCCTCTTTGCTTGTCAATCAGTAGGGAACATCCGGGGCTTGGCCGCCTGCACCGCCAGCTCGGCATCCAGGCCAGCGCAGGCCTCGACGAACGCCGACTTCATCAGGCCGGTGTGCTTCGCGTCATCGTCGCCAGGTGCGTCGTTCATTGCGGCTTCGGCGCGCTGGGCTGCCAGGCTCAGGGCGGACGCGCCTAGGGTAGCGCCCAAGCCCTTGACCGTGTGGGCAAGCCGTCCGGCGACGTCGCGCCGCCCCGCTGCCAGAGCTTCGGCGAACGAGTCGATCATACCGGCGGTGTCTGCCTGAAATTGGGGGTACAGCACGCGAAAGAAACTCAGGTCGCCCCCCAGTCGCTTCAACGCGCCTTCGAAATCGGTCGCCGCGGCCGCGTCGCCCGAGGTGTCCGCGGCGCGGGTACGTCTCGATAGGCCCTTCTTCGGGCCCCGCGTATGCGACAGGATGACCTGCACGAGCTCGTCGAGGTCGAAAGGCTTTCCCACATGGTCGTCCATGCCGGCAGCAAGACTGGCCTCGCGATCGCCCGTCATTGTGTTGGCCGTCATGGCGACGATCGGGAGCGAGTCGAAGCGTGCGTCGCCGCGAATGAGTTGGGTGGCCTGGAAACCGTCCATCACCGGCATCTGCAAATCCATGAGAACCAGATCGTAGGCCCGCGCCTGGCCGGTCACCTTGCTGACGGCCTCGCTGCCGTCGGCGGCCAGGTCTACGACGGCGCCCTTGCCTTCGAGAAGCTCCCGCGCGACCTGCTGGTTGGTGCGGTTGTCCTCCACCACCAGCAGCGCCAAGCCCTCCAGCGGGAACGTATCCCATTGGGCCATGGTGCTGTCCTGCACCTCCTGGCCGCGCGCTTCGGCGAACGCCTGACGAAGCATCGAGGCCGTCACCGGCTTGACAAGGTATCCATCGAACCGCCCCTGCTCTTCCTCGCTGCGTTCGGCGAATTTCAACCGCCCCTGTGCGGTGACCATGATGACCATGGCGCTGGCGCCGAATTCCGGAAGGCCGCGAACTGCCTCGCTGGTCTGCAGGCCGTCAATGCCCGGCATCAGCCAGTCGACGAACACCGCGTCGTAGGGGACGGCCGCGCTGCGCAGGATGTCGATGCCCTCCTGCCCGCTCGACGCCGTGTCCGGCTGCCAACCAAGGCTGCGCGCCTGCGCGCTCAGGATCTGGCGAGCCAGCGGGTTGTCATCGATGAAGAGCACGCGCAGGGGCGGGCTTTGCGCCGGCGCGGCCGGGGCGACCCCGCCCTCTGGTGTCAACAGCAAGGTGAAATAGAAGCGGCTGCCACGCCCGGGCTCGCTTTCCAGCTCCAGCTTGCCCCCCATCAGCTGCACCAGGCGCTGCGAGATCGCTAGACCCAGCCCGGTTCCACCAAAGCGCCGCACGGTGGACGCTTCGGCCTGGCTGAAGCCCTCGAAGATCCGCGATCGTTGTTCCTCAGTGATGCCGATGCCGGAGTCGCGCACCGAGAACTCTACCCGCGCCTGGCCGTCATCGTCCGGTAATCGCCGCGCCGAGATCACGACCTCTCCCTTTTCGGTGAACTTGGTGGCATTGCCGCCCAGGTTGATCAGCACCTGCCGCAGGCGCATGTCGTCGCCGCGCAGCTTGGCCGGAATCGCCGGGTCGATCTCGAACAGGATCTCGACCGACTCCGACTGCAAGTTGGCCGCGAGTATCACCGACAGGTCGCGCAGCAGCGTGTCGAGGGAAAACTCCCTCGGGTCGAGCTCCAGCTTGCCGGCTTCTACTTTCGAGAAATCCAGGATGTCGTTGAGCAGCGCCAGCAGCGAGCGCGACGCGCCTTCCGCCTTCTTGACGTAGTCGAGCTGGCGGGCCGTAAGCTGCGTGGACTGAAGCAGCTTGAGCATGCCCAGCACCGCGTTCATCGGCGTGCGGATCTCGTGGCTGGTATTGGCCAGGAATTCGCCTTTTGCGGCGCTGGCCTGCCTGGCGGCATCGCGGGCCTGCTTCAGCTCCGTGATGTCCAGTGCCAGCACGAAAAAGCCGTGGACTTCGCCGTTTCGCACGTCCGAGATGTAGTGAACGAACATGGTCCGCACCTTGCCGGCCACGTCGACTTCCTCGCGCTCGAAGGCCTGGGACTCGCCGCCGAGGGCGCGCTCGATGCTGTCGCGGTAGGCCGCGAAGCGTTCGGGCCCCAACACCTCCGACAGCGTGTGTCCGATCATCTCCTCGCGCGTCTTGCCGAAGGTATCGCCGTACGCGCGGTTCACGAAGACGCCGCGAAGGTTGCGGTCCCAATAGCCGACGCGTCCCGGAATGTTGTCCGTCACCACGCGCATCAGGTCTTCGCTTTCGCGGAGATCTTCCTCCATCGCGTGCCGCTCGGAAACGTCCTGCAGCGTCCCGAGCAGGCGCGTGGACCATTGGCCCCGGCGCTCGACCCGGCCCACCGTCCTCACCCAGCGCTTGCGCCCCGCGGCACTCACCAGGATCAGCTCCAAGTCCCAGGGCTCGCCGGTCTTGATCGCGTGCTGGGTGGTGCGATCGATTTCCTCCTGCGATGCCGGGTCGAAGTATTCGATGAACTGTTGCATGGAAGTGGTAGACCCAGGCGCCAGGTCGAAGATGCGAAGCGTCTGCAGCGACAGCCGCACTTCGAGCGTCTCCAGGTTAACCTCCCAGCCGCCCACATTGGCGATCTGTTCGGCCTGCTCGAGGAATGACTGGCTGGAAGTCAAACGTTGCTCCGCGAGCTTGCGCGCGGTCACATCCAGCGCGATCTCGATGCAACCTGCGATCGCGCCAGCCGCGTCCCGCATGGGCAGCAGTTCAGTTGCCGTCCAGATCTCGCTTCCATCGCTCGCCCGGCTGCGCAGTTCCAGCCGCGCGCCGTCCCCGTCGCGCATGGCCCGTTCCAACGCCTCGGTGTGTTCCTTCAACGACGAGGGGTGGCCTATCAGTGTCGGCCCCACTTGTCCCATGGCGTCGCTCTCGGTGTAGCCGAAGATGCGGGTGAAGCCCTGGTTCAGCCAGGTCACGCGCATTTCCCTGTCCAGGACCATCACCGCATTGGAGGTGTGTTCCACCACCTTGGCCAGCCGTGACAGGTCTGCGGTCATCGCCCGCGCGATCGACTCCGCGCGCTTGCGGCCACTCAGGAGCTGCCACACCGAGAAGGCCAGCAACAGGCTGAGCAGACTGCCGATCATCTCGAAAATCCGGAGCACATTGGAACGGGTGGCCGCCTCGAGCTCGGGTGTGCTGGCAACCTGCAGGCTCAGCCGGTGGCCGCCGATCTCGAATACGCGCGTCTCGCGAACGAACCGAGACAGGAAAGGATCGGGATTTTCCCTGCCGGTCGAAGGCAGCGCCGGGAGCTGGTCGACTTCGGTGTCAAAGAGCAGCCGCCCATCCTTGATGTTGCCATCAAACAGCCGAAAGTCGAGGTGCGATTCGAACGTTTTCTTCACGTCGTTGAGGACCTCAGCGACGATGATGGGTGCATAGAGCAGGCCCAGAAGACTGCGGCGCCGCCCTTCCAGCGACCGGGCATCGGTTCCTGCCTTGTACAGGGGCACGATCATCAGCCAGCCAGACCTGCGCCTTTCGTCCTGGATGACAGCAATCCGGCCACTGAGCGACATGGAAGCCGTCGCGACGGCGCGCTCGAGCGCCTCGCGACGCACGGCTTCCTGGCCCAGATCGAACCCGAGAGCCGCGTGGTTGAGCCCATCGGGCTCGACATATTTCACGATGTAGAGGTCGGGCGCATGGCCGGAAGTCTGCACTTTGAATGCCGGCGTAACCGCCTGCCTCGCCGCGACGAATGTCTTTAGCCCTTCCCGCGGCACGCGCTGTACGAATCCGAATCCCACCACGCCCGGGAACTCGGTCTTCAGCGACCGCGCGGCGACATGGTCACGGAACTGGGCAGGGCCCAGGTCGCCGACAGCCGCATAGGCAGCCGCCATGCCGTGCAGGCCGTAAGCGGCCTGGATGATGCGGCGCTGGACGTCGTATTCGAGCCGCTGTGCCGCGCCATCGAAGCGCGCCCGGACCTCAGCTTCCTGCGCATCGGACTGCGCGCGGACCACGACATAGGTGACGGCAAGCCCCGCGAGCAGCACGCCAATCGCGAGCAGCACATGGCGCCGCTCCGACCAGGTCTCAGGAGCCGCTGCGGCACTCACGGCAACGGCTTCCCGCGTGTCACGCGAGCGCGGTCACTTCGACCGCGTCGACCGCCGCTCGCGTGCCCGCGGCGGCGGCCACTTGGGCCGAACGGCCCACGACGATTTTGTCCAGTACGTCGCGCGCCGCGAAGGCGGAGCTCGCGACGCCCCAGGCCGCCTCGCGAGCGAAATCGCGCAGCGCCGCAAGCTCTGACATGACCGAACCGGTCGCCAGCACTGAGTCGGGATCGCCGTGCAACGGATCGCTCACGTGCAGCAACTTGACGGCGCCGCGGTGGATGCAGATCGTGGCGCGTGGCACCGGGTCGGCTGCGGCGCCGGCGAACGCGGGTCTCAATGCCGACTGCACCGCGCGCGAGAGCGTGAACGCGGCCTTGACGGCGCGCAAGGACGCGCTCACCCGCACGGAGTCATCCTCGTCGACGAAGACCGCAATCAGGTCGTTGCCCGATGCCAGCAGGTGTTGCGCGCTAAAGAGGTGAAGGGCATCCCGCGCACCCTGGTAGACCTTGCGCACGAGATTGCTCGAATCCGGGGCGGCCGCGATGCGTTCCAGCATCGTCCCGAGGATGTCTACCTGCATCACCACCGCATCGGGATGGTTCAGCTCCGTGTTGTGGTCGTCCACCTTGTCCCAACGTGAGCTCAATTCACTGATAAAGCGCTTTTCGTACTGGCTCGCAAGGACTTCCCGTTGCTCGTCCATCGCAGCGATGAAGGTTGTGCTCATGGACGCCATGACACCTTCGTGAAGCACCATTCTCTTGGCTAATAGCGCTTTGACGGCTTCGTTCAGTTCCGTGACGCTGAATGGCTTGGCAATGTAGTCATCTGCCCCCGAATTCATGCCAGTCCGCATGTTGGCGCGATCCCCCATTGCGGTGAGCATGATGACGGGCAAGTCAGAGATGCCCGCTTCCTGCCGCAAGGCGGACACGAACTCGAAACCCGAGATACCGGGCATGACGACGTCGCAAAGAATCAGCTGGGGTTGCCGGGTGCGCGCGAGTTCGAGGCCTTCGGTACCATCCGCGGCTTCGATCACCTGGTGCCCGCCCATGGAGAGCGCATGGGCCGCAACGGTGCGCATCATGCGATCGTCGTCGACGACAAGGACAAGCGCCATTCCTGTTGTTCCTCAAACGGTAATACGAAAGTGATGTCTCGCCCATTGCGCCGAGGGGAGATTGGGCAGACAGAGTACCGCAAGGCCGCCCGATTGGGAAGCCGATTGCGCCGCAGCAGCCAAACGCCCACAATCGGGGAACAATTTGATGATTGCCCCTAATGTCAACTGCCGACTCCACGCATGAGGAAGCGTTCAACCGTTGCCTTGACAGTGCGCTCGCCCAGTCGGAAGGGCTGGTCCAGCGCATCGTGTCCCGGGCAGCGCAGACCATGTTCGATTCGGCAATGCGGGTGGTGGACACGGACTCGCGCAATCTCCTTGTCGATGCACGGCATGTCCTGCTGAGGCAGCAAGATCAGCTCCGGTCACGGTTTCCTGAAGCCCTGGCAGCCGAGCTGGCGCAGCACCGCGAGCGGAGCGAGGAAGGCTACGAGCCACGTGCCCGAGTGCTCCCGCTCGAATTCGAGTCGCTTGAGCTCATGGGCGAGGAGGAAGTTGACGACACCGTGGAATTGTTGCGGGCTAATGACGCGGTGAACGGGGCCGTGGAGAGCGAGGCCCTGCAGTTGAACGCGCTGGTGAGCGCGGCCCGGGGACTGCGCGTCGTGCGCACGTCCGCCAACCCGCTGCTGCCGCAAGCCTGGGTGCGCGCGCTTCGCGACGCTACCCTTAAATGCCAGGTCGACAGCGCGATTCGCCTGAAATGGATGCAGCACCTTTCCGTGGGTCTGGGCGAGGAACTGGTCGATGTCTACCATCACCTCATCGCGCAACTGAAGCAGCAGGGAGTTTCGGCCGCGGCGTTTGAAGTCAAACAGGCCACGCGCGCCGAGACGCTGCAGGAGCTGAAAGAGGGTGCGGGCAAACACCCGAGCACACTGACGCTGCGGGACCTGCGGTGGCTCCTCGCGGGAGACGGAACCGAGAGGCGCCGCAGTGCCGAAGGTCGCGCTGAAGCATCGACGCAATCAGCACACCCCCAAGCTTCCGCCGGCTACACCCAGAACCCGGGGCTGACCGTCCCGGCCGCTTTCGAGGCGCTTAAGGAACTTGAAGATGCAGGCAGCATCTTCAAGCGCATGCGTGAACGCCATGAGGCCAGCAGGAAGCAGCGTGGGGCGCAGCCGGTGGCTCTGACCCTGACGCCTGCACAGGTGTTGAGCAGCGAAGTGACGAGCCTGATGCTGGCCAATGTAGCGGGCGACCTGAGGCTGCTCGTACCGGTGGCGGACTTGGTGCGCGAACTCGAGCCCGCACTTCTGAGTTTGTCGCTGGTCGATCCGCGCTTCTTCTCGGACAAGTCCCACCCGGCGCGAATGCTGCTGGAGGAGTTAACCACGCGAAGCCTGTCGTGGACCGCGCCGGACCAACCGGGGTTCGATGCATTCATCCAGCCTGTGCGCCAGGCGGTGCATGCGCTCTCAGCGGTTACTGTCATTGACTCGGAGCCCTTCGAAGTCGCCCTCGAGTTGCTGCGCCATGCATGGCGGGAAGCTGACGCGCGAAGCGGGTTGGCGCCGGGCGCCGCCACCGGCTACCGCGATATGTCCGTGCAGGCATTTGCCGACACCGGAGTGCAGACAAGGAGCGGTTCCGAAGACGCCCCGGGCGAGGCCGTTTCCGCCGATCGGCTGGTCACGGGATCCCTCGTTGACCTGAAGGTCGGTGGCACGTGGGTTCGACGGCATCTCGCATGGATGAGCGCCAGCGGAATGTCATTTACGTTTGTCAATGGTGCGGGCGACAAGCCTGAATCGATGACTCGGCCCATGCTGGACCGGCTGGTGGAGCTGGGCGCCATCCGGCTGGCGCCGGACCGCTCCGTTGTATCGGGGGCGCTCGACGCCGTAACACAGACCGCGCTGCGCAACAGCCTGGAGCATTGATGAGCAGGTGACAGTGGTCCAGTCGGACGTACAACGGGGCGATGCTTAGCTCCACACTGTCTGTACTTGCACAACCACGGAAACGTCTTCCCCCGCACTGCATGCGGCCTTGAGGCCTTGCTGCACCGTGTATTTCCGTCACCAAACTTGTCTCTGACTGGATGCAGGCCATCGTTCTTCGCGGAGAGCTTCGCCGTTACCGCCGCACCATAGAAATCCCTCTCTGCGGCGCTGAGTGTTTTCGCGTCGTCCATTTGCTTGAAAAACAGCGCTTCACTCTCTGCGTCGATTTCTGCCCATGATTGTTTATTTCGTCTCCCCCCTGCGTTCGCTGCCACTGATCAGATCCCGTGCCCGCCTTATCTCGGCGTTCACCAACTTAGACAGCTCGCGCAAGCGTACCCAGTGCCCGCCCTTGAAGGCGTTGCCGGATACCGTGGCCTTGCCCTCATGGCTTCTTGGTCCGGTGGACTTTTCCCATGGCCTCCACCGCCGGACTAGCTCTGCCTGCCGCTTGCGCCGCTTGGGTGTCGGACCTGAAATTGGTGGAGCTGGCGGGAATTGAACCCGCGTCCGCAAGCCTTGTTCGTACAGTTCTACATGTGTAGCCGTCTGATTGAGTCTCGCCTCCTGTGACGCGCAGCGGCACGCAACACAGGACGCCAGTCACCTATTTTCTCGTCCCACGCCAAGTGACCCGGCGCGAGACCAGCCTATGAAATTATCTTTGCAGCCTGGACCCCCGAAGGGACCCTTGCCCAGCCCATAGGCCTGCTGTTGCAAAGCTCACCGGCAATTAAGCGGCGAGTGCGAAACGTTCGTCGTTTGCAGTTAGTTTTTTTGAATCTGTTTTACGAGCGCATTCAGCTCGACATGCCCTGCCACGCGTCCGAACCCACGTCGAAACCAGTGCAGCCCCAAGCAGCCATTTTAGGCCCTGGAGCCCGATTGCAAGAGCGAAAGCAGTTCCAGCGGTGAATCGATGTGGGCGTGCGCCCCCCATTCGCGCGCATTGGCGTTACCGCCGAGGTAGCCATAGGTGGCTGCGACGGTCCCCATGCCCGCCGCCAGCCCGGCAATGACATCGCGCTCGTCGTCTCCCACGTAGACGCAGCACGCGGGCTTGAGGTCCAATTGCCGGGCCGCCTCCAGCAGCGGCGCGGGATGGGGCTTGGCGTGCGGCGTGCTGTCGCCGCCGACCAGCGCCTTGGCGGTGGCGAACAGGTCCATGCCCTGGGTCAGAGGCCGGGTGAAGCGCATCGACTTGTTGGTCACTACGCCCCAGGCCAAGCCACGCGCCAGAAGCTGCGCCACCAATTCAGGAATCTCGTCGAACGCATAAGTGCGCTCGGTCATGCAGTTCTCGTAATTGACGAAGAACTCCTCCCGCATGGCCGCAAAGTCCGGATGGTCGGGGGTCATGCCGAATGCGATGCCCAGCATGCCTCGAGCGCCCGCGCCGGCCATGGGCCGGTACTGAGCATACGGAATCGACGTCAGCCCGCGGTCCCGCCTCATCTTGTCTGCTGCCGCCGCGAGGTCCGGCGCGCTGTCGATCAGGGTGCCGTCGAGGTCAAACAGCACCGCCTTGACAGAGTCGAACACTCAGCTTCTCCGCGTTGCGACGAGGTAGTTGACGCTGGTGTCCCGCGACATCCAGTAGCGCCGGGTGAGTGGGTTGTATTCCATGCCCCGAGCTTCCTGCAAATCCAACCCCGCGGTCCGGCAAAAGCCAGCCAGCTCACTGGGACGGATGAATTTCAGGTACTCGTGCGTGCCTCGCGGCAGCAGGTTGAGGATGTATTCGGCCCCCACGATCGCGAACACGAAAGACTTGGGATTGCGGTTGATGGTCGAAAAAAACACCCAACCGCCCGGTTTGACCAGCGCCTGGCAGGCGCGGACGATTGAAGCCGGGTCGGGCACATGTTCCAGCATTTCCATGCAGGTCACCACATCGAAACTGCCCGGCTGCTCGGCCGCCAGGGCCTCGGCGCTGACTTCACGGTATTCAACCGCCGGAGTCTGCGCCTCCAGTGCATGCAGCTCGGCCACTTTCAGGGCCTTTGTGGCGAGGTCGATGCCCAGCACATTGGCGCCCTGCCGTGCCATGGAATCGGCCAGGATGCCGCCACCGCAGCCGATGTCCACCACCCGCTTGCCGGCGAGCGGCTGGTGGCCCTGGATCCAGCCCAGGCGCAGGGGATTGATCTGGTGAAGCGGCCGGAACTCACTTTCCGGGTCCCACCAGCGATGGGCCAGGTCGGAAAACTTGGCCAGCTCGGCTGGATCGACGTTGACGGCTGTTTCTGTCATCGGGTGATTGTCCGCCAATGAACGGGGCCTACCAAAAAAAACCCCGCAATGCGGGGCTTTTTTTGGTTAGGCCCGGGGGCGAACCCGGGGCCTTTCAGGCGCTGGCCTTACTTGTTGGCGCGGGTGCCGACGACTTCGATTTCCACGCGACGGTTCTTCGCACGGCCTTCGGAGGTCTTGTTGTCGGCAACAGGTTGCTTCTCGCCCTTGCCTTCGGTGTAAACGCGATTCTTCTCGATACCCTTGGACACGAGATAAGCCTTCACCGACTCGGCGCGGCGCACCGACAGGCGCTGGTTGTATGCATCGGTCCCCAC
>JBDSWB010000012.1:0-7488 GCA_039926915.1 Ramlibacter sp.
GAAGTGCTGGGTGAGGCGGATCGACTGGTCCGCAGCGGCGTGCGTGAGCTGCTGGTCGTGTCGCAGGACACCAGTGCCTACGGCGTCGACCTTAAGTATTCCGAGCACGAATGGCGCGGCACGATGCACGCAACGCGCATGAAATCGCTTTGCGAAGGTTTGTCGCAGCTCGGTGCCTGGGTGCGCTTGCACTACGTCTATCCGTATCCTTCGGTGGACCAGGTGATCCCGCTCATGGCAACCGGCAAGGTGCTGCCGTACCTGGACGTGCCGTTCCAGCACAGCCACCCGGATGTTCTAAAGCGCATGAAGCGGCCGGCCAGCGGCGAGAAGAACCTCGAGCGCATCCAGCGCTGGAGGCAAGCCTGCCCCGAGATCGTCATCCGCAGCACCTTCATCGCCGGGTTTCCCGGCGAGACTGAGGAGGAATTCGAGCACCTGCTCGATTTCATGCGGGAGGCGCGCATCGACCGCGCCGGCTGCTTCGCGTACAGCCCCGTGGCAGGGGCCGTGGCCAACGACATCCCCGGAATGCTTCCTCAAGAGGTGCGTGAAGAGCGCCGCGCCCGGTTCATGGCCGTGGCCGAGGAAGTGTCGGCCACCAGGCTGAAGGAGCGCGTGGGCGCCACCATGCAGGTGCTGGTGGATTCGGCGCCGGCGCTCGGGCGCAAGGGCGGCGTCGGTCGCTCCTATGCCGACGCGCCTGAGATCGACGGCACCGTGCGGCTGCTGCCGCGGGAAAAGATCAGCAAGCGGCTGGTTGTCGGTGAATTCACGCAGGCGCGGATCGTCGGGACGCAGGGCCACGACCTTGTGGCGGTGCCGTCCTGAATGAGCGCAGCGACCCGCTTGCACAAACGACAAAGCCGGCAAAGCCGGCTTTATGATGATGGTGCCCAGGAAGGGACTCGAACCCCCACGATGTTACTCGCTAGTACCTGAAACTAGTGCGTCTACCAATTCCGCCACCTGGGCTTTCAGGAAAGAAAAGGATTCTATATCAAAAATATTGGACACATCAGCACTGGATTGCTCGATGAAATAGAGGGAGTGATCCAGGGTCATCGCGATGGCCACGGATACGTTCAGCGCGACGACGGCGAGGGCGACATCTACCTGCCCCCCAACGAGATGCGCGCAGTGCTGCACAAGGACCGCGTCAAGGCGCGGATCGTGCGGCACGATCGCAAGGGACGGCCCGAGGGACGCGTGGTCGAAATCGTGGAGCGTCCGCCGCAGCCGATCATCGGCCGGCTGCTGCACGAGAGCGGCGTCTGGCTGGTCGCCCCGGAAGACAAGCGCTATGGGCAGGATGTCCTGATCCCCAAGGGCGCGACCGGTCTCGCCAAGGCCGGGCAGGTGGTCGTGGTCGAACTCACCGAGCCACCGAGTCTCTATGGGCAGCCGGTCGGGCGGGTGAAGGAAGTGCTCGGCGAGATCGACGACGCCGGCATGGAGATCGAGATCGCCGTGCGCAAGTACGGCGTGCCACACGAATTTTCCGACGCCTGCATCGGCCTCGCACGTTCGCTGCCCGACAAGGTGCGGCCGCACGACAAGCGCCATCGCGTCGACCTCACCGACGTTCCGCTGGTCACGATCGACGGAGAGGACGCGCGGGATTTCGACGACGCCGTCTACTGCGAGCCGGCCAAGGTGGGACGCGGCAAGGGTTGGCGCCTGCTCGTTGCCATCGCCGACGTGAGCCACTACGTGGAGACCGGCAGCGCGATCGACGTGGATGCCTACGACCGTGCGACCAGCGTCTACTTTCCGCGCCGCGTCATCCCGATGCTGCCGGAGAAATTGTCCAACGGCCTGTGTTCGCTGAATCCGGAGGTTGAACGCCTGTGCATGGTGTGCGACATGCTCGTCACCGCCACAGGAGAGATCCAGGCTTACCAGTTCTATCCGGGCGTGATGTGGAGCCACGCCCGTTTCACCTACGCCGAGGTCGCCGCGATCCTGGCCAACACCCGCGGCCCCGAGGCCACCCGCCGCAAGGACCGCGTGGCGGACCTGATCAACCTGCATGACGTCTACCGGGCGTTGCTGAAGGCGCGCAACGTGCGTGGCGCGGTGGATTTCGAAACCACCGAAACCCAGATCATCTGCGACGAGAACGGCCGCATCGAGCGCATCGTGCCGCGCGTGCGCAACGACGCGCACCGGTTGATCGAGGAGGCCATGCTGGCCGCCAACGTCTGTAGCGCCGATTACATCCAGCAGAGCAAGCACCCGGGCCTGTTCCGCGTTCACGAAGGCCCGACGCCGGAGAAGAAGGACATCCTGCGCAGCTACCTCAAGGCGATGGGCGTGGGCCTCTCGATCACCGAAGACCCGCTGCCGGCGGAGTTCCAGCGCATCGCCGAGGCCACCAAGGAGCGGCCCGACGCGCAGCAAATTCACACCATGTTGCTGCGCTCGATGTCGCAGGCGATCTACACGCCGATCAACAGCGGCCACTTCGGCCTGGCGTACGACGCCTACACGCACTTCACCAGCCCGATCAGGCGCTACCCCGACCTGCTCGTCCATCGCGTGATCAAGGCCATCCTGCGCAACGAGAAATACGAGTTGCCCGTGTTGCCCACGCCGGGGGAGGCCCACGAAAAGCTGGCGCGGCGCCTGGCCACGCGCGTGAAGGCGCCCGCCCACAAGCTGAAGAAGCCGGCGCCTCCGCCTTCGCGCGAGGTGCAAGCCTGGGAGGCAGCGGGCCTGCATTGCAGTGCCAACGAGCGCCGCGCCGACGAGGCCAGCCGCGATGTCGAAGCCTGGCTCAAGTGCAAGTACATGCGCGAGCACCTCGGCGAGGAATACGGCGGCATCGTCACGGCGGCGACAAGCTTCGGCATTTTCGTCACACTCGACCAGATGTATGTCGAGGGCCTGGTCCACATCACCGAGCTCGGCGGCGAGTACTTCAAGTTCGACGAATCGCGCCAGGAACTGCGCGGCGAGCGCACCGGCATACGCTATGCCATCGGTACCCGCGTGCGGGTGCAGGTGAGCCGGGTGGACCTGGACGGTCGCAAGATCGACTTCCGCCTGGTGCGCGAAGGCGAGGAACTGCTGGCCCGCGCGCTGAAGGACAAGGGCGTTGCGGGCGGATCCGGCCGCGGCAGCGCGACGGGCGTGCCGGCCAAATCATCCAGCAAGCGCGCGGCCAAGAAGGCGGCGCCCGAGTCCAAGCCGCCCGTCCAGGGACTGAAGGCCGCCGTCAAAAAAGCGGTCGGCAAGAGCCAGAGCCGCAAGCCGCGTCGTTGACACGCAGGAGAACTTTTCATGGCAGACAGCAAATCCGGCAACAGAGTTGCCATCGTCACCGGCGGTGGCACGGGTGTGGGCAAGGCCGCGGCGCTGGCACTTCTGGGGGACGGCTGGCGGGTCGCTATCGCCGGACGGCGCCCCGAGCCGCTCGAGCAGGTGGCTGCGGAAGCGAATGCCGCGGGCCGCGCCCTTTGCGTGCCGACGGACGTCACCGACCCGGCCTCGGTGGAGGCCCTGTTCGCGGCCACGGTCAAGGCCTGGGGACGGGTCGATGTCCTCTTCAACAACGCGGGCGTCGGTGCCGCGGCGGGTCCGCTGGAAGACCTGTCGATCGAACAGTGGAAAAAGGTGGTGGACACCAACCTCAATGGCATGTTCTACGGCATCCAGCAGGCGTTCCGCGTGATGAAGGCGCAGTCGCCGATGGGGGGCCGGATCATCAACAATGGCTCGATCTCAGCGCACGCGCCGCGTCCGCAGTCAATCGCTTACACCGCGACCAAGCACGCGGTCACGGGGCTGACCAAGACGGCGGCGCTCGACGGTCGCAGGTACGACATCGCCGTGGGGCAGATCGACATCGGCAACGCGGCCACCGAAATGGCGGCCCGAATGGCCAAGGGCGTGCAACAAGCCAGCGGCGAGATCGCGATCGAGCCGCTGATGGACGTCAACATCGTCGGCCAGTCGGTGCTGTACATGGCCAACCTGCCGCTGGAAGCCAATGTTCTGTTCCACACAGTGATGGCCACCAAGATGCCGTTCGTCGGCCGAGGGTAGATCGGCATTCGCCGCGAAGCGGACTGTCTAGGCGCGGGCGAGTGCAGATGCCGTCAAAGGCCTGCCGGCCGGCCAGCGATCCGCCGCGAGGCCGTGGTCGAAGACGCCGCCTGTTGCTGCCTCGAACGCCGGGGCGCCTCCCGCCATGCGGGCGGCGATCATGCCGGCCAGCACGTCTCCGGTACCTGCTGTCGACAGTCGCGCATTGCCGGTGGGATTGATCACCGGTGGCCGGCCCGGCCCCGCGATCACGCTGCCCGACCCCTTGAGCGCGACCACGCAGCCGTAGCGCTCGACCAGGACGCCGGCAGCGTGCAGCCGGTCTTCCTGTACTTTCGCGGCACTGGCTTCGAGCAATCGAGCAGCCTCGAGCGGATGCGGCGTCAATACCGTGACGCGGCCACGCCGTGAACGCGACATCAGCAGCGACTGCAGTTGCGTATCGGCAGCGATTGCGTTAAGCGCGTCCGCGTCGAGCACCAGGCGGCCCGCGGCGCCGAGGACCTTGGGCAGCACGGCGCGAACAGCGTCGCCGCCGCCGCAGCCGCACGCAATGGTCGTCTCGGCCAGGTTCAGCGTATCCCAGTCTCGGAACATCAACTCGGGCTGCGAGACGTCCACTGCCATCGAGCCGCCATCGAGCAGGCCGGCGAACACCCGGCCCGCGCCGGCATGCAGCGCGGCCGACGCCGCCAGGAGCGCGGCACCGGTCATCCCGGGCGCGCCCCCGATGATCGCCACGTCGCCGTAGTTGCCCTTGTGGGATGCATGCACTCGCGCAGCAGCGGGCGCGGGCCCGCCGAGCCAGGCGTTTGGCTGCTGCGACGGCTCGGTGACACCGAGGTCGTCGAACCAGACCTCACCGCACGCGTCGCGTCCGCCGGCCATGAACAAGCCGGGCTTCAGTGTAAGCAGGCTCAGGGTGTGACTGGCGCGTACGGCCGCGGATGTGCCGGTGTCCGCATCGAGCCCAGACGGCAGATCAACCGCCAGCACGGGCGCGGAGTTCCCGGACAGGGCGCCCGCCCATTCGGCCATTGCGGCTTCCAGAGGCCGACCGCGCCCCAGGCCCAGCATCGCGTCGATCGCGAGATCCCACTGCGGCGGCGGCGATGCGAGGAACACGACGCCGGCGGCGCGCGCTTGCCGCAGCGACTCCTCTGCGTCGGCAGGCATGTTGCGTTCGTCGCCGCTCCAGGTGACCGTGACCGTTTTGCCCCACTGCGTCAGGTGACGTGCCGCCTCCAGGCCGTCGCCGCCGTTGTTGCCAGGGCCGCACGCAATCCAGATGCACCGGGCGCGAGGCGCCAGCGCGAGCGCGAGGCGGGCGAGCGCCAGCCCCGCCCGCTGCATGAGGGCGTGGACCGGCAGCGCGGCCCCGGCTGCCTTCTCTATTGCACGGCTGGAGGCGGCGTCGAACAGCGGCCAGGGGCGATCAGGCGTGAGGCGGTGCATCCGCGCATTCTGTCACCGCCATGCGGCGAGCCGCTCGACGCCCAGTCCCTCGATGTCGACCTCCGGCGCGCGCCCGCCCATGAGGTCGGTCACCGCGCGCGCGCTGCCGCAGGACAAGGCCCAGCCGCTGGAGCCGTGACCCAGGTTGATCCATACGCCCGGAATGCCGGTGGCCCCGATCAGCGGGGGCCCGTCGGGCAGCATGGGCCGCGCACCTTTCCATTCCTGCACGGCCGCACCGGTGTCGGCGATGCGCGCTGCCCCGGGGAACCAGTCGTGAAGCACCTTGTAGAGCGTCTGCACCGCCGCCGCGTTCTTCTTCGCCAGCGAGCCACCGATCTCGGCACTGCCCGCGACCCGCACCCGATTGCCGAGCCGGGTGATCGCCACCTTGTAGCGCTCGTCCATCAAGGCGCTGCGGGGTGCGTTAAGGGGCTCGCGAATCGGCGCGCTGACCGAATAGCCATAGACCGCTGCCAGGGGGATGTCCAGCCCGATCGGGCGCAGCAGCTGGGCCGAGTCCACTCCGCCGCAGATCACCACGGCGTCGAATCGGCGCTGCGCCGGCTGCCGCGCATCCAGTGGCCAGAGCGCGAGCGATGTGGGGTCGGCCGCGTCCAACGGGCCGACAACGGTGTTGAATTCGAATGTGACCCCAGCGGATTGCGCCTCGTTCTTCAGCAAAATGGCGAACTGGCGGCAGTTGCCCACTTCGTCGTCCGGCAGGTGGATGGCGCCGGCGAACGCGGTGTCTGGGTTGATTGCCGGTTCCAGCGCCCGTACCTCGTCCTCTTTGACTTCCTTGAATGCCACACCGGCTTCGCGCAGCACTTCGAGCCCGGGTTGGACCAGTTTGCGGTCCTTTTCGCCGCGCAGCAGCACCGTATAGCCGTTGCCACGGTCGTACTCGAACTGAAAGTGGTCGGTGATGTCGTGCAACCGGGTGCGGCTGTAGAAAGCGAGCCGCTGCATGCGTGCGCGGTTGGCCTGGTAGCCGGCGACCGTGCAGGCCCGATACCACTTCCACATCCAGGCCATTTCCTGGCGGGAAAGGGGCAGGGTGATACGCACCGGCGCATGCCGGCTGAGCAGGTAGCGCGCGATCTTGCCGGGCATGCCGGGGGCCGCCCACGGCGTCACGTAGCCAGGCGCCACCACGCCCGCATTGGCAAAACTGGTTTCCTCCGCCACGGAAGACCTGCGCTCGAAGACGCAGACTTCGTGGCCGTCGACGGAAAGTTCGAAGGCCGTGGTGACACCGATGATGCCGGCGCCGATGACGGCGACTCTCATGGCCGCCTTCCAGCGCTAAACGCAAATCTCATGAAATCCCTGGAGTTCCTGCGAAAGCGGCCTGCGCCTGCAGTGCGACGTGCAAAACCGTGTCGTCACGCAATGCACTTTGCCAGATCATCAGCCCGCACGGGAGCTCGTCCTTCGCATGGCAGGGAATGGAGATGGCGCAGCCGTCCAGCAGGTTGACGACGCTGGGGTTGCGCAGCAGCAGCGTGTTGACGCGGAAGAACTCTTCGTCGCGCTCGGGGCCGGGTGCCACTTGCGCGATGGGCGGCGCGACCATGGGAACGGTGGGCGAAAGAACGGCGTCGTAGCCGCGAAGCGCAATTTCCATTCGCGCGATCCAGTCGGCGCGTGCGCGGATGAGCTCGATGTACTCGTGGGCCTTCATTCCGGCGCCGCGCCCGATGCGCGCCCTCACCCTCGGGTCGTAGCCGTCGCCTTTGCGCTCCAGCAGCGCGCGGTGCCAGGCAAAGCTTTCGGCGGAAGAAAATCCACCGGTTGAATTGATGGAGGCGACTTCACGAATTTCCGTGAGGTCGATCTCCTGGATCGTCGCTCCTGCGTCCCGCAATGTTCGAAGGGCGCGATCGAAAGCACGGGAGACAGTGGTGTCGAGCGAGTCGAGCATCCAGGTCCGGGCCACTGCGAGCCGGTAGCCCGGCAGCGGCACTTGGCCACGGGTGA
>JBDSWB010000013.1:0-5738 GCA_039926915.1 Ramlibacter sp.
AAGCGGCTGCCCGTGATCGACGACGTCATGAACAACCGGCCG
Source organism: Ramlibacter sp. (assembly GCA_039926915.1). Classification (GTDB taxonomy): domain Bacteria; phylum Pseudomonadota; class Gammaproteobacteria; order Burkholderiales; family Burkholderiaceae_C; genus Ramlibacter. The sequence continues at coordinate 43 of JBDSWB010000013.1, forward strand.
GCCAGCGCCGCGCAGCGCGTCCCGCGGGCCGAGGACGGGCCTGCGCTCATCGATGTGCAGGGCCTGCGCAAGACCTACCGGCTGAAGGACGGGCTGTTCAAGCGCCGCGACCTGCAAGCCGTGAAGCAGGCCGACTTCGCGATGCACAAGGGCCGCACGCTCGGCCTGGTGGGCGAATCGGGCTCGGGCAAGACGACGGTGGGCATGATGCTCACGCGGCTGACGGATCCCAGCGAAGGCCGCATCATGTTCGAAGGCACGGATCTCGCCGCACTGTCGCCGGCGCAACTGCGGGCCTGGCGGCGCCGCATCCAGATCATCTTCCAGAATCCCTACGCCAGCCTCAACCCCCGTTTCACCGTGGGGCAGATCCTGATGGAGCCGATGCGCATCCATGGGATCGGCGCCACCGACGACGACCGGGCGCGGCTGGCGCTTAACTGGCTGGAGCGTGTCGGCCTGCCGGCGCAGGCCTTCGGCAAATACCCGCACGAGTTCTCCGGCGGCCAGCGCCAGCGCATCGCGATTGCGCGCTGCCTCACGATGCAGCCGGAAATCATCGTCTGCGACGAGAGCGTGAGCGCGCTGGACGTGAGCGTGCAGGCCACGGTGCTCAACCTGCTGCTGGACTTGCAGGACGAGTTCGGCCTGACCTACCTGTTCATCAGCCATGATCTGGCGGTGGTCAAGTACATGGCCGACAACATCCTCGTGATGAACCAGGGCGAGATCGTCGAGAGGGGCACGTCGGAAGAGATCTACGCCCATCCGCAACACCCGTATACCCAGCAGCTGCTCGCCGCGATTCCGCGTGGATATTCACCTGCGGCTGTCAGGGAGGCCGCATGAGCATTACGTCAACCTGTCGATCGATCACCGCGTTGCTGGCGACACTGGCGTTGAGCGCAGCAGTCGCGCAGACCCCCACGCGTGTGGAGAAGGCCGACGACCTGCCTCGCTTCAGCTACCCGGTGCAGGGTGAGTTGGAGGCAATTGTTCGAGACCCGGTGCGCTTCGGTGCGCTGGCGAAGGATCTTCGGCGCGATATCGAATCCACACTGGCCGGCTACGACATCGCCGAAACCGCGACACGCCGCCAGCTGATCGGCGTTCTCGTGCAGCTCGACATGCTCGATGGTCGCTATGACGACGCGCTCCGCCGCTCCGCCCAGATCCAGCAGTTGCAGGACAAGCCGGCGGACAAATTGCTGGCGGGCCTGACCGTGCGCGCCATTGCGGCGGCCGTCGCGAAGACCGGCGGCCGCAGTTCCCCGGCCTATGCAACGGAAGTCTCCCGCTACATCAAGGACGAACTCGCGCGCCTGCCCTACATCGTCGTCAAGAACGACGTCCAGCGCGCCAAAGCCGGCATGGAGACTCTTGGCGAGTCACTGGCCCTCGGCCGCGTGCGCACTGTGCTGCAGCCGGTGGCCACCCAGGCCGGAGCCCTCAGTTCGGACCTCGCGCCAACGCTCGTCTCGGCCCGCTACGCACTTGAGTTCATGCTGCCGCTGAAGGCCGCGCTGCTGGAATCCTACGGCGGCTACCTGGCCGCCAACAAGGTGGACAAACCGGACATCTGGGCCGCGCGCGACGTGACGCTCCCATCGGGCCGCAACTACCAGCCCGTTGGGATCGTGGTGTGGGACAGTGGCGTTGACACTTCACTGTTCCCTGACCGCGTGCTCACCGAGGGCGGCAAGCCCGCGATGATTGCTTTCGACCGGCAGGCCATGCCGTCGGCCGCCGCGCTGCTCCCGTTGCCTTCCGACATCCAGGCCAGGATCGACGCGTTGCAGGGCCGCAGCAAGGGCCTGTCCGACCTGACTTCCAATGTCGACAGCCCCGAGGCCAGCGAGGTGAAGATATTGCTGTCCAACCTGTCGCAGGCGCAGTACAAGACCGTGCTCGAAGAGCTGCGACTGGTCAGCAACTACCAGCACGGCACGCACGTGGCCGGTATCGCGATGGCGGGCAACCCCTATGCCCGCGTTGGCATTGCGCGCATTGAATTCGGCCACACGCTGACCCCGGATCCGTGCCCGACCGACGAGTTGCAGCAGCGCTCGGCCGACAATTTTGCCGGTTACGCCCAGTTCATCCGCAAGAGCGGTGCGAGGGTGGTCAACATGAGCTGGGGCGGCAACCCGCGCGCCTATGAAACGACGCTGGAGCAATGCGGCATCGGCAAGGATGTCGCGGAGCGACGGGTCATCGCACGCCGCTACTTTGATATGCACCTGAAGGCGCTCACCGCTGCCATCGCGGGCCTGCCCGAGGTGCTGTTCGTCGCGTCGGCTGGCAACTCCGGTAACGACCCGACCTTCAATGATGCGTACCCCTCGGGCATCGTGCTGCCCAACCTGGTGGCGGTCGGCGCCGTGGACAAGGCGGGCGACGAGGCGGCCTTCACCAGTTATGGCCCCACCACCCAGTTGCACGCCAACGGCTACCAGGTGGAGAGCTGGGTTCCGGGTGGGCGCAGGCTGGCGATATCAGGCACCTCGATGTCGGCGCCCCAGGTCACGAATCTGGCTGCCAAGATCCTGGCGGTGAAGCCGTCGCTCAAGCCCGCCGAGGTGATCGCGATCATGCGCAGCACCGCGGAGCGGACCGAAGACGGGCGCCGCACCCTGGTCAATCCGGCGAAGGCGCTGGCGGCGGTGGCCTACACGCCATGAGCGCGCGGCTGATCCCTTGCGCGATTACTTCAACGCAAACGCGGGCAGTTTCTTGGGAACCGCCACGTTCTTCAGCGTGGCGTAGACCGGCACACCGCCCTTGTACTTCGGGTAGTCTTCGCCCTGGATCAGCGGCAGCAGGTAGCGCTTGCAGGGCTCGGTGATGCCGAAGCCGTCCGCGGTGATGAAGTTGCGCGGCATGAACTTCTCGACGTTGGCCACCTTGGACAAAGGCGCCATCCCGATCTTGTATTTATAGGGCGTGTTGCTCACGCGGTCGATGGTCGGCATCACGGCGTTGTGTCCCTTCAGCGCCAGTTGAACGGCCGCCTTGCCCAAGTCGTATGCCTGCTGCACGTCGGTTTTCGAAGCGATGTGACGAGCGGCTCGTTGAAGGTAGTCAGCGACCGCCCAGTGGAACTTGTGCCCCAGCGCGTTCTTGACCATGTTCGCGATGACCGGTGCCGCACCGCCCAGCTGCGCGTGGCCGAAAGCGTCGCGCGTGCCTTGCTCGGCGAGGAATTTGCCGTCCGGGTGGTGGCAGCCTTCAGACACCACCACGGTGCAGTAGCCGTGCTGCTTGACCAGTTTCTCAACACGCGCCAGGAATTTCTTCTCGTCGAACTCGATCTCGGGAAAGTGCACGACGACGGGGATCCCGTGGTCCTCGATCAGGCCGCCGGCCGCGGCGATCCAACCCGCGTGGCGCCCCATGACTTCAAGAACGAACACTTTCGTCGATGTCTTGGCCATGGAGCGGACGTCGAAAGATGCTTCCAGCGCGGACACGGCCACGTACTTGGCGACCGAGCCGAAGCCGGGGCAGCAGTCGGTGATCGGCAGGTCGTTGTCCACCGTCTTGGGCACATGGATCGCCTGAAGCGGGTAGCCCATTGCTTCGGACAACTGGCTCACTTTGTAGCAGGTGTCGGCCGAGTCGCCGCCGCCGTTGTAGAAGAAGTAGCCGATGCCGTGCGCCCTGAAGACGTCGATCAGCCGCCCGTATTCGCGCTTGTTGGCTTCGAGCGATTTGAGCTTGAAGCGGCACGAACCGAAGGCCCCGGACGGCGTGGAGCGCAGCAGTGCGATCGCGGACGCCGACTCCTTGCCGGTGTCGATCAGGTCCTCGGTCAGCGCGCCGATGATGCCATTGCGGCCGGCATAGACCTTGCCGATCTTGTCTTTGTGGGCGCGCGCGGTCTCGATCACTCCGCAGGCGGAGGCGTTGATGACGGCGGTGACGCCGCCGGACTGGGCGTAGAAGGCGTTCTTGGGTTGGGTGGCCATGTGCGAATGAAGTAGGTTGTCAGTCAGCCAGTGCACGCGAGACGACTTCGCGCACGTCGTTGCTGAGGTCGGGCCGGGCGGCAACGCGGGCGATCGCCTCGCGCGCCGCGCCGCGCAGGGGCTCGACCAGTTTCTTCCAGCGGTCCAGCGCGCGGGCCAGCCGGGCGGCGACCTGCGGGTTGAAGGCATCCAGTTCGATGACGCGATCTGACCAGTACACGTAGCCCGCCGCGTCGGGGCGGTGGAAGGCACCGGGGTTGGCGCTGCAATAGGCAAAGATCACGCTGCGTGCTCGGTTCGGGTTGCGGAGGTTGAAGTCCGGGTGGTTCATCAGCTGCTTGACGACGGGCAGGATACTGCCGCGCCGGTCCGGCGCGCCGGCTTGCAACGCAAACCATTTGTCGAGCACCAGCGCCTCGTCCTTGAACAGGGAATGGAATCGCTGCAGTGCCTGACCTGCCAGTTCGTGGCCACCAGTCACCAGCGCGGCCAGCGCATTGAAGCGGTCGGTCATGTTGCCGGCATCCTTGAAGCGCTGGAGCGCTTTGCCGGGCCACACGGCGTCGGCGCTTTTGCGCGCGGCCAGGCACAGGTTCGCGAGGGCCATGCCCGCCAGCGCGCGGCGGCCGGCCGACACCGAGTCCGGCTGGTAGCCGCCGTTTTCCTGGTGGGCGTCAAACGCCCACTCCCAGTCCGCCTGCAGCGCCTGGGCGATCTGCTCGCGCATCGCCTCACGCACGGCATGGATGCGCTGGGGGTCGACGACGTCTAGCTGCTCCGCGATGTAAGTCTCGGCGGGCAGCGTGAGCACCAGTTCCTTGAACGCGGCGTCCAGCGCGGGATGGCGCAGGATGGTGCGCATGGCTCCAATGTACGGCGCGTCCAGGCGGATGTCGCCGGCCGCAAGGCCTTCCTGGCCGATGAATGCCAGCGCACGGTTGACGGCCAGCCGCTGTCCGGCCTCCCAGCAATTGAAGGGGTCCGTGTCGTGCGCCAGCAGGGTCAGCAACTGCGCGTCGGTGTAGTCGAATTCCAGGATGACCGGAGCGCTGAAGCCGCGCAGGATGGAAGGCACGGGCTCGGACTGCATGCCGGGGAAGCTCAGCGTCTCGCTTGCCTGCGTGAGCACGTGCATGCCGTCGGTCAACGCGCTGCCGTCCGGGGCCAGCAGGCCCAGGCCGATCGGGATGACGAAAGGCTCCTTCTCCGCCTGACCGGTGGTCGCGGGGCAAGTCTGCGTCAGCGTGAGGTTGAAGATGCGGGATTCGGCATCGTAGTGCGTGGTCGCCTTCACCCGTGGCGTGCCGGCCTGGCTGTACCAGCGCTTGAACTGGGGAAGCAGCTGGGCAAGTTTTGATTCGGGGTTGGCGTCGGCGATGGATTGCGCGAAGTCGTCGCAGGTGACGGCGCTGCCGTCGTGGCGCTGGAAGTACAGCGTCATGCCCTTGGCGAAGCCTTTGCGGCCCACCAGCGTTTGCATCATGCGCACGACCTCGGCGCCTTTTTCGTACACCGTCACGGTGTAGAAGTTGTTGATTTCCAGGTACTGGTCGGGCCGTACCGGGTGCGCCATCGGGCCGGCGTCTTCAGGGAACTGCGCCGTGCGCAGCACCCGCACGTCCTCGATGCGCTTGACGGCGCGCGCAGAAGGGGCGCCCGCCAGGTCCATGCTGAACTCCTGGTCGCGGAAAACCGTCAGGCCTTCCTTCAGCGAGAGCTGGAACCAGT
>JBDSWB010000014.1:0-8377 GCA_039926915.1 Ramlibacter sp.
TTGCGCGGGTCGCGGTTGCGATCCTTGGCGAGCTGGCGCTTGATCCGCGCGAAGTGCGACGGATGCACAGTGCGCATACGCGCCATGCCGCCGTTCACGCCAACCACCACCTGGTCGAAGCGCGGAACCGACAATAGTTTTTGACCCATCGAGGCGCGGACCGGCCACAGATCTTCCTCGTCCGGCGTGAGCTGAAGCGGATGCTCCGATGGGTCCTGCGGGTCCGGCGGAAAGCGGCGGATCAGGTCGATCTCGTAGCCGGACGCATTGCGCGCGGTGTGGTTGTCGAGCTCATCACGTTCGAAGCTCTTGTCGGCCTTCTGCAAGATGCCAAGGAACGACATCTTGCGATCCTCCATTACCTCCATGAAGGCCGCCCTCTTGGCTGTATCGAATAGAAAGTCCGCGTCCTGCGTGGCCATCACGTCGCTCGGGAAGCGCACTCCCGCAGCAATTTCGTAGGCAAACAGCGCTTGAGTTCCGACCACGAGAAAGTGCTCAGAGACGCCGTAGCGCATCATGGCGTTGAGCACGTCGATCAAAACGTCCGGCGTGCGGCCCACTCGCAGCGCCTTGTTCATGCGCCTGTATTCGGCCACCTTCTCGCGCAGAGCCTTCAGCCGCGCCTCGACCTCGACTTTTCTCCTGGTGAATCGCTCGTACTTCAGCTCATTCTCTTTGGACGCGGGCCCGAGGGAGCGCTGGCGAGAGTGGGCTGACAGGGCAATGAGATACCGGCCGCCGTCTTGGTCGCGCCAGAACATGGAGCCGCGATGGCGAATGGCGTCCGCCTCCGCCTTCTCCAGACCGGCGAAGAGCATTTCGGCGTCGATGAGCTGGCGCTTTTGCTGCTCGCTTAGCTCATGAAATGAGAACAAGGACATCTTCAAGGTAATTTGCCTATATTGTAATTTTACCTTGAAGTCAGATGATGGGAATACAGGCGACGCCACACTCGCGCAGGTACCGCAAGCGCTGGGCGCCTTCATCTTCGCGCCGGGCAGCACAGCACTCGCGTCAATCAGCAGTGGCGCATCTGCTTCGTGTGGACGGAAAAGGGACCGGAGAACGTTGAAATTGTTGACTACCACCGGTGAAAGGAGTTTTTCATGACCAAGAACGGCATGCGCGCCATCCACCCGGGCGAGATTCTTCGAAAGGAGTTTCTGGCACCGCTCAACATTTCTGCCCATGCGCTGTCGCAGGCGTTGCATGTGCCGCCGGCGCGCATCAATGAGATCGTGCGCGAGAACCGTGGCGTCACGCCGGACACCGCGCTGCGGCTGGCCAGATTCTTTGGCGGCGACGCGCAATCGTGGATGAACCTGCAGATGGCCTATGACCTGAAGATCGCTGAAAAGACATCCGCCAGGCGAATCGCGCGAGAAGTGCCCACCATCGCCCAGATGGCGGCCTCCGACCATCGTTTCGTATTGGCTGCGTAACGAGCGGCGACGAGCCGCCGTGCTCAGCCCTCGAACTGCGGATGCAGCTGCCGGATGCGGTTCATCGCCATGCCGGCGGCGGCGGTGCGGGTTTCCACGCCCAACTTGGCGAACACGCGCTCCAGGTGTTTCTTCACCGTCGCCGGGCTGGCTCCGATGATGTCGGCGATGTCGCGGTTGATCTTGCCCTTCACCACCCAGTAGAGCACCTCGGCTTCGCGCGCCGTTAGCTTCAACGACAGGCTCATCGCCTCGATCACCTGCGCGTCGGATTCCTCGCGCATGACGATCAGCCAGTCCCCGCCGCCCTCGCTGTCGCCGGTCTGCTGGTGCAGGCGAAACGTCAGCCGCCGCGCGCCGAGCTGCGCCGTCAGGCGCGGCGGCTCGACCTGCTGTTCGGCCTCCTTGAGGTGGCGCTGCAGCCACGCGGTCACCGCCTCGGGAGCGTGGGGCGCCCTGGTGCCGTAGTAGGCCATCAGCAACTCACGCGCCAGCGGCGTCTGCCACATCAGCTTGCCGTCGCTGGCCCGCACGGTGATGCTGGCATAGCCGAAAGCGTCCAGCGCATTTCGTGTCTGGCGTGCCTGGCGGGCGCCCTGCATGTGCACGCCCATGCGGGCCAGCACCTCCTTGGGCTTGATCGGCTTGGTGACGTAATCGACGCCGCCCGCCTCAAGCGCCGCAACCAGATATTCGGTTTCGGTCAGCCCGGTCATGAAGATGATGGGAATGTGCGCCGTAAGGGGAGAAGCCTTCAATCGCTTGGCGACCTCGAAACCGTCCATGCCCGGCATCATCGCGTCCAGCAGAACGATGTCGGGCAGCGCCTGCACCGCCCGCTGCAGCGCCGCTTCGCCGCCGGTGGCCACCAGCACGGTGTATCCCGATTCGTCCAGCGCGTCGTGCAGGATCGCGAGGTTGTCGGGCACGTCGTCCACGATCAGCACGACATCGTTGTTGGCGCGGTCCAGGTCGATGCGGGCGTTCATGGCTTGGTCTCCAGCACGGGCGCCTTCGCCAATTCACGGCTCATGCCTTCGAACTGGAACTGCCGGGCCAGCTCGCGCATGGCGGCGGTGAAGCCGGCGCATTCGGGCTGCGCCCTGTCCACTTCATCCAGCTTGTTCATGATGCCCCGGTAATAGCCCAGTTGCACGGCCTGCTGCAGCGCCTGCAGCGAACCGGCCTCGGGCCAGATCCATCCGGTAACGCCTCGGGGCGGCGCGGGCGCAGTCGGCTCCGCATCCAGCCAGCGCAAACCCAATTGCCGCTCCAGCCAGTCAAGCAGCTCGCTGTGGCGAACGGGCTTGAGGATGAAGTCTTCGGGACGGATGCCCACGTCATTGTCCAGTCCCTTGTCGAAGGCGTTGGCCGAGACGATGGCCACTTTCGAGCCCCCGGCAGGTTCGATGCGGCGCAGCCGGCGGATGGTTTCCCAGCCATCGATGCCGGGCATGGCCAGGTCCATCAGGATGGCGTCGGGCTGCAGGCCCGCGGCCAGCAAGTCGAGCGCATCGTGGCCGCTCGCGGCGGTGCGCAATTCGAAACCCAGTGGCTCCAGCAGGTGCACCAGCAGTTCGCGATCGGCTTCTTCGTTGTCAACCACCAGCACCTTGCGGCGTGCGCCCTCGTAGGCGCGCCGAAGGCGTGGCACTGTGACCTGGGCCGCGATCACTGCGTTTCGCACCTCGGGCAGGAACAGCTTGATGCGGAACACCGAGCCGGCACCCGGCGTACTGGCCACTGTGAGTTCGCCGCCCATCAGGTCGGTCAGCATCTTGGCGATGGTCAGGCCGAGGCCCGCGCCCGGCGCGGTGTGGCTTGCGCTGTTGCCGCGGGCGAAGGGCTCGAAGATCTGCGCGAGTTCGTCGCCGGTCAGGCCCGGCCCGGTGTCCTCGATCTCGATGTTCGCCATCTCGCGCGCATAGCGCACCCGGAAGGTCACTTGCCCCCGGGTGGTGAACTTAATGGCGTTACCCAACAGGTTGATCAGGATCTGACGCACCCGCTTTTCGTCGGCCCGCACCACGTCCGGCACGTTGCCCTCCGCGTCGAAGCGGAATGCGAGCCCCTTGGCCGCAGCCTGCGGCTCGAACATGCCTGCCATCTCGTGCACGCAATCAGCGAAGTGCATGGGCTTGACATTCAGTGTGAGCTTGCCGGCTTCGATGCGTGCAATGTCCAGCGTGCCCTCGATCAGCGACAGCAGGTGCTCGCCGCCGCGCCGGATCACGTTCACTGCCTGCTTGCGGTGTGGGGGGACGCCGGCGTCCTCTCCCATCAGCTGCGCATAGCCCAGAATGCTGTTGAGCGGCGTGCGCAGTTCGTGGCTGATCGCGCTGATGTAGCGGCTTTTGGCCTGGTTGGCGTGTTCCGCCGCCAGCTTGGCCTGTTCGGCCAGCAGTCGCGCATTTTTCAGCGCCTCGTCGGTCTGGCGGTGCGACTCGATCTCGCGCATCAGCAGGTGGGTCTGCCGGTTGGATTCTTCCTGCGCAACCTGCCGGCTCTTGTGCGCCAGCACCAGCCACCACGCCACGATGCCCGCGATCACCAGCAGCGCCATGTAGGCTTTCAGGAAACCGGAGCGCAGCGTGCCGTCCGGGGATTCCCCGGGCTCCAGCATCTGCGCAACTGCGCGCAGCTCCTGGTGGTACAGCAAGCCAAAGACGGTGGCCAGCAATGGCACGATGATCAGCATCAGTAGCAGGAAGTGGCCCAGGCCGGTGTCCAGGTAGGGCCAGACCCGGCGCGGCAGCAGCCAGCGCAGCGCGCCCGACCATTGCGCCGACAGGCTCGCATGGGGTTTGCACAGGTCCCCGCAGCGCGCGTCCAGCGTGCAGCACAGCGAGCAGATCGGCCCCTGGTAGGCCGGGCAATGCGCCATGTCCGGGCCTTCGTACTCGCGCTCGCAGATCACGCAGCGGGTGACCGTTGCCTCCGTTCGCGCCTGCGCCTGCGTGCCGGCACCGCCGTCCCTGGCGATGTAGTAGCGGCCCTTGGTCAGCCACGCGATCAACGGCGCAGTGACGAACGCGACGCCGAGCGCGATCAACGCCGAAAACGCCTGCGCCAGCGGCCCGAAGAAGCCGAGGTGCGCCACGATGGACAGGGCTGAAGCCAGCGCCATCGCGCCGACGCCGACCGGATTGATGTCGTAAAGGTAGGCGCGCTTGAATTCGATGCCCGGCGGGGAGAGGCCCAATGGCTTGTTGATCACCAGATCGGCCACCACGGCCATCATCCAGGCGATGGCGATGTTGGAGTACAGGCCCAGCACGTCACCCAGGGCCTGAAACACATTCATCTCCATCAGCATGAAGGCGATCAGCGTGTTGAACACCACCCACACCACCCGGCCCGGGTGGCTGTGCGTCACGCGCGAGAAAAAGTTCGACCAGGCGAGCGAACCGGCATAGGCGTTCGTGACGTTGATCTTCAGCTGCGAGATGACGACGAACAGCGCCGTTGCCGCGACCGCCCAACCATAATTCGGGAACACGTACTCGTAGGCCGCCAGGTACATCTGGTTGGGATCGACGGCCCGGTCGGTCGGCACCATGTGGGTGATGGCGAGGTAGGCCAGTAGTGCGCCGCCCAGCATCTTCACCACGCCAAGCAGCACCCAGCCCGGCCCGCCGGCCATCACCCCCGCCCACCAGCGCTTTCTATTCTTGGCGGTCTGGGCGGGCATGAAGCGCAGGTAGTCGGCCTGCTCGCCCATCTGCGAGATGAGGGCGATGCCCACGGTCAGTGCGGCACCAAACAAGTGCAGATCGAAATTGGCCGTGGCCCCCTTATCACCAGCGTAGTGCGTGATGCCGGCGAACGCACCAGGATCGCGCGCCAGCACATAGACAAAGGGCACCACGAGCATCACCAGCCAGAGAGGTTGGGTCCACATCTGCAGCCGGCTGATCGCGGACACGCCGTGGGTCACCAGCGGGATCACGACCAGCGCGCACACCAGGTAGCCCCAACTCGGCGGAATGCCCAGCGCCAATTCCAGCGCATAGGCCATCACCGCCGCCTCCAGCGCGAAGAAGATGAAGGTGAACGATGCGTAGATCAGCGAGGTCAGCGTGGAGCCGATGTAGCCGAAGCCCGCGCCACGCGTCAGCAGGTCCATGTCGACCCCGTACCGGGCGGCGTAGATGCTGATCGGCAAGCCGGCCACAAAGATGATCAGCCCGGTGGCCAGGATCGCCCAGAAAGCATTGAGGAACCCGTATTGAACGAGCAGCGTCGCCCCCACGGCTTCGAGGATCAGGAACGAGGCCGCGCCGAACGCGGTGTTGGCGACGCGGAAAGTGGACCACTTGCGAAAGCGCTGCGGCGTGTAGCGCAGCGCATAGTCTTCCATCGTCTCGCTGGCCACCCAGCTGTTGTAGTCACGCCGAACCTTCACGACCCGCTGCGGGGCGTCGATTTGCGCAGCGCCGGCAAGGGTGGCGGGGATCGGCAGGATGGGGATGGATCGGCTCACGGCCGGGAGGGTGCACGTTCCGTGCCCGTCCCTGCGCTTTCCGGCGTATGGACGGGCACGGGCCTTGCACTAAGATGGACCGCCAGGAACAACCCCACGCAGCCATGGAACTGACCCCCCGCGAAAAAGACAAGCTGCTGATCTTCACCGCCGGCCTGCTGGCGGAGCGGCGCAAGGCGCGCGGGCTCAAGCTCAATTACCCCGAGGCCGTCGCCCTGATCTCCGCGGCGGTGATGGAAGGCGCGCGCGACGGCAAGACCGTGGCGCAGCTGATGAGCGAGGGCCGCAGCTTTCTCACCCGCGCAGATGTGATGGAAGGCGTGCCGGAAATGATCCCTGACATCCAGGTGGAAGCGACCTTCCCCGACGGAACCAAGCTGGTCACGGTGCACCAGCCGATTGTCTGATCATGATTCCGGGCGAACTCTTCACCGACCCGGGCGACCACGTCCTCAATCCGGGCCGGCGCACGCTGACGGTGGTGGTGCGCAACACGGCCGACCGGCCGATCCAGGTCGGCTCTCACTACCACTTTGCGGAAACCAACGGCGCGCTGCAGTTCGATCGCGAGGCGGCGCGCGGTATGCGATTGAACATCGCTTCGGGCACCGCCGTGCGCTTCGAGCCGGGGCAACAACGCACCGTGGAACTGGTGGACCTCGCCGGCGAGCGCAAGGTCTACGGCTTCCGCGGCCTGGTGCAAGGAAAGTTATGAAGCCCCCGCGTTCACATTCGTTCTCTGCCCCCCGAGGGGGCGCTGCCTCCCTAGGGGCGGCCCGTCGGGAGGCATAGCTATGGCAACCATTGGACGGCGTGGCTACGCCGAGATGTTCGGGCCGACGACGGGTGACCGCGTGCGGCTGGCCGACACCGAACTGGTGATCGAGGTCGAGGAAGACTACACGCTGCGGGCCGGCGGCTACGGCGAGGAAGTGAAGTTCGGCGGCGGCAAGACCATCCGCGACGGCATGGCGCAAAGCCAGAAGACCCGTGCCGAGGGCGCGATGGACCTGGTGATGACCAACGCCCTCATCGTCGACCACTGGGGCATCGTCAAGGCCGACATCGGCATCAAGGGCGGGCGCATTGCGGTGATCGGCAAGGCCGGCAACCCGGACACGCAACCGGGCATCGACATGGTCATCGGCCCGGGCACGGAGATCTTTTCCTGTGAAGGCAACATCGTCACGGCCGGCGGCATCGACTGCCACATCCACTTTATCTGCCCGCAGCAGATCGACGAGGCGCTGGCCGCCGGCGTCACCACCATGCTGGGCGGCGGCACCGGCCCGGCCACCGGCACCTTCGCCACCACCTGCACGCCCGGCCCCTGGAACATCGAGCGCATGTTGCAGGCGGCGGACGCCTTCCCGATGAACCTCGGCTTCCTCGGCAAGGGCAACGCCAGCCTGCCGGCCGCGCTGCACGAGCAGATCAACGCCGGGGTGATCGGCCTGAAACTGCACGAGGACTGGGGCACCACACCCGCGGCGATCAGCAATTGCCTGGACGTGGCGGAAGCCACAGACACCCAGGTGGCCATCCACAGCGACACGCTCAACGAATCGGGGTTCGTCGAGAACACGATCGCCGCCACGTACAAGAATGGACAGAGCCGCGGGCTCTGCGCCTTCCACACCGAGGGCGCGGGCGGCGGCCACGCACCGGACATCCTGCGCGTGGTGGGAGAGGCGAACTTCCTGCCGTCATCGACCAACCCCACGATGCCGTACACCGTCAACACGCTGGACGAGCATGTGGACATGCTGATGGTGTGCCATCACCTCGACCCGGCCATCGCCGAAGACCTGGCCTTCGCCGAAAGCCGCATTCGCAAGGAAACCATCGCGGCGGAAGACGTGCTGCATGACCTGGGCGCGATCAGCATGATGAGCTCCGACAGCCAGGCGATGGGCCGGGTCGGCGAGGTGATCATGCGCACCTGGCAGACCGCGCACAAGATGAAGCTGCAGCGCGGCAAGCTCGCCGGACCGGACGGCACGATCCACGAGCGCCACGACAACTTCCGCGTGGCGCGCTATGTCGCCAAGTACACGATCAACCCGGCCATCGCGCACGGCATCAGCCATGAAGTCGGCAGCATCGAGCCGGGCAAGTGGGCCGACCTTGTGGTATGGAAGCCCGCGTTCTTCGGCGTGAAACCGGCGCTGGTGCTCAAGGGCGGTTTCATTGCGCTGGCAGCGATGGGCGACCCGAACGCTTCGATCCCGACGCCGCAACCCGTGCACTACCGGCCGATGTTCGGCAGCTTCGGCGGCGCCGTCGCGCGCGGCTCGCTGACCTTCGTGTCGCGGGCGGGTCTGGATGCGGGCATCAAGGACAGCTTCGGCCTGGCCAAGACGCTCTGCGCGGTGAAGAACATCCGCGGCATTCGCAAGCAGGACCTGGTCCACAACAGCTACCTGCCGAGGATGGAGATCGATCCTCA
>JBDSWB010000015.1:0-20056 GCA_039926915.1 Ramlibacter sp.
GACAGCATGATCAGCGCGCCGGCATGGGCATTCATCCGCGAGGCGCCGTATTGCAACGCCACATTGCTGGCCAGGAAGCCAAGGCTCAGCGCCAGCCCGACGCCGGCCCAGCCCAGCTGCGGCGCAGGCGGCGCCGTCACGAGGCCCAGCGCCATTCCCGCCACGGCGGCAGCCGAAGCAAGCAGCGCGCCGCCGCCGAACATGGCCAGGATGCGCGAAGGCGCGGACGCCCGATGCAGCTTGCGCAGCAGGATGTTCGTCAGCGCAAAGCTCAGGCCACCCATCAGCGCCAGCCAGTCGGCCACGCCTTCCGGCACCGGCCACGGCGAGTCACCGGTGTTGAGCACCACGGCCACGCCGGTCAGCGCCAACGCCAGCCGAAGCAGCGAAACCGCAGTGGGCCGCTCGCCGAGGATCGGCCAGGCCAGGATCACCGTCCACGCGGGCATCAGGTAGAACAGCAGCACCACCCGCACCACGTCTCCGACGGTCACCGCCCAATTGAAGCCCACGTTGGTCAGACCGGCCGCGACAAGCAGCAGCCAGAGCAGGGGCTGGTCGCTGAAACCGCGCCATGCCGAGGGCTTCCAGGCCAACAACAAAGCGAGGGAGGTGATGTAGACCAGTGCAGTGGCCCACAAGGGATGGACCCCGTAGCCCTGCAGCTCGCGGAAAGGCCACCATGAGACGCCCCAGACGAAGGCGTTGAGCGTGAGGGCCAGTGCCGGCAGGACCGTGCCTGCCGACCTGCGGCTAGCCATGCGGGTTGTCGTGCAGGGCGATCTGCAGGAGGTGCTCGACTTCTTCCTTGTATTTCACGCAGTTGCTCTGGTGCCAGCGCTGGATGATCCACATCACGCTCGCCACGATGATGCCGAAGCCGGTGATGGCGCTGAAGGCGGACATGCCCATTCCCGCCGACAGGCTGTAGAACGCCCCCAGGCCCAGGATGCAAGCCTGTTCGTTGAAGTTCTGGACGGCGATGGACCGGCCCGCACCCATCAGGTTGTGGCCGCGATGCTGCAGCAAGGCATTCATCGGTACCACCATGAAACCGGCCAGCGCGCCCAGCAAGATCAGGAACGGCGCTGCGACCCAGACGCTGCTGATGAAATTCATGAGGATCACCAGCACGCCCATCACGATGCCAAGCGGCATGACACTGGTGGCCATGTCCAGCCGCATGCGCACCGAAGCCACCGCGGCACCCACGGCGGTGCCCAGCGCGACCACGCCCGACAACGACGATGCCTGGGTCGTGCTGTAACTCAACGCCGCGGCGCTCCAGGCCAGGATGATGTAGCGCAGGTTGCCGCTCACGCCCCAGATCAGCGTGGTGCTGGCCAGCGAAATCTGGCCCAGCTTGTCGTGCCACAGCCGCGAATTGCATGTCCAGAAATCGGGCACCAGCTCCAGCAGGTTCTTTGGGACCGGCCGCATCTCCACACCGGTGTGCGGGATGCGGGTGTTGAACCACGCGGCCAGCATGTAGACGAAGATCAGCAACGTGATGGCGGCTTCGGGCGGGGTGTCGACACCGGTATCTATGACGGGAAAGTCGAAGGCCAGCAGGCGCGACGCCACCGCCTGCCCGATCAACTGCCCGCCCAGCAGGATGCCCAGGATGATGGAAGCGATGGTGAGGCCTTCGATCCAGCCGTTGGCCTTCACCAGCTGCGACGCCGGCAGCAACTCGGTGAGGATGCCGTACTTGGCTGGAGAGTAGGCGGCGGCCCCGAGGCCTACCACCGCATAGGCCATGAGCGGGTGGGTTCCGAACAGCATCAGCAGGCAGCCCACCACCTTGATCGCATTGCTCGCGAACATGACCTTGCCTTTTGGCACGGCGTCGGCGAAAGCACCGACGAAAGGAGCGAGCACCACATAGAACAGCGCGAACATCGGCACGAGGGCGGCTCGTTGCCACTCGGCGGACCCGCCTGTCCTCAGCAGTTCCACCGCGGCCACAAACAAAGCGTTGTCGGCCAGTGACGAAAAGAACTGGGCCGACATGATGGTGTAAAAACCGCGCTTCATTGGCTGTGTCGTGGCGCATCAGCGTGGCTGATGGGCAGTGATTATTGTGTCTGTCTCCAAGCGACAAGGGGTTATATCACGCGGGGTAGTGCCAAAATCCTCACAGAACGACCTCTGATCGAGCCATGCCCCGTCCCATCCAGGCCACCATTCACACCGACGCGCTGCGACACAATCTCGCGCGCGTGCGCACCGCCGCGCCCGACGTGAAGGTGTGGGGCGTGGTGAAAGCCAACGCCTATGGGCACGGCATCGAGCGCGTGTGGGAGGGGTTGCGCGGCGTCGACGGCTTCGCCCTGCTGGAGCTGCACGAGGCCGAACGCGTGCGCGCGCTGGGCTGGCGCGGGCCGATCCTGCTGCTCGAAGGTGTGTTCGAGGCCCGCGACCTGGAGCTGTGCTCGCGCCTGAACCTGTGGCACACGGTGCACTGCGACGAGCAGATCGACATGCTGGCCATGCACAAGACCCACCAGCCGCACCGCGTCTTCCTCAAGATGAATTCGGGGATGAATCGCCTGGGCTTCGCGCCGCAAAGGTACCGCGCGGCCTGGACCCGGCTCGACGCGTTGCCGCAGGTCGATGAAATTTCCCTGATGACGCATTTCAGCGATGCCGACGGGCCCAAGGGCATCAGCGCGCAGCTGCGCGTCTTCGAGGAAATCACCCACGACCTGCCCGGCGAGCGGACCCTGTCCAACAGCGCGGCCAGCCTGCGTTTCGGCGCAGAGCCCGCGGTGCGTTCGGACTGGGTGCGTCCTGGCATCGCGGTGTACGGCAGTGCGCCGGACTTCCCCGACCATGACATCGCGCATTGGGATTTGCTGCCGGCGATGACACTGAGCGCCCGCATCATCGGCGTCCAGCAACTGGTGGCGGGCGACACGGTGGGCTATGGATCCAATTTTTCCGCCGACGGTCCCCTTCGTATCGGCGTGATCGCCTGCGGCTACGCCGATGGCTACCCGCGCCACTGCACCACCGGCACGCCGGTGCTGGTCGATGGCCTGCGCACCCGCATGGTCGGCCGCGTCAGCATGGACATGATCACCGTGGACCTGACGCAGCTCCCCAAAGCGGGCATGGGCAGCGAAGTGACGCTGTGGGGCCGCTCGCACAACGGCACCGTGCTTTCCATCGACGAGCCCGCGCGTGCCGGCGGTACCGTGGGCTATGAGCTGATGTGCGCGCTGGCGCAGCGGGTGCCGGTGATCGTTGAGGGATGAGTGAAGACTGGGACAGGGCTCGGTACGAGCGCGAAAAGCGCAACTTCATTGAGTCGCGGCTGCGGCACCGCTCTGTCTATTTCCATGTATCGCTGATCTTCACGGTCACCTGGCTCGCCGGGTGGCTGTGGAGCTGGGCCTTGCTGAAGCTGGGCATGAACAGCATGCCGGGGCGCTATGCCATCAGCTTTTTTCTGTCGTATGTCGTTTTCATCGCCAGCGTCCGTGTCTGGGCCGACTTCGTGCGCACGGATCGCGCCAATGGCGGCGATTGGGGCGGCAGCTTCGATTTTCCTGTGGGCGATTCCGAAGGTTGCGCAGTTGTCATTGCCGCTCTGGTCCTGGGGCTGATTGCGGCCGGCCTGTTTGCAATGGCTGGAGGACTTCCGCTGCTGCTGGAAGCCGCCTTTGAGATCGCGTTCGCAGGTGTCATGGTGCGCCGACTGTCGCGAAAACAAGCGTTGGGAAACTGGTTGGGCTCGCTGGTCAGAAACACGTGGCTGCACGCGCTCGCGACATTGACCGTCCTTGTCGGCCTCGCTGCATTTCTTCAGGCAAAGGCGCCAGAGACGACCACCTTTGCCCAGGCCGTCAAGGCGCTGTATTCGAAGTAGAGTTTCTCGCCCTGCCCCACGGTGCCTGATGCAAGGCGGCGAGCACCGCGAGTTATTCCTGCATTGGCGCACCATAGGCGCGTCGGCTGGGTGAACCCAGATCGCCAACCCAGGCTTCACCATGGCCATGGATTATCTTGACTCGATCACCCATTGTTGAAGAAAGCCGGCTTACCAGGTCTTCGCGGCCTGTGGTCTTCGGCCGGTCAACTGGCGTGCCCCGCACCGCCATGACAAGTGGACCCATGATCGACATGACCATCCAGTGAGCCTGGCTGATCAAGTCCACTGCCTGAGCGACCATCTGCGCTGCTTGCTGCTCGTTGGCGCCTTGCGTGGCGACGAACAGGAACTCCACTGATCTCATCTCGGCACTGAAACCGCCTTGCTCCCGCATGGCGGCAAGGATGTCAGGCGGAACGTACTTCCCAAAAATGTCCTCAAGTTCTGACTTGGGCTTTCGCCGAAAAATTCTGTCAAGCAGCCTGGCAACCTTCCTCGCGGACAACCTATCGATAAACCTCGCGCCGGTTCCCCACGCGCAGCACACGCACGACGATGCGCCGGTCCTGGATGTCGCAGACCATGCGCCAGTCACCGACGCGGTACTTCCAGTAATTGCCCAGCGCGGCGCCGGACAATGCCTCGCCGAGTTCGCGAGGGTTCTTCATAGGCGCCAGGCGCTCACGCAGGAAGTCGATGATGCGGCGTTGGACCTGCATGTCCAGCTTCTTCAGGTCCTTGACGGCATCGGGATCGAACTCAACGACCCAAGCCAAGCAGGCGCTCCACGTCGTCCAGCGGGATGGTCTTGCGGTTCTTGCGCGCGCGCGCTTCGGCAAGGTAGTAGTCCTCCAGGTCGTCGATGAACTCGAGGATGGCTTCGCGGGCCAGCGTGGTCTTGGTGCGCCCGGTCTCTTCGGCCAGCGCGTTCAGACGGTCTTCAATGGGTTGAGGAAGGCGGATGGCAAGCATGGGGAACCTCTGCTATACGTGTATAGCCGATTATACCGGAGCCTCAGCGCCGCCGCATCCCCAGCGCCATCACCGCCCCCACCACGATCAGCGCGCCGCCGACCTGCACGGGCGCGATCGTCTGGCCCAGCACCAGCCAGGCCAGGACCAGAGCGAAGACGGGCTCCACGTTCATGATCGCCGAGTTGTCGACCACGCCGAGTTTGGGCAGCACGGTGAACATGATCGTGAACGCGGTGCCGTAGAGGAAGGTGAGCGCCGCCAGGCCCCCCCAACCGGCGGTCGCGGTCGGCAGGTGAAAGCCGCCCTGCAGCACCACGGTGCCCAGCGCGACCAGGCCCGCGATCGTCATGGTGGTTGCGGTGCGCACGCGGCCGTCGACATCGCTGGCTTCATGCTGGGTGATGACCAGGGCCAGGCCGAAAGTGCCGGCCGCAGCCAGCGCAAAGGCCACGCCTGCGCCGATGCGCGCCCACTGGCCGGCCGCGCCCAGGCCCGAAGCGGCGCCGAAGACGTCCAGCGCCAGCGCCAGGCCCAGCAGGATGACCGGCATGGCGATCAGCATCGCGCGTTCCGGCCGCTGGTGGTACACCACACGGGCCCAGAAGGCAGTCCAGATCGGGTAGGTGTTGAAGGCCAACAGCGCGAGCGCCACCGGCAGCCGTGCCACGGCCGAATACAGGCACAGGCTCTGCACGCCGATCAGCAAACCGATGACCGGCAGCATGCGCTTGTGGCGCGCGCTGAATTTCACCCGCACGCCCTGAATAGCGAGGAGCGCCACGATGACCAGCGCGGTGACGGCGCTGCGGAACACCACCGCGGTGGCCACGTCGACGCCGTTGTTGAAAGCGATGCGGGCGGCGACGTGGTTGGCGCCCATCATCAGCGCGATGAGCAGCAGCGTAGCGAACGCCGTGCCGCTGATCGCCTTGGCGTGCGACGCCATCAGCGAGTCGCCCCGGCGCGGCTGCGCACCGCCTGGGCCAACTGCTCGAGCACCTGCACGGTGGCATCCCAGCCGATGCAGCCATCGGTGACGCTCTGGCCGTAGCGCAGACCGGTGCGGCCGTGCGTGATGTCCTGCCGCCCCTGCGCGAGGTGGCTTTCCAGCAGCACGCCAGCAATGGCCTGCGAGCCCTGCGCAATCTGGCGCGCGATGTCGGCTGCGACTTCCGGCTGGCGCCGGTAGTCCTTGCTGCTGTTGCCGTGGCTGCAGTCCACCAGCAGGCGCGCGGGCAGGCCGGACGCCGCCAGCGCGTGCGCGGCCGCTGCCACGCTCGCGCTGTCGTAGTTCGGGCCGCTGTTGGCGCCCCTGAGCACCAGGTGTGCGTCCGGGTTGCCGGTGGTGGTGACGACGATGGCGCGGCCTTCCAGCGAGATACTGGGAAACCGGTGCTGCTGTGCCGCGACGTGAATCGCGTCGATGGCCACCTGCACGCTGCCGTTGGTGGCATTCTTGAACCCCAGCGGCGCCGACAGCGCCGATGCCATCTGCCGGTGCAACGGGCTCTCGACCGTGCGCGCGCCGATGGCGCCCCAACTCAGGAGTTCGGCGTAATACTGGGGCGTCACCAGGTCCAGGATTTCCGAGGCCGCCGGGACCTGCAACCGCGCGCATTCCAGCAGAATGCGGCGGGCTGCGCGCAGGCCCTCGCCGATGTCGCCTTCGCCGTCCAGCCCGGGGTCGTAGATCAGGCCTTTCCAGCCCATGCGCGTGCGCGGCTTCTCGAAATAGACACGCATGACCGGGAACAGGCTGTCGCCGACGCGAGGCGTCAATTCGCGCAGGCGTCCGGCATATTCGATGGCGGAGGCAGGATCGTGGATCGAGCACGGCCCCGCGATCACAAGCAGTCGGGCGTCCTCGCCGCGCAGGATGCGGCGTACCGTTTCACGCGAGTGTGCAATGTGCGCGGCCTGCACTTCAGTGCATGGCAGCTCTTCACGCAAGGACCGCGGCGTCGGCAGGGCGTCCTCGCGTTCGATGTGAAGGTCGGAGATTCCGGCGGTCATCGGGGCGGGCAATGTGCAGTGGCGGGCTTCACGGCAGGCTGGCCAGATGCGCGGTGGCCGCCTTTGCGAGCTTCTCATCGAAAGTAGCCAGTGGCGCTTTCAGTTCGGCGGCAAGCCAGAGGTAGGCGGCGTCGTAGGCACTTACCTTGTAGCGCTGGGCCAAGGCGTGCTGCGCCTGCACATCAGTGCCGTGCAACGCGATATTCAGCTGAGCATGGTCCGCCAGCGCAAGCGCGATGGCTGCAGGGTCCCATCCGCGGCGCTGCTTCTTCAGTGCCACGCTCACCAACTCGTGTTCGAGCAGATAGGGGGCGTGCAGTGTTTTCCCGAACAGCCGGCTCAGTGCAGCGTCCCGGGTCTCTTCCTCGAAGATGGCTGCACTGAGCACGCTGCAGTCGACCACCAAGGGCGGCAAAATCATGTACTGCGCACCGGGTTCGGCGATGAACGGCGAGGCGGGCCCTGCACTCATCGCGAATCGCGGTCCGCGCGAATGATGTCAACCGAAAGCGGCCCCCCTCGAATCGGCTCCGGGAATCGCACTCGATGTTCCGCCGCGATTTGTTCGATGGTCTTGGAGCCTCGGCGGATGATCGGATGGCCGAAGCGGTCGATCTCGATGCCGGCAGGAGCGCGATCCGACGAAGCCACAGCCAAGCCGGTCCGCGGCGAGGTCGCGGGTTGTTGAATCGCATGTTCGATGATGGCCATCAGCTCACCCTGCAATGAACGATGATTCCGACTGGCGCGCTGGCGCAACTCTTGCGCCCAGGCATCGGGCACATCCTTGATTGATAAATTAGACACTTTGGCTCCGAAGTGGATAAATATCCATTATGGATCCAAACTGGAGTCAATTCATGGTGGCTAGGAATACAGGCCGCGAACGCGTGCATGCAGCCGGGCCAGTCCCAGCAGCGCATCGGTGAAAGGCGTCGCGACGCCGGTCATCCCGCCCAACTCCTTCACCACCGTCACCAGCGCATCGAGTTCCACGGCCTTGCCCGCCTCCACGTCCTGCAGCATCGATGTCTTGAAGGCGCCGAGCTTGCGCGTGACTGCATGCCGGTCTTCGGGGCTCTGGTCGATCCGGATGCCGATGCGCGCGCCGATCTCCCTGGCTTCGAGCATCACGCTCTGGATGAATTCGCGCACCAGATCGTCTTCGAGCACACGGTCGGTGGTGGCGCCGGTGATCGCGCTCACCGGGTTCATGGTCATGTTGCCCCAGAGCTTGAACCAGGCGTCTTTCTGGATCTGATCGGACAGCACCGCCTCGAAGCCCGCCTTCCCCAGCCGCGCGACCAGCTCCCGCACCCGAGCCGTCTTTTCGCCCGATGGCTCGCCGACGATGAGCTTGTTGCCGAAGTGGTGCCGGACCTGGCCCGGGCCGTCGAGCGAGCAACTCGCGTGCACCACGCAGCCGATGATGTGGGACGCCGGGATGGCGCGCGCGATGCCGCCGTCCGGGTCCACCGACTCCAGGCGCCGGCCCGCATACGCGCCGCCGAAGCCTTCGAGGAACCACCACGGCACGCCGTTCATGGCCGTGAGGACGATGGTATTCGGGCCCATGATCGGACCGATGGCTTTGGCGACGTCGGCCATCGCGGGCGCTTTGACCGCGACCACGATCAGGTCCTGCACGCCGAGGTCTGCCGGGCTGGCGGAGGAACGCACAGGCGCTGACAGCGACTCGCCCGCCTGCTGCAGGCGCAATCCGTGTGATTGCAAGGCATCAAGCGTCGCGCCGCGCGCTACGACGTTCACTTCGCAGCCGGCGCGCGCCAGCTTCACGCCGATCCATCCGCCGATCGCACCGGCGCCGTAGATGCAGACTTTCATCGTGCGAATTTCACTTCCTGTAACTGTCGTCGATGCGATCCACGCGGCGCACCATGGCATCGAATACATCCTGTCCAGCGCCGAAGCGCTGGTCCCACTGGAACGAGTCGGCCACCGTTTGCTGCGCGACTCTCTCGGTCACGGGGATGGCCGGGCCCAGTGCAGCCTGCGCCGCCTGAACTTCGCAAGCGCGTTGCAAAGTCCACAGCCGCACGAAAGCCAACGGCAACGTGCTGCCCCAGGTCAACAGGCCGTGGTTGCGCAGGATCACCGCGGGCCTGTCGCCGATGTTCTTCAGCAGACGCGGCGCCTCGTCGGCATGGATGGTGATGCCTTCGAAGTCGTGATACGCCACCAGGCCATGCAACTGCGCCGAATAGAAGTTGTTCTGCGCCAGGCCGCCCTGGGTGCAGGCGACAGCCAGACCCGCCGTCGTGTGCGTGTGCATGACGCAATGGGCGTTCGCGATGTTCTCGTGGATCGCCGAATGCACGGTGAAGCCGGCCGGGTTCACCGGCCACGGGCTGTCGTCCAGCTTGTCGCCCTTGAGGTCGATCTTCAGCAGATTGCCGGCCGTCACCTCGCTGTAGTGCAGGCCGAACGGATTGATCAGGAAGTGCTTCTCGCTTCCGCTCACACTCTCGGGCAGGCGCACGGTGATGTGGTTGTAGATCATCTCGGTCCAGCCGAGCATGTCGAAGATGCGGTAGCAGGCGGCAAGCTGGACGCGCGTGTGCCATTCGTCCGGGTGGATGCCGCGTTCTGCGGGCTTGAGGATGGCATTCATGTCCCGGTCTCCATTCAGTATGTCTTGCTGGGCGGCAGCACGGCAGCGGTGGTCTTGAATTTCGCGGCCAGCGCGCTCGTGGCCTTCGCCAGGAGGTTGTTGTCCAGCCCCACCGCGACGAAAGTGGCGCCCAGCTCCAGGTAGTGCCGCGCCAGTGCTTCGTCCGGCGTGAGGATGCCTGCCGCCTTGCCGGCCTTGACGATCCGTCGGATGGCGTCGTCGATCACGGCCTGCACCTGCGGATGGCCCGGGTTGGCGACATGGCCGAGCGAGGCGGACAAGTCGGCCGGGCCGATGAAGATTCCGTCTACCCCTTCAATGCCGGCGATGGCCTCCACGTTGTCCAGCGCCGCTTTTGTCTCAGCTTGCACCAGCAGGCAGACTTGCGCGTTCGCCTCTTTCGGGTAGTTCGGGTAGCGGCCCCAGCGCGAGGCGCGCGCGCCACCCATGCCTCGCACGCCTTCGGGCGGATAGCGCATCGACCGCACCAGTTCAGCAGCCTGCTCCGGCGTGTCCACCATCGGCACCAGCAGCGTCTGAACGCCCAGGTCCAGGTACTGCTTGATCAGCGCCTGGCCGACATGGCCGTGGCCCGTCGGCACGCGCGCAATCGAGTGCGAGCCCGGGTAGCCCGCGATCGCCTGGGCCTGTTGCAGGATGGAGCGCAGGTCATTGGGCGAGTGTTCGCCGTCGATCAGCAGCCAGTCGAAGCCCGCGCCGGCACAGATTTCGGTTGTGTAGTGGTCGGCCAGGCCGAGCCACAAGCCGATCTGGGCGCGCTTCTCGCGCAGCGCCTGCTTGAAGGGGTTGATGGGTGATTGCATGGGATGTCTTTTCTTTCCTAGACAAAACGGAACTCGAAACGCCCGAGCGGGCCGTAATCAGCGTCGAAGACATCGCCGGCCTTCGCCGGCACCGGGCGCGTGAATGAACCGGCCAGCACCACTTCACCAGCCTCAAGGCATTCGCCCCAAGGTGCGAGCTTCATCGCCAGCCAGGCGACGCCAATGGCCGGATGGCCCTGAACCCCCGCAGCCAACCCGGTCTCTTCCACTGCGCCGTTTTGCCGCAGGATGGCGCCGCACCAGGGCAGGTCCACTTCACGCGGATCCATTTTGCGCCCGCCGAGCACGATGCCGGCATTGGCCGCGTTGTCGCTGATGGTGTCCTGCACCTTGCGCATGGCCTTGGTGCGGCGGTCGAACTGCTCGATGCGCGCGTCGATGATTTCGATGGCGGGCGTGACGTAGTCGGTCGCATCGAGCACCTGGTCGACGGTGACGGCCGCGCCCTCCAGCTTGTGCTTGAGCACGAAGGCCAGCTCCACTTCGACGCGGGGCGCGATGAAGCGGGAGGCGGGGACGTCGCCCGGCTCGAAGAACATGTCGTCCAGCAGCGTGCCGTAATCCGGCTCGTCGATCTGGCTGGCCTGTTGCATGGCGCGGGAGGTGAGGCCGATCTTGTGGCCCCGCACCGCGTGGCCCTCGGCAATCTTCATCTTCACCCAGGCGCGGGAAACGGCATAGCCGTCCTCCACGGTCATGCCAGGAAAGCGCTTGGAGAAATGCCCGACCTGAACCCGAGTCTTTTCGCTCTGGTTCAGTTCGGCGGCGAGCCGGGCGATAAGGTCCTGCGTGAACATGAGCCTACTTGCTGAACAGGGGATGCAGGTTGCTGTGCTTGGCGTCGTAGACCTGGCCGGGCCCCTCGTCGATCTGCAGCGTGATGCCGATCAGGCGCTGGGCGAACAGGCTGGCGAAGTGGGCCTGGACCCGTGCCAGCACCGCGTCGCCGGCGCGCTTCGTATCGGCGGCAGCGCGCCCCGGCGCGATTCGCACATTGATGTAGACGAAGGCATAGTCGTCCTTGCCGTCGGCCACGGCGAAGTACGCCGCGGGGTAGGCCATCACGCGCGTCCCGCCGATCGGGAACAGCCGCTTGCCGTCCTCGTCCTTCTGCTCGATCAGCACGGCCGCGACCTGGCGGCACAGCGAATCCATGTCGGCGTCGACATTGGGCGTGTACTGGATAACGACGTGCGGCATGCGTTGGGACCTTTCTACAGCCGGCTCACGGCCTGGAAGCCGAGCGCTGCCGAAGCCTGCGCGGCGGGAATGGAATGGCCGGCCTGCGGGGTGACCGGGAACACCGCGTTAATTTGCCCGGTGCCCGACGCGCCGAAGTAGGGCGTCAAGACCTCGGCCTGGCCGTCGTAGTCCGACCAGCCAAGCGCACCGAGCAACATCGCGGTGTCGTGCATGAAGCCTTCGCCGTGGCCCTTGGCGGCGTACTCGGGCAGCATCGCGCAGAAGTCCTTCCAGTCGCCGCGCTGCCACATGCGAACCACCTCTTGGTCCAGCGTTTCCAAAAACGGGCTCCAGATCCTGAATGCGTATTCCGGGGCCAGGCCGTTCTGCGCGAATCGGTGCGAGAGTGAGCCGCTCGCGAAGATCGCCACCGTGCCGTCGTAGTGATCTTCGATGGCGCGCCGGATCGCCCAGCCCAGGCGCGCGCTGTCGTTCAGGTAATGCGCCATGCACAGGGCCGACACCGACACCACCTTGAACTTCTGGTCGGCGTTCATGTAGCGCATCGGCACCAGCGTGCCGTATTCCGGGTTCAGCGTGGTCGCATCGTGCGCCAGCGTTTCCACCCCCAGTTCATTGCAGGCCTTCGCCAGCAACTGGCCCAGCGCGGGATTGCCCGGGAACTCGAACGCCATGTTGCTGATGAAGTGCGGCAGTTCGTTGCTGGTGTACAGACCCTTGAAGTGCGGCCCGCAGTTGATGTGGTAACTCGCGTTGACCAGCCAGTGGGTGTCAAACACGACGAGGGTGTCCACGCCCGCCTCGCGGCAGCGCCGCCCGATTTCCATGTGCCCATCAATCGCATCCTGCCGCGTGCCCTTGCGCGGGCCGTCCAGCTCGCTCAGGTACATGGACGGTACATGCGTGATCTTCGCCGCCAAAGCCAACTTACCCATGACTTCGTTCCTCGGTTTGTGGCCCTCCCCTTGAGGGGAGGGTCGGGGTGGGGGGAGCCACATTAACCCCCAGGGGGGTGGCGTTCACGCCGTCCCCCAATGCGGAATATGGTGCGACCCCAGTGACACCGCCACATTCTTCGGTTCGCAGAAGACTTCATAGCTCCAGGTCCCTCCCTCCCTGCCCGTGCCGGAGGCTTTGGTGCCGCCGAAAGGTTGGCGCAGGTCGCGCACGTTCTGGCTGTTGACGAAGCACATGCCCGCCTCCACGGCCGCGGCGACGCGATGGGCGCGTCCCAGGTTCTCGGTCCACACATAGCTGGACAGGCCGTACTGAATGTCGTTGGCCAGGCGGATCGCGTCGGCCTCGTCCTGGAACGGGATCAGGCAGGCCACCGGCCCGAAGATCTCTTCCTGGGCGATGCGCATGCGGTTGTCGACGTCAGCGAAGACCGTCGGCATTACGTAGTTGCCTTTCTTTACGCGGTCCGGCAGCGCCGGCGCGTCCAGCCCGCCGCACAGCAGTGTCGCGCCTTCCGTCGGCCCTAGCTCGATGTAGCTGCGTACCTTGGCCAGGTGAGCCTGCGAAATCATCGGGCCGACGAGGGTCTTCTCGTCGAGCGGGTCGCCGACCGCGATCCGCCGGGCGCGTTCCGCGAACTTGCGCGCAAAGTCCGCGTAGATCGACTGCTGTACCAGGATGCGGCTGCCTGCGGTGCAACGCTCGCCATTGTTGGAGAAGATCATGAACACGGCCGCGTCGAGCGCTCGGTCGAGGTCGGCATCGTCGAAAATCACGAACGGCGACTTGCCGCCGAGCTCCATGCTGAACTTCTTGAGGCCCGCTTCCTTCACGATGCGGTTGCCGGTGGCTGTGGAGCCGGTGAAGGAAATGGCCCGCACGTCGGGGTGTCGCACCAGCGGCTCGCCGGCCTGCTTGCCGTAGCCATGCACCAGGTTCAGCACGCCGGGCGGGATGCCGGCTTCCAGCGCCAGCTCGCCCAGGCGCGCCGCCGACATCGGCGACAGCTCGCTCATCTTCAGCACCGCTGTATTGCCGAAGGCGAGGCAGGGCGCCACCTTCCAGGTCGCGGTCATGAAGGGCACGTTCCAGGGTGAGATCAGCGCGCACACGCCGACCGGATGGAACAGCGTGTAGTTGAGGTGCGTTTCGGTCGGGTAGGTGTGGCCATCGACGCGGGTGCACATCTCGGCGAAGTAGTAGAAGTTGTCGGCCGCGCGCGGCACCAGTTGCTTGCCCGTCTGGGCGATCACCTGTCCGCAGTCGTTGGTCTCGGTGCGGGCGATCTCCGGCACATGGGCCGCAATCAGGTCGCCGAGTTTGCGCATCAGTTTGGCGCGTTGCGGCGCGGGCGTCACCGCCCATTGGGGGAAGGCGGCTCTCGCAGCCGCCACGGCGCGGTTGACCTCGGCCTCGCCACCGCTGGCCACTTCGGCCAGCACTTCCTGCGTCGCGGGATTGAGGGTCTCGAAGTACTCGGTGCCGGCAACGCTCTTGCCGTCGATCAGATGGTCGATGCGCATGTGTATAAGGCCCCTACGTTTCATCCGATCGTGTTCATCAGGGCGCCAATGCCCTCGATCTCGGTCACGACGACATCGCCCGGCCGGCAGTCGACCACCCCGTCGGGCGTGCCCGTCAGGATCAGGTCGCCGGGGCGCAAGGTCATGAAGCTGGAAAAATATTCGATGAGAAAGGGCACGTCGAAGATCATGTCCCGCGTGTTGCCCGACTGCGTGACCTTGCCGTTGACGGTGGTCTGCAACGCCAGTGCCATCGGGTTCGGCACGTCGGCCGCATCGACCAGCCAAGGGCCGAGCGGCGTGGCGCCGTCGCGGTTCTTCACGCGCAGGTTGGGTCGGTACCAGTTCTCCAGGAAGTCGCGCACTGCATAGTCGTTGGCCACGGTGTAGCCGGCGACGAACTCGTAGGCGTCGTCGCGCTTCACGTTCTTCGCGGTCTTGCCCACGACCACGGTGAGCTCACATTCGTAGTGCATGAACTGCACGCCTTCCGGCCGCCGCGTCACCTGGCGATGGCCGGCCAACGCGCTCTCGCCTTTCAGGAAAACCAGCGGCTCCTCGGGCGCCTTGAACTCCAGCTCCTTCGCATGGTCGGCGTAGTTCAGGCCGAGTGCGAGGATGGTGCGTGGCTGCGCAACGGGTTGCAGCGGCGGCAGCCAGGTCACGGCATCGAAAGCCACGGCCTGCCCGTCGTCCAGCAGCAGGCGGCCGTCGCGCTCCACCGCGTGTTGCTCCGCGCCTTGGTGGACGATGCGTGCGTGTTTCATGGTGCGGCCTGCGCCACCAGCGTGTTGGCCAGACTGCCGAAGCCCGGGGCGCTGAGCTCGACGAGGTCTCCAACGCGGGCCAGCGGCCGGCCGCCCTCGGGCAGGATGCCGCAACCCAGCATCAGAGCGTCGCCGGCGCGCAACGTCATGAATTCGCTGACATCGGCGAGCAGCCGGCCGGGATCCCGAACGAGCCCATCGAATGCAACCACCTGCACGAGTTTGGCGCCGATGCGCACCTCGACGCGCAAGCGCAAAGGGTCGCCCGCCTCGTCCCGTGACAGCATCCTGCTGCCCACCCCGAGAAAGCCGTCCAGGCATTTGAACTTGACCGGCGGCCGGAACAGGCTGGCATGGGGAATGGAAAAATCGTTCATCAGCACGTAGCCCGCAACCTGGCCGGGTGCGCCCATCACCATGGCGACGGTTGCACCGACTTCAACCTGCGCCACGCGCGATGGCACGGCAATCTGCGCGCCGTCCGCGCTCCAGGTGTTGGCCGGCTTGATGTAGAGCACCGGCGCCCGCGGCGGCGCTTTGTATGGCGCCTCGTTCATCTTCGCGCCCAGCAAGTCCTGCTCGGCCCGGAAATTCAGCAGCGTGCCGTAGACGGTCCCGGTCGGAAAATACTTCATGGCAGTTCCAGCTCGATCACCTGGTCGAGCAGCACGTACAGCTCAGCCAGCTGCTGCTTGCCCAGCGAATTTTCCATCCACTCATAGTGCGCCTCGACCGTGCGCGACAGTTTCTCGACCAGCTTCAGGCCCTTGGCCGTGGCCTCGATCACAGTGCGGCGCTGGTCCGCTGGATCGCGCTCGCGCCGGATCAGGCCGTCGCGCTCCATGCGTGTCAGCACGCCGGTCAGGCTCGGACCCAGAATGTAGGCCTCCCGGGCGACCCGACCTGTTTCCACGGTGCCGTGCTCGCCGAGGACTCGCAGCACCCGCCACTGCTGGTCCGACAGGCCATGCAGGCGCAGGCTTGGCCGGGTGTGGGCCATGACGGATTCGCGCGCCTGCAGCAGCAGGCGGGGCAGGTTACGGTGGATGAAGGGCGTGGGCATCGGCGTTATTAATTAACATATTAAATGTTCGCGAACCAAACCGCAATCCCTTCCAATACCGACTCCGGGTCGCGGGATATAGTCAGCCGCGATGGCCAAGGAAAAAACCAGCTTCACGTGCACCGAATGCGGCGGCTCCAGCCCGCGCTGGCTGGGTAAATGCCCGCACTGCGAGGCGTGGAATACGCTGATTGAAACCGTGTCCGAAGCGGCCGCCGGCAACCGGAACCGGTTTGCCTCGCTGGCCAAGCCCTCCGAGGTGGCCGCGCTGGCCAACATCGAGGTCAGCGAAATCGAGCGTACCCCCACCGGCATCGGCGAGCTCGACCGGGTGTTGGGTGGCGGCATGGTGGAAGGCGGCGTGGTGCTGATCGGCGGCGACCCCGGCATCGGAAAGTCCACCCTGCTGCTGCAGGCGCTGGACGGGCTGCAGCGCGCCGACATCCCCACCCTCTACGTCACGGGCGAGGAAAGCGGCGCGCAGGTGGCGCTGCGCTCGCGCCGCCTTGGCCTGGACAATTCTCAAGTGAAAGTGCTGGCCGAGATCCAGCTCGAGAAGATCCTCGCCACCATCGCGGCCACGCAACCCGCCGTGGCGGTGATCGACTCCATTCAGACCGTGTATTCGGACCAGCTCACCTCCGCGCCGGGATCGGTGGCGCAGGTTCGCGAGTGCGCGGCCCACCTCACGCGTGCCGCCAAGGCCGGCGGCACCAGCATCGTCCTGGTGGGCCATGTCACCAAGGAAGGCGCGCTCGCCGGCCCACGCGTGCTGGAACACATGGTGGACACGGTGCTGTACTTCGAGGGCGACACGCATTCCAGCTTCCGGCTGGTGCGCGCGGTAAAGAATCGCTTCGGCGCCGTCAATGAGATCGGCGTCTTTGCGATGACCGAAAAGGGGCTCAAGGGCGTGGCCAACCCCAGCGCGATCTTCCTGTCGCAGCACAGCGACCCGGTGCCGGGCAGCTGCGTGCTGGTCACGCTGGAAGGCACGCGCCCTATGCTGGTCGAAATCCAGGCCCTGGTGGATAGCGGCGGCGCCAGCCCGCGGCGCCTGTCGGTCGGGCTCGACCGTGATCGCCTCGCCATGCTGCTGGCGGTGCTGCATCGCCATGCGGGCGTCGCCTGCATGGACCAGGACGTGTTCGTCAACGCCGTCGGGGGCGTGCGCATCAGTGAACCGGCGGCTGACCTGGCGGTGATGCTGGCCATCACGTCCAGTCTGCGCGGCAAGGCCCTGCCCAAGGGGTTCATCGCGTTCGGCGAAGTCGGGCTGGCCGGAGAGGTCCGGCCCGCGCCGCGCGGCCAGGAGCGGCTGCGCGAGGCTGCCAAGCTGGGCTTTTCGGTGGCGGTGGTCCCCAAGGCCAACGCGCCCAAGCGGGGCAGCCGCGAGATCGAAGGGCTGACCATCCACCCGGTTGAGCGCATCGATGAAGCGATGGAAGTGGCGCGTTCATTGCAATGAACGCCTGACGGCAGGAGGCGTCTCCTTCCTACGTCCGGCAGCCAAGGAGGTGGCGACACTGGAAGCGTCACTTTTGAGGACGCCGACCATGACTTTGCCGCAACCCCTTCCGAGACATTCATCGTCCCATCGAGTACTGGCGGTCGGTTGTTGCATCGCGGCCCTCGCCTTGGCGTGTGTCGATGCGAGTGCGCGACCCGCCCGTTCCGTGCACAAAGACAACGCGTCGGTGAGCGCCAGGGCGCTCGACCTGGATGCATTCAACAGCGCCGCGGACAGTCCGCTGCTGAAGGCCGGAAGTCGCGGCCCGGCGGTGGTGCGCGCGCAAATCCTGCTGGACCGCGCCTGGTATTCCAGCGGCGAGATCGACGGCCGGTTCGCCGCGAACATGCAGCGAATCGTCAAGGCTTACCAGACGTCTCGCGGCCTGCCCGCGAGTGGCACGGTCACGGCGCAAACCTGGGAATCGCTGCGGCAAGACAGCGAGCCCGCCCTTGTGCGCTATACCGTCACCGACAAGGACGCGGCCGGACCTTTCGAGAAGACGCCGCCGAAGATGGAAGATCGCGCCCTGCTCAAGGCGCTTCCCTACGAAACGATCGAGGAGGCGCTCGCCGAGAAATTCCACACGAGCACCACCTACCTGAAACAGCTCAATGGCGGCAGGAAGATCGAGGCAGGCAGCCAGATCGTTGTTCCGAACGTGAGCGGCACCAAGCCCCCGCTCAAGGCGTCGTCGATCCGCATCGACAAGGGCGCGCGGGTGCTCTATGTGCTTGATGCGGGCCAGCGGCCGCTCGCGGCGTTCCCTATCAGCATTGGCAACGAGAAGAGCGATCCGCTGCCGCTCGGAACCATGTCCATCCGCAACGAGGTGCGGAACCCGAGCTTCACCTACGACCCCGTGCTGTTGAAAAACCAGCCGCGCGATGCGCAGAAACTGGAATTGGCGCCGGGCCCGAACAACCCCGTCGGCACCATCTGGATGGGCCTTTCCAAGCCGCACTGGGGTATCCACGGGACGCCAAATCCCACCAACGTCGGGCATTCCGAAACCAATGGGTGTATCCACCTGACGAACTGGGATGCCGAGCGGCTGTCCGCGCTCGCCAAGGTCGGCTTCAAGGTCGACGTGCGGGGTTGATCGGGCGGGTACTTCCTGGCCACCGCCAAGGCCCGACAATGGCGGGATGAATCTCCAGAAACTCTTCCTGCCCATCGTCGGCGCCGCCATGGTGGCAATGGCCTGGCAGGCTTATGGCTGGCAAGGCGCGGCCCTGGCCGGTGGCGCGCTGGTCATGTTCCTGCTGCTGCACTTCAACCGCATGATGCACGTGTTGAAGAAGGCCGCCGACCGGCCCATGGGCTACGTCGGCAGCGCCGTCATGCTCAATGCCAAGCTAAAGGCGGGTGTCAACATGCTGCACGTGATGGCGATGACGCAGTCGCTGGGCGAGAAGACCTCAGCCGAGGGCGAACAGCCCGAAGTCTATCGCTGGACCGACGGCACGCAGTCGCGGGTCACCTGCGAATTCATCCACGGCAAGCTGGCGAAGTGGGAGTTGTTCCGGCCGCTGCAGTCGGACAAAGGCGCGCCACCGGTCGCGCCTTAAAATGCGGGGTTCGGGCTGACCCGGATCCAAAGGACTAGACATGAGCGTAAGCGCAGCGACTCCAAGCATGGCCGACCGCGACGGCAAGATCTGGATGGACGGCGAGATGGTGGAGTGGCGCGACGCGAAGATCCATGTGCTGACCCACACGCTGCACTATGGCTGCGGCGCTTTCGAAGGCGTCCGGGCCTACAACACGGTTGACGGCACGGCGATCTTCCGGCTGCAGGAACACACCGAGCGCCTGTTCAACAGCGCAAAAATCCTGCGCATGGCGATCCCGTTCAGCAAGGAGCAGGTCAACGAGGCGCAGAAGGCGGTGGTCAAGGCCAACAAGCTGGAAAGCTGCTACCTGCGGCCGCTCACCTGGATCGGCTCGCAAAAGCTGGGCGTCAGCCCGCGGGGCAACACCATCCACCTGATGGTTGCTGCGTGGGCCTGGGGCGCCTACCTGGGCGAAGAGGGCATGAAGCGCGGCATCCGCGTCAAGACCTCCAGCTACACCCGCCACCACGTCAACATCACCATGACCCAAGCCAAGGCGGTGAGCAACTACACCAATTCGATCCTGGCCAACATGGAGGCGCTGGACGACGGCTACGACGAGGCCCTGCTGCTGGACAGCTCGGGCTTCGTGTCCGAAGGCGCGGGCGAGAACATCTTCGTCGTCAAGGGCGGCGTGATCTACACGCCCGACCTGTCGGCCGGCGCGCTCAACGGCATCACCCGCAATACAGTTTTCCACATCTGCAAGGACCTCGGTATCGAGATTGTGCAAAAGCGCATCACGCGCGACGAGGTCTACATTGCCGACGAGGCCTTCTTCACCGGAACCGCGGCAGAAGTGACGCCCATCCGCGAACTCGACCGCATCGAGATCGGCGCCGGCTCGCGCGGCCCGGTCACAGAGAAGGTCCAGAGCGCCTTCTTCGATATCGTCAACGGCCGCAATCCCAAGTACGCCCACTGGCTCACCAAGGTCTGACATGTCTGCTGCCACACCTGCGAGAAAAGACGCCGTGGTCGAGCTCCTGGCCCGGGACCTCAACGCCAATGGCGGCGTGTTCTGCCCCAGCCCGGTGGCCGGCATGAAGCTGTGGAACACTCACCCGCGCATCTA
>JBDSWB010000016.1:0-24067 GCA_039926915.1 Ramlibacter sp.
GCGGCGATGTAGCCTTCGAGCATGTAGACGTTCGGCTTGCCCAGTTTCGCCGCCGCGGCGTCGGCCATGAGCTCCCGCACCACGGCGACCTTCGCGGTATCGCTCTTGGGCACGACGCGCACCAGCACCACCCCGGCACCGGCGGGACCGAGTTGTTCGGCTAGCAGGCTTTCGCCGGTGTTGGAGAAGCCGTAGATCGGGCCACGGAACCCCTTGGCACGCAGGTCGCGTACGACGGTGGCCGCTCCGTTGGCGTCGCCGATCACCAGCACCGATTCCGGCTTGGCGGCCAGTACCTTGTTCACGCTGGTGGCGACGCTCCCGGATGTCACCGCCGCATTGGCGACGACGTTGGCCCCGATGCCGGGCATGGTCCGGATTGCGGAATCCAGGGCGGCCATCGATTCGCTGTCGGTGCCGTGGAGGATGGCGATGCGCTTGGCGCCCAGCGTCTCGGCATGCCTGGTGATGGCTGCCGCTTCTTCCGCGTAGCCGGGCCGGATGGAATAGACGTTGGCATACACCGCGCCGCGGAACTCGTCGGCCGCCGCCATGGGCGCGAACAGCAGCACATCGCCGTCCTTGATCATGGGGTAGGAGGCCGTGACCTGGGGCGAGCCGTAGTAGCCGAACAGAGAGAAGACGCCCTGCTCGAGCAGCTTCTTCGTGTTGGCGGCGGTGATCTGGGCATCGCCGCGGTCATCCATCGTGACCAGTTCGATCTTGCGGCCGTTGACGCCCCCGGCCGCGTTGACCCGGTCAAAGTAAAGCTTGGCGCCGTCGTGGAAGGGGGAGGCAAGCGAAGAGCCAGGCCCCGTGAGGGCTACCGACTGGCCCAGCACAATGCTGGTCTTGGTAACCCCGTCCTGGGCCAGGGCCGCCCCACTCAGCAACGCCAGGGCGGCTACCATCACGCTGCGGGCCAACGATTGGATGTAATTCATTCTTGTCTCCTGCGGCCTTTAAATTGATGACTGACCGCTCGAAAACTATAGAGTTACTTTATGAGCAATACCATCGGCATCTCCCCTACCGTCAGTTTGCTGAAAGGCACTGAATATGTCCGGGGCGCCTGCCCCCATGACTGCCCGGACACCTGTGCCTTGGTCACTACTGTGGAAAACGGGGTTGCCGTCAAGGTTCAAGGCAATCCCGAACATCCCCACACCCAGGGCGTCCTGTGCACCAAGGTCTCGCGGTATGCCGAGCGCACCCACCATCCCGACCGCCTGCTTCACCCCCTGAAACGCAGCGGCCCCAAGGGGTCGGGCCGGTTCGAGCCGGTGGGATGGGACGAGGCGCTGACGGCCATCGCCGGCCGCCTCGCCGGCATTGCGGCGCGCAACCCCGAGGCCATCGTTCCGTACAGCTACGCCGGAACGATGGGCCTGGTCCAGGGCGAAAGCATCGCGGCGCGACTTTTCAACAAGCTGGGTGCTTCGCTGCTGGACCGCACCATCTGCTCCAGCGCCGGCGGCGAGGCATTGACGCAGACCCTGGGAGCCAAGGTCGGCATGAAGGTGGAGTTCTTTGCTGAATCGAAGCTGATCCTGATCTGGGGCAGCAATTCGATCACCAGCAACCTGCACTTCTGGCGCCTGGCGCAGGAAGCCAAGCGCCAGGGCGCCCGGCTGGTGTGCATCGACCCGAGGCGCACGGAAACGGCGGAAAAATGCCACGAACACCTGCAGTTGCAGCCCGGCACCGATGCAGCGCTGGCCCTGGCCTTGATGCACGAACTGATCGCCCACGACTGGCTTGACGCGAAGTACATCGCGATGCACACGTTGGGCTGGGACGCGCTGCGCGAAAGGGCCTTGCGCTGGAGCCCCGAGCGGGCCAGCGCCGTCTGTGGCGTGCCGGTCGAACAGATCCGTTCACTGGCGCGGGACTGGGGGACGACCCGGCCCGCCGCCATCCGTCTGAATTACGGGATGCAGCGCGTGCGCGGCGGCGGCAACGCCGTGCGCGCGATTGCCTGCCTCCCGGCGCTGACAGGTGCCTGGCGCCACCGTGCCGGCGGGTTGCTGCTCTCGAGTTCCGGCAACTTTCCGGTCGACAAGGCGGCCCTGCAAAGGCCCGACCTGCTCGCCGGCAGGTCGCCGCGCACCATCAACATGAGTACGATCGGCGACGACCTGCTCCGTTCCGCCTCGCCGGTCTTCGGGCCGAAGATCGAGGCGCTGGTGGTCTACAACAGCAACCCGGTGGCCGTCGCGCCGCAATCGTCCCGGGTCGTCGAAGGCTTTGCCCGCGAAGACCTGTTCACGGTCGTGCTTGAACATTTCCAGACCGATACCGCCGATTACGCCGACTACCTGCTTCCGGCGACGACCCAGCTGGAACACTGGGATGTGCACCTGGCCTACGGGCACACCGACGTACTGCTCAATCGGCCCGCCATCGCGCCTCTGGGCCAATCCAGGCCCAACACGCAGATATTCAGGGAGTTGGCCCACAAGCTGGGGTTCACCGACCCGTGCTTTGCGGAAGATGACGAAGCGCTGTGTCGCGTGGCCTATGGGGACAAGATCGATTTCAACCGGTTGCTCGAGCACGGTTTTGCCTCGCTGCAAGTGCCCGACGCGCCATTTGCAAAGGGTGGCTTTCCCACGGCGTCGGGCAAATGTGAATTCTTCAGCGAACGCCTGGCCCGTGCCGGCCTGGACGGCTTGCCCGATCACCTGTCCAACTACGAAGTGGCCGGCTCATCGGCGCTCTACCCGCTGGCAATGATCTCGCCGCCTGCGCGCAATTTTCTCAACTCGAGTTTCGTCAACGTGCGCAGCCTGCGCGACATCGAAGGCGAGCCGTT
Source organism: Ramlibacter sp. (assembly GCA_039926915.1). GTDB lineage: Bacteria > Pseudomonadota > Gammaproteobacteria > Burkholderiales > Burkholderiaceae_C > Ramlibacter. Next base: position 2,816 of record JBDSWB010000016.1, read on the forward strand.
GCTGGAAATCCATCCCAGCGATGCCGAGGTTCGCGGCATTGCAGGTGGCTCGGTCGTGCGAGTGTTCAACGACCGCGGCGAATACCGTTGCAAGGCGCAGGTGTCCGAGCGTGCGCGCCCCGGCGTCGTCAATGGACTGGGCGTCTGGTGGCGCAAGTTCGGACTGGACGGCACCAACGTCAACCAGCTCACCAGCCAGAATCTGACGGACATGGGGCGCGGGCCGGTGTTCTACGACTGCCTGGTCGAAGTCCGGGCCGAGTGAGAAAGAGGCCGCTCATGGTCCTGGCAGGCGTGGTGGTGGTGGTGGCAGCGTTGTGCCTTTCGGGTTGCGCGAACCTCGGCTACTACTGGCAGTCTGCCACCGGCCACCTGAAGGTCATGAATGCCGCGCGGCCGGTCGAAGACTGGCTGGGCGATGCACAGACGTCCGAGCGGCTCAGGGCGCGCCTCGTGCTCAGCCAGCGCATCCGCAGCTACGCCGTGACGGAGCTGAAGCTGCCGGACAACCCCAGTTACCGGCGCTATGCCGACCTGCAGCGCAGCGCCGTGGTCTGGAACGTAGTGGCGGCGCCGCCTTATTCCGTCACCCTCAGGAGCTGGTGCTTCGCCGTCACCGGCTGCGTGACCTACCGCGGCTATTTCGACGAGGCATTGGCGCGGGCCGAAGCGGCACGGCTGGCCGGCGAGGGCCTCGAGTCCAACGTGTACCCGGTGCCGGCATATTCCACCTTGGGCTGGATGAACTGGGCCGGGGGCGACCCGCTGCTCAACACTTTCATTCACTACCCCGAAGGGGAATTGGCACGGCTGATCTTCCACGAGCTGGCCCATCAGGTGTTGTATGCCAGGGATGACACCATGTTCAACGAGTCGTTCGCCACGTCGGTCGAGCGCCTGGGCAGTACGCGCTGGCTGGCCACGCAATCCACGGACGCGGCGCGGAAGGACTATGCGGAGTTCAACGGCCGGCGCAGCCAGTTTCGCACGCTGGCCCTGGCGACCCGCAAGCGCCTGGAAGGAATCTACGACAGCCAGTCAGGCGCGCAGCGAGACGCGCTGAAGCTTGAGACGCTCAAAGAATTTCGCGCCCAGTACGCACGCCTTCGGGACGGCTGGGGCGGCGATGTCTCACGTTTTCGCGGCTATGACCTCTGGGTAGAGCGCGCCAACAATGCCTCGTTCGGCGCGCAGGCTGCCTACGATGGCCTGGTGCCCGGGTTCGAGGCCCTGTTCGCGCGGGAGGGAGAGGACTGGACCCGGTTCTATGATGCAGCCCGGCGGCTTGCCGAATTGCCCAAGGACCAGCGGCACAGGCTGCTCGGGGAGACGCCATGAACATTTCCGCCATTGCGGCGCAAGGAGGCACAGTTGGCTGAGATCCACATCACGCGGCAACACACACTGGGTCTGGCCCACGCTCGCAAACTGGCGTTCAAGTGGGCCGAGACTGCGGAGGAAAAACTCGAAATGGAGTGCACCTATGAGGAGGGCAAGACTTCCGACCTCGTGACCTTCGCGCGGTCCGGCGTCAATGGTGAACTGAAGGTGACCAAGGACCACTTCGAGCTGGACGCGCGGCTGGGCTTCCTGCTGGGCGCCTTCAAGGAGCGCATCGAAACCGAGATTGTGAAGAACCTGGACGAACTGCTGGCGCACAAGTCGCCTGTGCAGATTTTCGAAAAGGAAGTCGCCCGGCGCACCGCGGCCAAGAAGGCGCCGGCAAAGAAGAAGGCCTGAACGTCACCGACGGCCCAGCGCGCGAATACTGCGTACATGGACACAGAACCGGCATCGGACGGCCCCCTGGCCGGCCTCAAGGTCCTTGAACTGGGGCAGTTGATCGCCGGGCCGTTCGCGGCCAAGACGCTGGCGGATTTCGGCGCGGAGGTCATCAAGGTCGAGCCACTGCCGGACCCCGGGCGGCCGCAATCGGGCGGCGACCCGCTGCGCAAATGGCGCATCCTCAAGGACGGCACTTCGGTCTGGTGGCAGGTCCAGTCGCGTAACAAGCGATCACTCGCTCTGGATCTCAAGCAACCAGAGGCCCAGGAAATCGTCCGGCGGCTGGCGCAGGCGGCGGATGTGATGGTCGAGAACTTCCGGCCCGGCGCTCTGGAAGGCTGGGGCCTGGGCCCGGATGAATTACTCAAGCTGAACCCGCGATTGATCGTCCTGCGTATCAGCGGGTACGGCCAGACCGGGCCTTACCGCGACCGCCCGGGTTTCGGCGTGGTGGCGGAAGCCATGGGCGGCCTGCGGCACCTCACCGCCGAACCGGGGCGCGTTCCGGTGCGGGTGGGTGTCAGCATCGGCGACACGTTGGCGGCCTTGCACGGCGTCATCGGCGTCCTGATGGCGCTGCATCACCGCCACGCGAGCGGCCGCGGCCAGGTGATCGATGTGGCGTTGTACGAAGCGGTCTTCAACTGCATGGAAAGCCTGCTGCCCGAATACAGCGCTTTCGGCGCGGTGCGCGGGCCGGCGGGCAGTGCCTTGCCGGGCATCGCGCCGAGCAACGCCTATCCCTGCAGCGACGGCGGCTACGCGCTTATTGCGGGCAACGGCGACAGCATCTTCCGGCGGCTGATGGGCGTGATCGGCCGGCCCGACCTGGCAGCCGATCCGGCGCTGGCCGACAACGCCGGACGGGTAGCACGAGTCGGCGAAATCGACGAGGCGATCGGTCGCTGGGCTGCCCAGCGCTCTGTGGGCGAGGTGCTCGCTGCGCTGGAGGGCGCCTCCGTGCCGGCGGGCCGGATCTACACCGTGGCCGACATCGCGGCCGATTCGCATTACCGCGCGCGGGATATGCTGGACGAGATCCGGATGGACGATGGCAGCGTGCTCGCCGTCCCCGGCTTCGTTCCCAAGCTTTCGGTCACGCCGGGCGGGCATCGCCGCAATGCACCCGTGTTGGGGCAGGACACGGAGGCCGTGCTGCGCGAACTGGGCCTGACGCCTGAGCAAATCGAAGGCCTGAAGCAGCGTGGCATCGTCGCGGGGGCGGCGCGATGACCTGACCTGTTCGAGCCGGAGCGATATCAGCTGAGAGACGCGATCAGGTCGACGTACTGCTGCATCGCGTCTTCGCTGGAAGTGCCCTTCAGGCCGTTCCAGGCATCCCACTTGGCGCGGCCGACCATGTCGCCGAAGCCGGGCTTCTTCTCGGCGTTATCGCCGGCGCTGGCCTGCTTGTAGAGGGCATAGAGCTTCAGCAGCGTGGCGTTGTCGGGGCGTTCGGCCAGGTTCTTGGAACCGGCGACGGCGGCTTCGAACGCGGATTTGAGGTCGGCCATGGATTCTCCTGGGCTGGGTGTTTGGGATGGGGAAGGGCATGTACCCTTTAGGGGTGGCTGCGGGTAACTTCGCGGTATCTTACGACCTGCCGACCGCCCAGAATAGGGCCCGGTACCGAATAACGCCAAGCCCCACGGAGATCCCCAATGGTTACCCGCATCGTCGCTCAGCAAGTTGCCCGCGAAGCCACCCGCAAGGTGGTCGCTTCCGTGGGACCCGCCGCGCGAAGCGCCGGCAAGACCGCGAGACGGGCCGCCAAGGTGGTTGGCAAGAACGCCGCTCGCGCGGCCACCGGAATGCTGGGCCTGTCGGGCGAGCGCATGACCAAGGTCGACACGGCTTGGCTGCGAATGGATGCGCCCAGCAACCTGATGATGATCGTTGGAGTCTGGACCCTGAAGCCCGGCATCAAGTACGCGGAGCTTTGCGATCGTATCGAGGATCGGCTGCTGAAGTACAACCGCTTTCGCCAGCGGGTCGACCAGGACGCGGCGGGTGCGACCTGGGTCGAGGATCCGGACTTCGACATCGAGCGGCACGTGGTGCACGAGAAGTTGCCCCGCGTCGGCAAGGCCCACGAGCAGGCGGCGTTGCAGGACCGCGTGGGAACTCTGGCAATGGAGCCGCTGGACCACCGGCACCCGCTGTGGCAGTTCCACCTCGTCGAGGACTACCAGGGCGGCAGCGCTCTGATCGCGCGCATCCACCATTGCATCGCGGACGGCATCGCCCTCATTTCGGTGACCATGTCGCTGGTCGACGGCGGCGCGCCGCCGCCTGAGCGCAAGCGCAAGGAATCGCACACCGGCGCCGAAGACTGGATCGCGGACACGTTGATCAAGCCCTTCACCGACATGACGGTGAAGGCGCTGGGTGCAGCGGGCGAGGGCGCCGTGAAATCGCTGAACATGCTGCGCGATCCGCAGAAAGGTCTCGCCGGCTCGCTCGACCTGGCCAAGCTCGCGTATCAGGTCGTGAGCGACGCTGCGGCGCTCGCATTGATGCCAGACGACTCGAAGACGCGCCTGAAAGGCAAGCCCGGCACCGCCAAGCGCGTCGCCTGGTGCCAGCCGATTCCGCTGGAAGAAGTGCGCGCCGTGGGCAGGGCGCTCAACTGCTCCATCAACGACGTGCTTCTGAGCTGCGTTGCGGGCGCGATCGGCGCGTACCTGAAGGCGTTGGGCGACGACATCACGGGGCAGGAAATCCGGGCCATGATTCCGGTCAACCTGCGGCCGATCGAGCAGGCTTACAAGCTGGGTAATCGTTTCGGCCTGGTGCCGCTGGTCCTGCCGATCGGCATGGATAACCCGATTGAACGCGTCTACGAAGTGCGCCGCCGCATGAACGCGCTCAAGGGCAGTACCCAGCCCCTGTTGGCGTTCGGGCTGCTGGCGGTCGCCGGGCTGTTGATCAAGCCGGCGCAGGATGCGATGCTGGCCCTGTTCGGCAAGAAGACCACGGCCGTGATGACCAACGTGCCCGGCCCGCGGGAAAAGCTGAAGTTTCTGGGCGCCACGCTGGAACAGAGCATGTTCTGGGTCCCGCAGTCCGGCAACATCGGGCTCGGCGTGTCGATCCTGAGTTATGGCGGCGGCGTGCAGTTCGGCGTGATCACGGACACGCTGCTGTGCCCCGATCCACAAAAAATCATCGACGAGTTCGAGCCGGAGTTCGCCAGGCTGTCGCTGGTGACACTGATGCTGCCTTGGGGCGAATGACTACCCTTCCGCCGAGCTGACCGGCATGTCGCCGAGCCGGAACGTCAAAAATTCGGCCTCGTAGTCCTTCGCCAGCGAATTCTTCTGCGATTCGGGCAGCACTTTGCCGGCCAGCTGGAAGATCGCGTGTTCTTCATCTTCCAGGTGGTGGAACACTTTGTCGTGCAATTTCTTGAAGTGCGCCAGCCAGCCCGGTGAACTGAACTCCGTCTTGTTGAGCTCGTCCACCAACTTGTCCATCTCGTGGTGTTCGGCCATGCCGTGCCGGGCCTGCGCCATCGTTTCGTCGAAGGCGATGAGCGGGCTGTAAAAGCAGCGCTCTTCCGCTGCGGCGTGCGCGGCGAGTTCGTGCCTCAACTCCCGGAAGAGGCGAGTCCGGTCGGGTGAATCACCCTGGGTCAGCAGGATTTGGCTGGCCAGGGCGCGCTGGGTTTCGTGCGACAGGCGGAGGGCTTCGAAGATGTTCATGGGCCCGATGATGGGCTTGAATCAAAGCGCTGTTTGTAGGCCGACCGCGCAATATCGCCGAGCGTGCGGCGCGCGACTCAGTCCTCCAGCTCAGCCTTTGCGAGGTCCGCGTCCAACCGCTCCGTCGCGTCCATCGGCTTGCTGCCGGCCGCCTGTTCATAAAGCTTGGTCGCTTCCTTCATGCGCTTGTCGCCTTCCAGCATCACCAGCCCGTTGGCGTATTCGATCATGCAAATCGCGGACGCCGGATTGAGCTTCATCGCCTCCTGGAACAGCCGCAGGCCGGCGTCCTTCTTGGCGCCATAAGTCATGCCGCCGATCAGCGAGCCAACCTTGTCGATCACCTCGGCGTGAAAAGCGCCCAGCGCGATGTGCGCGTCGGCATGCTTGGGCTGCAGCTTGATTGTCTTTTCCAGCGCCTCTTTCACTTTGCTGCCCAGGCCCTGGGCCAGCGCCTTGGCGACGCTGATGCCTTGGCTGTAGCGGCCCAGCGCATAGGCCTGCCAATACCAGGCATTTGGATTTTTTGCGTCCCGCGAAGCCTGGGCTTCGGCCCGTTGCGCCACCTCCATGAACAGCTCGAGCTTGGACTTTTCCTTCTTCTCCAAATAGTTGGCATAGATCGCCGTGGCCTTGTTGGCGGCTGTGATGCCGTCTCCGCCGGCCTTGAGACCTGCTCCGGCCGCCTGCTGGAATTCGCCGCTGTGAAAGAGCGCCCAGGCCTCCAGCACGGCGGCATCCTTCGGCAAGGGCTCGGCATCGCCGCCGTGCAGTCGCTCCCAGTGCTTCTTCACCTTTGCCGCGTCGAACGGGTAGTCGCCCGGGTAGGGGAAAGCAGTCCACTTTGCCACGGTGTCTCCTGTTCCGCCTTTTTAGTTTTCGGGATTGCTGTACGCCGCCACCAGCCCCAGCAGGTGCATGCGCTGGCCCTGTTCCAGGTAAGGCGCCAGCAGGTTCAGTACATGGTGAGCGCCTCGCAGCAGCGCGACCTGCGCGCTTTCGGGCTCCAGCGCGCGACGCGGGTCGCGCACGTATTCGTAGCTGAGCCAATAGGTCAGCACCACCACCATGCTGGTGGCGGTTGCTTCCGCCTCCCTCGAATCGATGCTCACAGTGCCGGAGCGGCTCATGCCGTCCAGCATCGCCTTGATCGCTCGGGTCTTGTTCTTCAGCACCCACTGGAAGTGCGTCTCCAGGCGCCGATTCTTGGACAGCAGGTCGTTCAGGTCGCGGTACAGGAAGCGGTACTGCCAGATCAATTCGAACAGGGTGTGCAAGAAAAACCAGGCGTCCTCGACGTCGCGCACGCCGTCGCTTGCGTTGAGCAGTTCGCTCAGCGAACGCTCGTAGCGGTCGAACAACGAGTTGATCAATTCGTCTTTGGCCGGGTAGTGATAGTAGAGGTTGCCGGGGCTGATGCTCAGCTCCGCAGAGATCAGCGTGGTGGAGACGTTGGGTTCACCGAACCGGTTGAACAGGTCGAGCGTCACCTCCAGGATTCGCTCGGCCGTTCGGCGGGGTGCTTTCTTCGCCATGTCAGGTCGCGCGGTGGGTGCCGGCCTGAAGGAAGTAACCCAGGTCGTCCATCACCTCCTGCAGCGAGGCGATCGCCCGCCCTATGCGCGTGGGCTGCTTGGGCAGGGCCAGCAGGTGCCGGCGCGGGTCGTCCAGCACCTCAGTGCGCAGGCGGATGCCATGCCGCTGCAACTTGGTGGAAAGGAGGGTGCGCCGAGAGCGCAGCATGACGCGCGTCTGCCGGTAGGCATGCTCGGCAAGCTGTCGCCGCTGCCCGTAGCCGAAGGTGTTGGCCAGGTAGAGCTCAGGGTCGCGGTGATCGGGCTCGATCAGGACGATGTCGGTGTCCGGGTAGGCGCGCTCGTAGTGTTTCATGCCCAGTTCCATCCGTGAATGGATCATCGAACGGAAAGTCTGGCTCAACACCGCCGGCAGTCCGCCGTCGGCGATGCGCGGGATGCTCCGCTTTTCGGCGGGCACACCGCCCTGCATGACTTTCGCGTCGGTGGGCTCGGTGGAGTTGAACGGCACCAGCGGGTTCAGGCACAGCAGCAGGTCGAGCCCGCCGTCGAGCAGCACGCTGGCGTGCAGCGTCTTCTTCAGCGCGCCGTCGACATACCAGCGCGGGCCATGCGGGCCGTCGATCTGGCGCGGCGGATACAGCCCCGGCAGCGCCGAACTCGCCTGTACCGCCCTGGAGATCGGGACGTGGTCCCAGCCCGGCCGGCCGAAGGGCGCGGCGTCGCCGGTGTCGAGGTCGGTGGCCACCAGCGTGAGCTGCGTCTTCAGTTCGCGGAAGTCATTGGTACGACCCGGCTGCGTGAACAATCGGGCCAGGCGGACGTGAACCTGTTCGTTGGAAAAGACGCCGGTCGGCAGGCTGCGGCCCAGATGCCCGATCGATTGCGAGAACGAGCGGCGCCCGAATGTCGCGCGCCAGAGGGCCGAAGTGGCGAGGCCGGGAAAAATGATCGCGCGCCGGACGAATTCGCCGTAGGCGGGCACCATCAGCCAGGCCGGGTCGAACACGTCGCCCTCGCCATCTTCGCTTTCGATGAAGGATGCGCACAACTCGCGCGGCGAGATGCCGTTCGCCAGACCTGCGGCGATAAATCCGCCTGCGGAAACGCCGACGTAGTGGTGCAGGCCGGTGAAGTCGATCCCTTCCAGCGCCTCGTCCAATGCACAGAGCGCGCCGATCTCGTAGATGGCGCCCAATGGCCCGCCTCCGGCCAGCGCAAGTGCGATTTTCGGCGGCGACGACTTTCGATTTGTCATGAAGGACCAGTGTAGGGGGCTTGCTTTGCGTTCCGTGTTGCGTTGCAGCAAACATATTGACCGGTATAGGGTCGGCCATCGCCATTCGCATCCTCAAGCACCATCATGCAGCTCGCTGGCGACAGCAAAAAGGCGCCGAAGCGCCTCTGTGCCGGAGCAACGGCGTTGCCTCAGGCCGATTTGCGGGCCGACGCGCGCTTGGCGGCGGGCTTGGCCGTGCCCTTGGCGGTGCTGCGGGCCGGCGACACGGACCTGGCACTCAGCTTGGCGACGTTGCGATTGAGTTCGTCGATGCGGGCGATCAGGACGTCGATGTCCTTGGCCGAAGGCACGCCCAGCTTGTTCAGGGCCTTGGAGACGCGGTCTTCGAAGATGTTTTCCAGCTTGTCCCACTGGCCGGAGGCGCGAGAGGAAATGTCGGTGGCCATGCTCGCCATGCGGTTGGTGGCGACGGAGATTTTTTCTTCGGCGGCGGCCTGGGTCTTGCGCTGGATCGAAGTGCCTTCCTTCACCAGTGCCTCGAACACTTTGCCGCCTTCTTCCTGCGCCTTGGCAAATGCGCCCAGGCCGGCCAGCCAGATCTGCTGCGCCGATTCCTTGACGGTGCCTGAAATATGGGCGCCGGTCTTCTTGTCGGTGGCGGTGGCGGTGGATTTTTGCAGTTTCTTGACCATGGTGAACTCCAGACGGTAGGTTGAGGGCGCGATAGACGCTCGAGGCATCGCAATGCACATGGCCGCACTCTAAGCCCTGGACCGCGCACCGTTTAGGTGTCGGCTCCTAAATCGGTAGGTGGCCCAGCCTAGCCGGCAGGCGGGTTTGTGCTGAAACATCGCTGCTCGGCTTTGGGCAAGAATGCCTCAAACCAAATTCATCTCGTCTGGAGTTACCCATGCAGTATTTCGTCACCGGCGCGACCGGTTTCATCGGCAAGCGCCTGGTCAAGAAGCTGCTCGAACGCAAGGGTTCGGTGGTGCACTTCCTCATCCGCAAGGAGAGCGAGGGCAAGATCGCGGCCCTGCGCGAATACTGGGGATCGACGGCCGCGCGCACCGTGCCAGTCTATGGTGACCTCACGTCGAAGAAGCTCGGCGTCGCCGCCGAGGACCAGAAAAAGCTCAAGGGCCAAGTCGACCATTTCTACCACCTGGCCGCCGTGTACGACCTGGGCGCCGACGAGGCCAGCCAGATCGCGGTCAACATTGAAGGCACGCGCAACACGGTGGATCTTTCCAAGGCGATCGACGCCGGGCACTTCCACCACGTGTCTTCCATCGCCGCAGCCGGCCTGTACGAAGGCGTGTTCCGCGAGGACATGTTCGACGAGGCCGAGAACTACGACCACCCCTACTTCATGACCAAGCACGAGAGCGAGAAGATCGTGCGCAAGGAGTCCAAGGTGCCGTGGACGGTGTATCGGCCCGCCTTGGTGGTGGGCGACAGCACCACGGGCGAGATGGACAAGATCGACGGCCCGTACTATTTCTTCAAGCTGATCCAGCGCATGCGCCAGCTGTTGCCGCCGTGGATGCCCATGGTCGGCCTGGAAGGCGGCCGCGTGAACATCGTGCCGGTGGACTTTGTGGTCGACTGCCTGGACTTCATCAGCCACAAGCCGACGATCAACAAGAAATGCTTCCACCTCGTCGACAGCGAAGGCTATCGTGTCGGCGATGTGCTGGACATCTTCAGCAAGGCGGGCCACGCGCCGAAAATGAACTTGTTCGTCAACGCGGCGCTGCTGGGGTTTATCCCGAAAAGCGTCACCAAGACGCTGATGTCGATCAAGCCGGTACGGCGGGTGAAGCAGGCGATCATGAACGACCTGCGCATTCCGGAGGACATGCTCACGTTCGTGAACTATCCGACTCGCTTCGACCGGCGCGAACTGGACGCCATGCTCAAGGGTTCGGGCATCGAGTGCCCGAACCTGAAGGACTATGCCTGGCGCTTGTGGGATTACTGGGAAAGGCACCTGGACCCGGACCTCTTCATCGACCGCTCGCTGCGCGGCACGGTGCAGGGCCGCGTGGTGCTCGTCACCGGAGGGTCTTCGGGCATCGGCCTGGCCTCGGCCCATAAATTTGCCGAAGCGGGTGCCGTCACCATCATCTGCGGGCGCGACCAGGACAAGCTTGACGAGGCCCAGAAGGAAGCCAGGGCCAAGGGCTACAGCTTTATCTGTTACCCGGCTGACATCGCCGACATGGCGGACTGCGACCGCTTCGTCAAGCTGCTGATCGAGAACCATGGTGGCGTGGATTTCCTCATCAACAACGCGGGCCGATCGATCCGCCGCGCCATCGAAAACAGCTACGACCGATTCCACGACTACGAGCGCACCATGCAGCTCAACTACTTCGGCTGCCTGCGCATCACCATGGGCTTGCTGCCCACGATGACGGCCAGGAAAAAGGGCCACGTCGTCAACATCAGCTCCATCGGCGTGCTGACCAACGCACCGCGCTTCTCGGCTTACGTGGCGTCCAAGGCCGCGCTGGACGCCTGGACGCGCTGTGCCTCCAGCGAATACGCCGACCAGGGCGTGAGCTTCACCACGATCAACATGCCGCTGGTGCGCACGCCCATGATCGCGCCGACCAACATCTACAAGAACGTGCCGACGCTCAGCCCGGAAGAGGCTGCCGACATGGTGGCGCAGGCCTGCATCTACAAGCCGGTGCGCACCGCCACGCGGCTGGGCATCAGCGGCCAGGTGCTTCATGCGCTGTTCCCGCGCATCATGCAGATCGTGATGAACACCAGCTTCCGCATGTTCCCGGATTCGTCCGCGTCCAAGGGCGACAAGTCGGCCAAGCCGCAGCTGTCCGCCGAGGCTGTGGCGATGCAGCAGATGATGCGCGGCATCCACTTCTAGGCGATTCGCCGTTGCCCGCTCCGGCTGGCCGGGCATTGCTTCAGCAATAATCGCCGGCAATGAACGCCAGCCGACAACTATTGCGCATGGTGCTGGCCACATTCGCATTTCTTGTGGGGGGCGCAGGCTGCGGCACGGCCGCGGCCGTCACCGTCGGCACCGGTTTCGTCGAGGAGGCGCGCTACCTGGCCGATGCGCGCCAGCTCGTCGTTTCGGGCTGGGCAGCGCCCGAAAAAGCCAGCGTCTTTACCACCAACCTCATCGTCAGCCTGGAAGGCGAAGAAATCTATCGTGGGCGACTGGAGCGTTCCGAACGCGCGGACGTCGTGCAGTCGACCGGGCGGGCGGATTGGCTCTGGAGCGGGTTCAGTGCGCGAATCGCTTTGCCGACGGGCACGCGCGAGGCCGTGGGTCCACAAGCGATCGCGGCGCGCATGCGCCTGGGCGACGGGACAGAATTCGAACTCGAAGTGGCGCCCCAGGCACGGTCGATCGAAGTGGCAGCTGCGACGCCCGCGCCGGCGCTCTGGACGCGAATCGCGCTGCTTCTGGCCATGGCGGCCCCATTGGCGGCGCTCTTCGGAATGCCGCGGGCGGCGCGCTGGGCTCGGCCGATCGCCGGCATCTCGTGGGGCGAGCGCAGCCTGTTCGGCGCGGCAGTGGTCCTGTCGTTCCTGCTGCTGGTGGCGGCTGGCTGGACGGGATCGTCGCTCGGGATCCTGCTGGACCAGAGCGGCGTCGCACGGCATGACGAAAAAGCGTGGCTCGGCGAATTGCGGCGCGTCCGCAGCGACGAATGGCAAGTTGTCTCGCCGCTGGCCATCAGCCAGGCCGCGCACGAACCGGCATTTCCCGTGATCAACCGCAACTTGGGACCGGATGGCCAGAACATGCTGGTCATCGGGATGACAGGCATGCCGGTGGCCCATGTTTCGGCCATCGCCAAACCCGCGACCTGGGGCTTCTTTGTCTTCGATTTGCGACGCGCGCTCGCCTGGTACTGGTGGTTGCCCTTCTTCGCCTGTTTCGGCGCGCTGTGGATGTTTCTGCACCGATTCTTTGCCGTCGACTGGCGGCTGGCGGCGGGCCTGGCGCTCACGATGGCCGCGGCGCCCTATTCGGTGGTGTTCTCGGGATGGCCCGCGTACACGGCGTTCTTCCCGGTGGCCGGGATGCTGGCCGCCGACGGCGCGCTGCGGTCGCGCACGTGGCAACACGGCGCCGGGATGGGCGCCTTGCTCGGGCTGGCGATCGCGGGCTTCGTACTGGTGCTCTATCCGGCCTGGCAGATTTCGCTGGCGTACCTGTTCATACCCTTCGCTCTGGCCTGGGTGACGGGCAAGCGAAAGGAATTTGTTTTCGGCGCGCCGCAGGCGGTGGCCCTCGCGCTGGCGCTGCTCGTGGCGGGGGTGCTCCTGGGCGCCTGGTGGCTCGACGCGCGGGACGCAGTGGCCAGCATCCGCGGCACGGTCTATCCCGGCCAGCGTAGCGTGGAGACGGGCGGCGACATCGATCGCTGGTTCCTCATCAAGGGATTGATGAGCCCGATGACAATGTACCGTGACTCGAGCCTGATGTGGGGCGCCAGCGACGCGGGTTCGATCGTTCTGTTTGTGCTGCCCGCGTTCGCTGCAGTGGGGGCACGGCTCCTCGCAATTCGCCGCATCGATGCGGTTGCCGCCGTGCTGTGCGCCTATGTCGCAACGGCCCTTTGGTTCATGTTCATCGGCTTCTGGCCTGAACTGGCCCGGTGGAGCCTGTGGGGCTCGAGCACTTCGTACCGTCTCGACCTGGCATTGGGTTTGGCGCAGGTCATGCTGTTCGCGTGGCTGGCCGCGCCGCGGAACAACGGCGCTGCGCCTGAGCGCGACCGGCCCAAGCTGGCCATCGTGGTCGCGGCGCTGGTGGCGCAGCACGGCGCCTGGTTGTACCAGCGCGTCCAGCCGGCGATCATCGAGAACGTCCCGGCATCCTTCGTGGTGCTGTCCGTGCTGGCTTTGGGTGTGGGCAGCTATTTGCTGGTGCGCGGACGCGATGTGGCGTTCCTGGCGGTGTATGGGGCGCTGATGCTCGCGGCGGCGGCGCCATTCAATCCCCTGGGCCTCGCCACCCATGCAGTTGCCCCGGGGCCGGCGCTGGCCCAGGCGGTGCGCAGCGCCGAGGGTTCAGGAACGGGCGGGAAAAGCCGGCACGGCGTCGTCGTGGTGGGCGAGCGGAACTGGTCGATGGTGCTGCCGGCCGCCGGGTTGCCGGTAGTCAACAGCGTCTTCTACCACCCCCCCGAAACGCTGTGGCGCGGGCTCGATCCCGAGGGAAAGTTTCGCGTCGTCTACAACCGCTACCAGCGCGTCCTCTTCACGCTCGCGCCGCTGGATTCGCCGGCCGCTTATCGCATCGACGCGCCGCGCATCGACGAAGTCCGGGTGACGGTCGATCCGTCGCGGTTTGATTTCCGGCTGACCGGTGGGTCCTCGGTGCTGGCCGGGACAGCGGATGCCCGCCCGCTCGCGCGCAATGCGTCCCTCGAGCCTCTCCATGTGGACGCGCAATGGACGCTGTTCGCCGTGCGGCCATGACAGTGCCGTCCGGCGGGCTGTACAGTTCACGTCAAAGGCCGGCCATTGAACCCATGCTCTCCGTAATCGAGTCGCCACGCGTCGCCGTCGTCATTCCTGCTTTCCGCGTCAGCCGCCAAATTGTCGGCTTGCTGCGGCAGATCGGCGAGGAGGTCCACCGCATCTATGTGGTCGACGATGCCTGCCCCGAAGGTTCGGGCGACCTGGTGCTGGCCCAGTGCCCGGACCCTCGGATCCGCGTTCTGAAGCACACGGAAAACGCAGGCGTCGGCGCGGCGGTCATGACCGGTTACGGGGCTGCACTGGAGGAGGGCGCCGATGTCATCGTCAAGATCGACGGTGATGGCCAGATGGACCCCGGCCTGATCCCCGACTTCGTGGCGCCCATCGTGGCCGGCCAGGCGGACTACACCAAGGGCAACCGGTTCTTCAACCTGGAAGGGCTGGAGCAGATGCCCCGGGCGCGGCTCGTCGGCAACGCGGTGCTGTCGTTCATGAACAAGGTGTCCTCCGGTTACTGGGACATCTTCGACCCGACCAACGGCTTCACGGCCATCCACGCGAACGTGCTTCGCTTCCTGCCGCTGGACAAGGTCGACCGTCGCTACCTGTTCGAGAGCGACATGCTGTTTCGCCTGAACATCCTGCGGGCCGTGGTGTGGGACGTGCCTATGCATGCGCACTACGGCGACGAAGTCAGCAACCTGAGGATCTCACGCGTCGCGGGCCCGCTCTTCGTCAATCACCTCCGCAATTTGGTGAAGCGCATTTTCTATAATTACTACCTCCGCGATGTTTCCATTGCTTCGATCGAGTTGCCCCTTGGGCTGATCGGCGTGGTGGCAGGCTGCCTGATGGGTGGCTACCACTGGATTCATTCGGCGCAATTGGGCGTGACCACCCCCGCGGGCACGGTGATGTTGGCCACGCTGCCGTTGCTGGCGGGGCTTCAGCTGCTGCTGGCGTTCATTCACTACGACATCGCCGCGGTGCCCCGCCGCACGCTGCACCTGGCGATGAGCGCATCGCGATCCGGGCGGGCGGGGAGAGGCGCTTGAGCTCCGCCGCCATGGTCAGGCTCGTCGCGGTGCTCTGCGTGTGTGCAATCGCGGCCGGTCAGATCCTCTTCAAGCTGGGCGCCAATTCGCTGAACGCAAATGGCGGCCGGTTGCTGTCGACCGGGGGCGCCGTCCTGGCGGGCGCGCTCGCCCTGTACGGGCTCACTACCATTGCATGGATCTGGGTGCTGCAACGCTCGGACCTTGGCAAGACCTACCCGCTCATGGCGCTGGCGTTCATCCTCGTGCCGCTGGCCAGCCATTTTTTATTCGGGGAAAGCTTCACCTGGCGCTACGCCATGGGATGCGCGCTGCTGGTAGCGGGTATCGTCTTGACTTCGAGTGCGTGAGGCAAAGGCGATGAAGATTTTGTTGTTCGGCCGGAATGGCCAGGTGGGGTGGGAACTGCAGCGCAGCCTGGCCCCTTTGGGCGAAGTGATCGCGGTCGATCGAGCGACGGTCGGGCTTTGCGGGGATCTGGTCGACCTCGATGGCATTCGCCGGACGGTTCGGGAAGTGAAGCCTGACGCAGTGGTGAACGCTGCCGCCTACACTGCTGTCGATCGCGCTGAAAGCGAGCCCGAGCTTTGCCGCCGAATCAATGCACTCGCGCCCGAAGCCATGGCCGAAGCGGCGAAAGGCATCGGGGCCTGGATGCTGCATTACTCCACAGACTACGTCTTCGATGGCTCCGGAGACCGGGCCTGGACCGAGACCGACGTCGTCGCACCCATCAGCATTTATGGCGCCACCAAGGCGGAAGGGGAGTTGCGCATCGCTGCGGCCTGTGCCGACCACATGCTGCTGCGAACCAGCTGGGTCTATGCGGCGCGCGGGGCCAATTTCATCCACACGATGCTTCGGCTGGGACAGGAGCGGGAGCGCCTGACCGTCGTGGCGGACCAGCACGGGGCACCCACCGGCGCCGAGTTGATTGCCGACGTGACCGCCCATGCCTTGCAGGCCGCTGTGCGTGGCGATGGACTCGCGGGAACCTATCACCTGGCGCCCTCGGGTGAAACGACCTGGTACGACTACGCGCAGCACATCATGGCTTCCGCCCGCGCCGCCGGACTGCCAATCAAGGCCGCGCTGGAACCCGTCCCATCCTCGGCCTATCCGACTGCGGCCCGACGGCCCCATAATTCCCGGCTCGACAATCGCAAGCTGCAGGCGGCATTCGGCCTGCAGCTCCCGCCGTGGCAGCCGGGGGTGGAGCGTGTACTGGCCGGCGTCGCCGGTGCAGCGCGCTCCTCGCCTGACAGACAATATCGCCCATGATCAGCAACACGCCGGTGATTCCCGTCTTTTCGTCTTCGATCGCCAACCGGGACATGGGCCTGGCCCAGGCCCTGAACCGCGTGCTGGACAGCAACCACTTCGTCATGGGCCAGGAAGTGGCTCAGTTCGAACAGGAGTTCGCGCTCTACAACGGCCTGCCCCACTGCATTGCGGTGGCGAACGGCACGGACGCGTTGGAACTGGCGCTGAGAGCCGTGGGCGCCGGGCCGGGCAGTAGCATCGCGTGCGTCGCCAATGCGGGTTTCTACAGCAGCACGGCCATCCAGCTCGTCGGGGCCTCGCCGGTCTATGTGGAAGTCGATGAGAAGTCGCTGACTCTGTCGCCGCAGGCGCTTCAAGCGGCGCTTGCGCAACGTCCCGCCGCGGTGATGGCGACCCACCTCTACGGCCAGATGGCCGCCATCGAAGAGATTGCGACCATGTGTCGCGCGGCCGGCGTGCCTCTGATCGAAGACTGCGCGCAAAGCCACGGAGCCGTGCGGGGCGGCCGGCGCGCGGGCGCCTTCGGCGACATCGCGTGCTTCAGCTTCTATCCGACTAAAAACCTGGGCGCGCTGGGCGACGGCGGCGCCGTGCTGACCTCCAGCGCCGAGCTGGCGGCCACGGTGAAATCCCTGCGGCAGTACGGCTGGGCGAGCAAATACCAGGTGGCTCGGCTCGGAGGGCGCAACAGCCGGCTCGACGAGATGCAGGCGGCGGTGCTGCGGGAGAAGCTGCGTCACCTCGACCGGCAGAACGCGCAGCGGCGCGCAATTGCCGCACGCTACAACGTCGCGTTCGGCAGCCTGCCGCTTCGTTTGCCGGTTTCGGTGGGGGAGGACTTCGTGGCCCACCTGTATGTTGTGCGGACCCCGCGCCGGGACGCGTTGCGTGCCTTTCTCCTGGACCGGGGCATCGCTACCGACGTCCACTATCCGATTGCCGATACCCGCCAGCCCGCGTGGGCTGGCCGCTTCGACAGCCTGCGCCTGGAGGTGACCGAGGCAGCCTGCGCCGGCGCCGTCTCACTGCCGTGCTTCCCGGGGATGGCGGGCGAAGACGTCGAGCGTGTCGTGCAGGCGGTCACTGCGTTCTTCCGGGTTGGAGCCTGAGTTGCTGACTCTGGTCATCCCGGTCTATCGCAACCAGGAGTCGCTGGCCGACTTGTTGGCCGCCGTCGAGAGACTGTCGGCGGATCTGGCTGGCGAGATCGAGGCAGTGTTCGTGATCGACGGCAGCCCCGACAGGTGTTACGAGATCCTGCGCGATGAATTGCCCCGCCGTCCGATCCGGACGAAGCTGGTGCTTCTCACGCGGAATTTCGGTTCCTTCGCCGCCATCCGCACTGGGCTGATGCATGGCAGGGGCGATCGTTTCGCAGTCATGGCGGCCGACCTGCAGGAGCCGCCTCAGCTGGTGATCGAAATGGACCGGGTTTTGCGGACGGGTGACGTCGACGTGGTCGTGGGTGTGCGCGAAGCCCGGCACGATCCCCTGTTAAGCCGATTGCCTGCGCAGATTTTCTGGGGCTTGTACCGGCGCTACGTGGTCCCCGAGATGCCGCCGGGGGGCGTCGATATGTTCGGCTGCAACCGGGCGTTCCGCGACACGCTGCTGAAACTGAATGAGAGCCACAGCTCGCTGGTGGCGCAGATCTTCTGGCTGGGATTCAGGCGCGCGACATTGCCCTACGTGCGCCAGTCGAGGGCCCATGGCTCGTCGGCGTGGACCCTCACCAAGAAGGTCAATTACCTGATGGACAGCGTGTTTGCGTTCACCGACTTGCCGATCCGCCTGCTGATGCGAACTGGGGCTCTCGGTGCGACGGCCGCCGCGCTCTTTGCCGTCGCCGTGACCATTGGCCGCCTGGCGGGAGCGATCACTGTTCCCGGCTACGCCATGACAGCCATCCTCATCGTTTTCTTTTCGGCCCTGAACCTCCTCAGTCTGGGCATCGTGGGTTCGTATGCGTGGCGCGCCTACGAAAACACCAAGTCGCGGCCGCTGTCCGTCGCCCTGAGCGTCGAGAGTTTCGGCGAAGCGCCTGGAGTCCGAGCCTGATGAAAAATACCTTCGTCCACCCTAACGCACTTTGCGAGAGCGCGAATGTCGGCGCTGGCACCCGGGTCTGGGCGTTCGCCCATGTCCTGCCGGGCGCGCGCATCGGAGAGGATTGCAACATTTGCGACCATGTATTCGTCGAGAACGACGTTGAAGTCGGCAATCGCGTCACCGTCAAGTGCGGTGTGCAGTTGTGGGATGGCGTCACATTGGAAGACGATGTGTTCATCGGACCCAACGCAACGTTCACCAACGACATCTTTCCGCGAAGCAAGGAATATCCAGCCACCCATCGCAGGACACTGATTCGCAGAGGCGCGTCCATCGGCGCGAATGCCACCATCTTGCCCGGCGTCACGATAGGCCCGCGTGCGATGGTCGGTGCCGGGGCAGTCGTGACGCGTTCGGTTCCGCCGAACGCCGTCGTTGTCGGCAATCCGGCAAAGATCGTCGGTTACGCCGATACGACTGAACATGACGCCGGCGCGGCCCTGCCCGCAGAGGCAGCGCCGGTTGAAGCGGTGCGCGCGACGTCCGTTCGCGGGGTCACCCTGCACCAGCTCAAGAATGTGGAAGACATGCGCGGGAGTCTGGCTGTGGGCGAATTCGGTCGTGACCTCCCGTTCGAGGCCAAGCGCTGGTTCCTGGTCTATGACGTGCCCAGCGTCGAGATTCGCGGCGAGCACGCTCACCTGCTCTGCGAACAGTTCCTGATGGCCATCAAGGGAAGTGTGCACGTCGTCGCGGACGACGGGCGCAAGCGCGAACAATTCGTCCTGGACAAGCCCTTCGTGGGGCTCTACCTGCCCCCCATGACCTGGGGCATCCAGTACCGGTATTCGCCCGATGCGGTGCTGATGGTGCTGGCGTCACGTCACTACGAGCATGATGACTACATCCGGGACTACGACCGCTTCCTGGCGCTTGCGTGTCCCACCTGACAGCGATCGTGGACAGATTCTTGCCCGCATCGTTCGGAAGCTGGGGCCGCTTCATCAGCTCAGGTGCGTTCAACACGCTGGTCACCTACTTGCTGTACCTGGCGCTGCTGAAGCGGCTACCGTACCAGGCGAGTTACACAATCGCATATGCCACGGGCATTGCGCTGGCCTATGCCTTGAACCGTTATCTTGTCTTCCGCCAGCCGGGGGGCCGGGCGGGGCCGCTGCTGGTGACGCTGATCTATGTCGGGCAGTATTTCCTGAACCTGGCGATCGTGAGCGCTGCCGTGCACTGGTTCATGGCGCCCGCGGCACTGGCCCCTCTGTTCGCCATCGCGATGACGGTGCCGCTCACCTACCTGCTGAACCAGCGGGTTTTCGGCGGGCTTGAACCTGATCCGGAGGTTTTGCCGGCGGCAGCGGCGCGCCCTCGCGCGTGGGGACGGTCTGCCGCCATCGTCCTGCTGGTGGGGCTCCCCGTGCTCAGCCTGGCCCTCAACGCCCTTGCCTGGCTGCGTTTCGGCTTGGACCTTCCCTATTTCGACGACTGGCGTGCTTACGACTCGGGCGACATCGATTCGCTGGAGCCGACGTACCTTTTCCAGGCCCTCAACGACACTCTGACCCCCATGGGCCTTGCGCTGGACGCCATCGCCCAGCGCCTGCTAGACGGCAATTCCATCGCTTACCAGTTCCTGTCGATGGTGCTGGTGTTAGGCGCATTGATGCTGCTGCAGTGGAAGCTGCTGAGAGCCGCGCTGGGCGACCCGTTGCGCGCTGCGGCATGCTTTGTTTTCGCGCTGCTCATGCTCCAGCCCGGCTCCTACTGGGGCCGCGAGAACCTGGCCTATCAGCAGGCGCTGCCGCTGGTGTTCATCCTCGCGGCGCTGTGGCTGGGAGTAGCACGACCCTGGCGGGACCACTGGAACTTTCCGGCGATCTTCGGCCTGGGACTGTTGGCTGGCTTCACCTATATCTCCGGCGCTTTCGGTGCACTTGCCGCAGGCACCGGGTTTGCAGTCGCGGCGATGCTTGCACCGCCTCATCCCGGCCGCGTGCATTTCCTTCGAGCCGGCGGCGCCCTGGCCTTGGCCGGGGCCGTCACGGCGGGGGTCCAGTTCGTGACCGCGATCCTCCCTTCGCAAGGCGGAACGCATGCTCCGGGCGTACCGATGGCATTGCCGACGCAGCCTGACTTCTGGCTCTATCTCCTCGGAAAAGTCGGCCGCTCGCTCGTGCTCCCGGCTGACCGGCCGATCCTGTCTCTGGTCTTGGTCCTGATGGCGCTGTGTGGGGTTGTCGCCGCCACCGTGCTCGTCGCCCGGGCTGTCCGCATGGCCGCCGGAGATGCCGGTTCGCTGCTGCCCTTGGCGGCCGTCTTCGGCGCCGTGAGTGCGATGGTGGGTACCTACCTGCTGCTGGTGGCCGCGGGGCGCACAAATTTCCGTCCACCCGAGGTGCAGGCGGCGCTGGATGTGTTTGTCTTCGGCTTCCAGCGGTTTCATTTCTTCTGGGCCAGCCTGGTTTGGCCGTGGGTGGTAGCCGCCGCTTTCTTCTTTGCCGATCGCCGGGCCGTATCCGGAGGTGGACTCCGGCCATACCGGCCCGCCTTGGCAGTTTGCGTGGGCGTGGCGGTTGCAGTGATGATCGGGCGGGGTGCGCTCGATCACTTCGGACACCAGCGTTTCGAGAGCCGGCCCCGGCAGGCCACTGCGGAGTGCCTCCAAAGCGAATTGCAGGCCGGCGGCCCCATACGTTGCCCTGAGTGGAAAATGCAGGACTTGAGGAACGCGTACATCTACGCGCGACACATCGGCGCGTCATTCGTGCAGCATTTCCCCATCCACCCGGTGGTGCTGGGTGTGGAATTCCCCGCTCCGTGGTTCCGCCTGGGCCGAGACGGCGATAGCGTCCAGGCCAGAAACATGGTGCAGGGGGCGCCCTCGATGTACCGCGGCGACAAGGACGCGCAGATTTACCTTGAGGTTGGTCACGTCCCTGAAATGGCCAGATGCACTGTGCTCGACGTGGCGGGTCGTCTGAAATCGTCTCAAGCGGACACGCTCACCGTGTATTTCCGGGAGCCCGGGCAACTGGACTTCACGCAAGACATGTCTGGAGCGCTAACCGTTGGCGGGGCAACGCAGGCAGGGGTCTTTCACATCCGCCTGGACA
>JBDSWB010000017.1:0-22779 GCA_039926915.1 Ramlibacter sp.
CAGGCCGCGTGCGACCATCCATTGACCGGTGTCGTCACCATTAAGTTCGACCCTGGCCAGTAAACGGCCGTAATCGTCGTGCCGCTTTCCATATACCTTGACGCGCTTGCCCAGTAACCGGCGCATCAGTGCGTCGCGCGAGGCCGGCCCAAAGGCCTGGCAGATTTCAGGCGCGTCGATGCCGTCGACGCGAATGCTGACCGGCTTGCCACCGCCCGGCGGCCGCACGCGGACCGTGTCGCCGTCGACCACGTAAGTGACCACGCCCGACCAGTTGCTCTTGACCGGTGGCGCCGCCAAAGCCGGGGCGTGCCCGGCCAGGAATGCCAAAACCGCCAGAACGGCCACTGCAGGGATGCAAGAGCGCCACGGCGCAAAAGGGTGTTTGCTATTAAATTTATAGCTGCTTGCCAACGCCCTTATTGGGCTAGAGGCCAAAATCATGCTGAAGTTTGACACATCAAATCAGCCATGCGGACGGTCGCGCAGGCAGGAATCGGCAAAAAGCATTGACAGGCCTCGAAGTGAAAAGAGGCTCTCAATATACTGTATGAATAGACAGTTTTGCCGGAACACCCCGTTCAACAATCAAGCGGTGACGATCCAGCCTTCCAGCGGGTCCATGTCGACCGGCAAGCCGTAAAGCGGCGCGCCCTGCTGCACCGCCCAGGCCGCCTGCATGAGGCACAGCACGGCATCCAGGCTGTCGCCGCTGGCGTCGTCGGCGAGCAGGTCGCGCTGCGCATGGCTGACTTTGAGGCGCAGCCCCAGCCGCGTGTGGCCGTTCTCCAGCGCGGTGATCAGATCCTTGCGGGCGATCAGGCGGTCCGGTGTCTGCCTGGCCCGGTCGTCGCTCTTGTAGCTGCGCCGGCCGATCAGTTCGCGCGCGAGCAGGCCGGGGTAGGCCTCCAGCGCCACGCGCTTCGGGTCGCCGTCATGCAAGCCGGGCAGGTGAACACCCGCCGCCAGCAACAAGGGAACGGCCGCGTGCAGCATGTAGGCGACCGGCGGGTTGACCCACTTCATCGAGGGGCTCGAGCCGGCGAGGCGATCGAATGCGCGGTGCGCGAACTTGCCGCCTTCGGGCCGCGCGTCGCAGAAGCCGGTAAAGGTGTCGCGAATCTCCGGGCGCGTCAGCGATGCATAGTGGTCGATGCAGGCGCGCCACTGCACCGGCCAGCCGAGCTGCTCGACCAGTTCGCGCGGCAGCCCGAACGGAAAGTCGAAGGCGCCGACCCAGGCCAATGGCTGCGCGAGCCACTCAGCGAAGGCATCGAGCGATTCGAGCTTTTCCAGCCGCTCCAGCACGACACGGCCGCCGGCTTCGCGGCCCAGCGCCAGCACGATCGGCTTGCGGCGTGTGGGCGAACTGGAGAAGTCGCAGCCCAGGAGAGGCAAGGACATACTAGCCCGCCGACGGGCCGCCCCTAGGCGGGCTGCGCCCCCTCGGGGGCAGGGCAGCGGCGGCCGCAAACGCGGGGGCCAACAATCTAGACGCGGCCACAGATGGCGGCGGTGGCCATCAGGTCTTCCAGCAGGGCCAACGACACCTTGCCGGAAACGGCATAGGGATCGAGCTCCGGCTTTTCCGAGTATTTGAGCAGGATCGAATGATTCAGCTTGGACAGGTTGACCTGGCCCATGCTCCAGCCGCCGAAGCGCCGCTCGAAGATTTCCTCGTAGTGCAGCAGTGCGACGTCCTTGTGGCGCGGGTCCTTCTGGATGTGGCCGAACAGCTCGCTGACCTGCATGCGCCCGCCCTCGATGGCCTGCAGGAAGATGCCGCCGCCGTAGCAGAGGATGCCGGTGATACCGCTCACCGGGTTGTGCTGGCGCGCCTGGTTGAGAATGGATTCGATGGCGTCGGGGCTGGTGTCCACCGCCCGGCTGGCATAAAGGAGTCTGACGAGCATGGCTAGTTCTTCCCGGGGATGAGGGCAAGGAATTCGCGGCGAAGCGCAGAATCCTTGAGGAACACGCCGCGCATGACCGAATTGATCATCTTGGCATCCATGTCCTTCACGCCGCGCCAGGCCATGCAGTAGTGGCTGGCCTCCATCACGATAGCCAGGCCGTCGGGCTGGGTCTTTTCCATAATGAGATCGGCCAGTTGCACCACGGCTTCTTCCTGGATCTGCGGGCGGCCCATCACCCACTCGGCCAGCCGCGCGTATTTGGAGAGGCCAATCACGTTGGTGTGCTCGTTCGGCATGACGCCGATCCAGACCTTGCCGATGACGGGGCAGAAGTGATGGCTGCAGGCGCTGCGCACGGTGATCGGGCCAACGATCATCAGCTCGTTCAGGTGTTCGACGTTCGGGAACTCGGTGATGCTGGGCTGCTTGACGTAGCGGCCCTTGAACACCTCGTTGAGGTACATCTTGGCGACGCGCCGTGCCGTGTCGCTGGTGTTGTGGTCGCTGGTGGTGTCGATCACCATGCTGTCGAGCACGCCCTGCATCTTCACTTCGACTTCGTCGAGTAGCTTTTCCAGCTCACCGGGCTCGATGAACGCGGCGATGTTGTCGTTGGAATGGAAGCGCTTGCGCGCGGCCTGGATGCGCTCGCGGATCTTCACCGAGACCGGGGTGCCGGCGTCAGCGGAGTCGGCTGCGATGATGTCTTGGGCTTTCATGAGCATGCGAAATACTAACATTGCCCGCAATCGCCGGGGAAAGCAAGGATTTTGGCCCCGGGCCTTGTCCAGCATGCGACAGGTGCTACAACTTCAATAGCGTCTCAAGGTCCTGCAAGGTGTTGGCCTCGTGCAGCGGCTTATCGAAGCGGATGCGCAGCATGCGCGGGAAGCGCACCGCGATGCCGCTCTTGTGGCGCGGGCTGCGGTTGATGCCTTCAAACCCCAGCTCGAACACCAGCGACGGCACCACGCTGCGCACCGGACCGAACTTTTCCAGCGTGCTCTTGCGGATGATCGCATCGACCTGGCGGAATTCCTCGTCGGTGAGGCCCGAGTACGCCTTGGCGAAGGCCACCAGCTGCAGCGCACCGGGTTGCGGAGGCACCCTCCGTGAAATCGCTTCGAGTACGGCGTTGGCCTCCGCGCTGTCCTGCGGTGCGCGGTTCCACACCGCGAAGGTGTAGTCGGTGTACACCGAAGCCCGGCGGCCATGACCGGCCTGCGCGTAGATCAACACGCAGTCGATGGTCATCGGTTCGATCTTCCACTTCCACCACAAGCCTTCGGCCTTCGTCCGGCCCGTGCCGTAGGCGGCATCGAGCCGCTTGAGCATGAAGCCTTCGACACCAAGCGCGCGCGACTGCTCGCGCTGTCGGGCGAACTGCGGCCAGGATGTGCCGGCTTGCACAGGCGACAGCTTGAAAGCGGTGCCGGACAGCAGGGCTTCGAGCCGGACACGGCGCTCGTGCTGCGAAAGCTCCCGGATGTCCTGCCGATCCTGCTCCAGCAAGTCGTAGGCCATGAACGTCACTGGCGCATCGGCCAGGATCTTCTTCGTCAGGGTCTTGCGGCCGATGCGCCGCTGCAGCAAGGAAAAAGGCGCCGGCCGGCCAGCCAGCGTGCCGGGTGGGTCGCCGGGTTCGTCTGTCCAGACCATGATCTCCCCGTCGAGCACTGTGCCGTCGGGCAGGCCACTCGCCAGGGCCTCCACTTCGGGAAAACGCTCGGTGACAAGTTCCTCGCCGCGCGACCAGACCCAGATCTTGCCTGCGCGCTTGATGACCTGGCCGCGGATGCCGTCGTACTTCCATTCCACCTGCCAGTCGGACACCGGCCCGAGCCGGGACGCGAACATCTCCGGCGGCGCGTCGAGCTGGTGGGCCAGGAAGAAGGGGTAAGGCTGGCCGTGGTCCTGCGACTCGGCAGTGCCCTCCCGATGCGCAGCGATCAGGGCCTCGTAACGTTCGGGGGAAGGCAGTACCTTGCCATCGGTGTAGCCCATCATCCGCTGTGCGACACGCTTGGCGTCGACGCCGCTGTGCGCCGCCAGCGCCCGCTGTACCAGCAGCTTGCTGACGCCGACGCGAAAGCCTCCGCCGACGAGCTTCGTCAGCAGGAAGCGGCCCTGCGCGTCGAGCTCGCGCCAGTACGACTTGACGCGCGAGGAAATTTCTTCCGGCGGCAGGCCGCGCAGCGGCAGCAGGCGCTCCTCGATCCAATCGGCCAGGCCCACATCGGAGGCTTCGCCCTCGATCGGCAGGATGTGCGCGATGGTCTCCGCCAGGTCGCCCACGGCCTGGTAGCACTCGTCGAACAGCCAGGGCTCGATGCCTGCAACTTCGCAGGCCAACTGGGCCAGGTTGCCCATGGGCACCACCTGCCGGGGCTTGCCCCCCGAAAGGAAATACACCGCCCAGGCCGCATCGCGGGCGGGCGCCAGGGCGAAGTAGTTCTGCAGTGCTTCAACCTTGGCGTGGGTCGAGGTGGTGGCGTCCAGCTCCGAGAAAAGCCGCGAAAACCGCTTCATCGGCTCACTCCGTGTGGGCGCGTCCGGGGCCGCCCTCCGCCGCCGTCGCACCGGGCAAGGCAGCGTCCGCCTCGACCGCGTCGCCGCCGTATTCGGTGGCGAAGGCTTCGGCTCGCAGGCCCTGCTCGGCCAGGTAGCGCACCATCACCGGCACACTGCCATGCGTGACGATGACGCGTTGCGCGCCCGTGGCGCCGATCGCGCTCATGAGGCCTGGCCAGTCGGCGTGGTCCGACAGCACGAAGCCGCGGTCATAGCCACCCCGGCGCCTGGCGCCCCGCAACTGCATCCAGCCGCTCGCAAAAGCGGTCTGCGCATCGCCGAACCGCCGCATCCACGGGCTGGCAGCGGCGCTCGGCGGGCAGATCACGAGCGCGCGCCGGAGATCGGCATGGCCTTTGACCTCGCTGACAAGAAGCGTCGGGGGCAGGGAGACGCCGGTTGCACGATACGCGCGGTTCAGCAGTTCCACTGCACCGTGTACGACGATCGGCCCGATCGAAGCGTCCACCCCGCTCAGGATACGCTGGGCCTTGCCGAAGCTGTAGCAGGTGAGCACGCTCGCGCGGCCTGCGGCCGCGTTGCGGCCCCACCAGCCATTGATGTCGGCGAAGATGTCATCGTCGTCGCTCCAGCGGTAGATCGGCAAGCCGAACGTGGATTCCGTGATGAACACATCGCACCGCACCGGCTCGAACGGCGCGCAGGTCCGGTCGGGCGCCACCTTGTAGTCGCCGCTCGCCACCCAGACCTGGCCGCCGTGTTCAAGACGGACCTGCGCCGAGCCCAGTACATGGCCCGCGGGATGGAGCGACAGCGTGACACCGTTTTGCACGATGCGCTCGCCGTAGTCGAGCAACTGGAGGTCGATCTCGCCCAGCCGCGTGCGCAACACGCCGTCGGCCGGCCGCGACGCCAGATAGTGGCCGTGGCCCACTCGGGCGTGGTCCGAGTGGGCATGCGTGATCACGGCGCGATCCACGGGGCGCCAAGGGTCGATGTAGAAATTGCCCGGCGGGCAGTACAGACCTTCAGGACGGTGCACGACGAGGTCGCCCACGGTCAAAGGTACTTCTTGCCCTGGATCACCAGGATCAGGCGCATCAACGCGAGCGCGACGCCCTCCATGAAGCGCTGGCGCAACGGCCGGTTGAGGTAGTCACTCGGGTCCATGGCCTGCTTCTCCCCATGCATGGCCTCCAGCACGCAGGCCCGCAACTCGCCGGCGAACTGAGGGTCTTCCACCACCACATTGGCTTCACGCGCCAGCAACAGGCTGAGCGGGTCCAGGTTGGAGGAGCCAACCGTGGCCCAGTGGCCGTCGATCACGGCCACCTTGGCATGCAGGAAGCTGGGGGAGTACTCGAAGACTTCCACACCGGCGCGCAGCAACGCACCGTAGATGGGCCGCGCAGCGTAATACTGCATGAA
Organism: Ramlibacter sp.; assembly: GCA_039926915.1. Lineage (GTDB taxonomy): Bacteria > Pseudomonadota > Gammaproteobacteria > Burkholderiales > Burkholderiaceae_C > Ramlibacter. The sequence continues at coordinate 5,877 of JBDSWB010000017.1, forward strand.
GTACTCGTAACGACCCTGCAGCAGCAACCGGACCTTGACGCCGCGCTGTGCCGCCGACACCAGCGCCAGGCGCATCTTGCGCCCCGGCACGAAGTAGGCGTTGGCGATGATGATTTCTTCCCGGGCATGCCCCACGGCGCGGCGGTAGGCCTTCTCGATGCGGGTGCGACTGCGCAGGTTATCGCGCAGCACCAGCGAGGCCCGCGCATTCGGCGACTGCTGCGGCGCGGGCCGTTTGGCCCGGGCCTCGCCGGAGTTCGAGGCGCGCAGCGAATCCAGCGCGCCGGCCAGGCGAGCGTGCCGGAACTCGCGCATGGCCTTCATGCGCAGCCACAACGTGGCCATGGTCGCTTCGACCTCGGCCACCAGCGGGCCGGTGACACGTACCGCGAAGTCCAGCCGCGGGGACTCGAGGGCGCCGTGGTTGGGATCGTATAAGTCATCCAGGATGTTGATGCCTCCGCAGAACGCGACCTCACCGTCGACGACGCACAGCTTGCGATGCAGGCGCCGCCAGCTGCCGAGCGTGAAGACGCTGAACCAGGCCAGCGGGGAATAGACGCGCCAGTCGACCCCGGCATGCAGGAAGCGATCGCCCCAGGCCTGGGGCAGCGGCCCGGAGCCGAAGCCGTCGACAATGACCCTGACCGCCACGCCGCGCAGGGCGGCGCGCTCCAGGGCGTAGGCAACCTCCACGCTCTTGCCGGTGAAGTCGAAGATGTAAGTCTCCAGCCTCACCACGCTTGCGGCGGCGTCGATCGCCTCGACCAGGGCCGGAAAGAACTCGACACTGCCTTGCAGCAACTGGAGGTGATGGCCACCGCGCGAGACGAACGACGCGTGCGACATGGCCGGCCCTAAAGCTTGAACTCCGCGATCAACGGGAGGTGGTCCGACATCCGCCACCAGATGCGCCCGCGTGGAATCTGGACGCCGACCGGCTTCAAGCCGCGTGCGTACACATAGTCCAGTTGCGTGAGTGGCAGGCGCGCCGGGTAGGTCAGCTGCCGCTCACCTACGAAGTCCTTCAGGCCCAGCCCGTTCATGACCGGGCGCAACTTGCTGCCCCAGTCGTTGAAGTCGCCTGCGACGATCACCGCCTCGCGCTTCGGAATGGCCCGCTGGATGAACTGGCCCAGCTGCTCGATCTGGCGCAGCCGGCCGGAGGCGATGAGGCCGAGATGGACGACGATCACATGCACAGCCTTCTTGTCGAATTCCACATGGGCGTGCAACAGTCCCCGTTGCTCGAACCGGTGGTCGGACATGTCCTCGTGCGCATGGGACACGACCGGCCAGCGCGACAGCAGCGCGTTGCCATGCTCGCCGTGGCGAGTGGTGGCATTGGTCTTGTAAATCGACTCGTAGCCCTCAGGCGCCAGGAATTCGGCCTGGGGTAGTTCCGGCCAGCGCTTGAAATACCTCTGCTCCCGGCGGTGCAGCTTGCGCACCTCCTGAAGGCACACGATGTCGGCGTCCAGCTGCTCGACCGCATGGCCGAGATTGTGGATCTCCAGGCGCCGTGCCGGCCCGATGCCCTGCACGCCTTTGTGAATGTTGTAGGTGGCGACGCGGAGGATCGTCGGGTCTGCGCTCATGCGGAGAATTGTGGCAGCAACAGGATAGCCTCGGCATTCGAGGGAGAGAAGCAGGCATCGGCAGCGGCGCGCCAAGGCAACCACCGGAGTCCCGTGTGCTCGCGCGGGTTCAGCTTCACGGCCGTGCCCTCCGGAACGCACAGGCCGAACACATGCTCGGTGTTGCGCGTGACACCCGGGGCATAACGGTGCTGCCAGCGCGGGTAAATGTCATAGACGTTTTCGAGCGCCCAGTCCTGCAGGCCCGCATGCAGAACCGTACCCGCGCAGCAGTCGATGCCCGTCTCCTCGAACACCTCGCGCACGGCAGTGTGCTCCAGGTCCTCACCCGCCTCGTCCTTGCTGCCGGTCACCGACTGCCAGAAGTCCGGCGCATCGGCGCGGTTGACGAGGAGCACGTCAAGCTCGGCCGTGTGGATGACCACCAGCACGGACTCGGGAATCTTGAAGGGGCGTTGCATGCCCCTATTGTCATGCCGCAGTCGTGCTGCGAAGGCGGATATGCAGTTCGCGCAATTGCTTCTCGTCCACCGGCCCGGGCGCCTGGGTCAGCAGGTCCTGCGCGCGCTGGGTCTTGGGGAAAGCGATCACGTCGCGCAGACTTTCGGCACCGGTCATGAGCATGACGAAGCGGTCCAGGCCGATGGCGATTCCGCCATGCGGGGGGGCGCCGTACTGGAGTGCGTCCAGCAGGAAGCCGAATTTGAGCTGGGCTTCCTCCGCGTCGATCTTGAGGGCGCGGAACACTTTGCTCTGCACGTCCTCGCGGTGGATACGGACCGAGCCGCCGCCGAGTTCGATGCCGTTGAGAACCGCATCGTAGGCCTTGGCCGTGCAGCGGCCGGGGTCGGTCTCCAGCCAGTCCTCGTGCCCGTCCTTGGGCGAGGTGAATGGGTGGTGCACGGCGTTCCAGCGCTGGGCATCGTCATCGAATTCGAACATCGGGAAGTCGATCACCCAGAGCGGCTTCCATTCGCCGCCGATGAGGCCGTGGGCCTTGCCGAATTCGCTGTGGCCGACCTTGACTCGCAATGCACCGATGGCGTCATTGACGACCTTTGCCCGATCAGCGCCGAAGAAGACCAGGTCGCCATCCGTCGCGCCCGTGCGCTTGAGGATTTCAGCGATCGCTGCATCGTGCAGGTTCTTGACGATCGGCGACTGCAGTCCATCGCGACCGTTCGCGGCCTCGTTCACCTTGATCCACGCCAGCCCCTTGGCGCCGTAGATCTTGACGAATTCGCCGTAGGCGTCGATCTCGCCGCGGCTCATCCCGGCCCCCGCGGGAATGCGCAGCGCGACCACCCGGCCGTCCTCGGCGTTGGCCGGGCCGGAGAAGACCTTGAAGTCCACGTCCTTCATGGCGTCGGTCATGTCGGTGAATTCGAGTTTGACGCGCAAGTCGGGCTTGTCCGAGCCATACAGGCGCATCGCGTCGCTGTGGGTCATGACCGGGAAGGCGCCGATGTCGATGCCCTTCACGTTCTGGAACGTGCTGCGGATCATGCCCTCGAACATCGTGCGGATCTCCTCCTCCGTCATGAAGGAGGTCTCGACGTCGATCTGGGTGAATTCGGGCTGCCGGTCGGCGCGCAGGTCCTCGTCCCGGAAGCACTTGGTGATCTGGTAGTAGCGGTCGTAGCCGGCCACCATCAGCAGCTGCTTGAACAGCTGGGGCGACTGCGGCAACGCGAAGAACATACCGTCGTGCACGCGGCTGGGAACGAGGTAGTCACGGGCGCCTTCGGGCGTCGACTTGGTGAGCATCGGCGTCTCGATGTCGATGAAGCCGTTGGCGTCCAGGAACTTGCGCACCTCCATCGTCACCTTGTAGCGCAGCATCAGGTTGTTCTGCATGTACGGGCGGCGCAGGTCCAGTACGCGGTGCACCAGGCGGGTGGTCTCCGACAGGCTCTCGTCGTCCAGCTGGAACGGCGGCGTCACCGACGGGTTCAGCACGTTGAGTTCGTGGCAGAGGATTTCAATCTTGCCGCTCTTCAAGTTGTCGTTGGTCGTGCCTTCGGGACGCGCGCGCACCAGGCCCCTCACCTGGATGCAGAACTCGTTGCGCAGCCCTTCGGCGATCTTGAACATCTCGGCGCGGTCGGGGTCGCACACCACCTGCACGTAGCCTTCCCGGTCACGCAGGTCGACGAAGATCACGCCGCCATGGTCGCGCCGGCGGTTGACCCAGCCGCACAGTGTCACGGTCTGGCCCAGCAGAGCTTCGGTCACGAGACCGCAGTAGGTCGTTCGCATTTTCTGGGAGGACATGGCAGGACTTCCGGCACCTCGGGGCGGGCGCGTTACTTGATGAGGGGGCTGTTGGCGCCGCCGGGAACGACGACGCCCATGGAGACGACATACCTGAGCGCGGCATCCACACTCATCTTGAGTTCGATGCAATCGCTCTTGCGCAGCATCACGAAGTAGCCGCCCGTGGGGTTGGGCGTGGTGGGCACGTAAACGCTCAGGTAGTCGCCCACGAGGTAGTTGGAGACCTCGCCGCCGGGCGCGCCGGTGACGAAGCCGATGGTCCAGACATCCGGGCGCGGCCACTGCACCAGCACGGCGGTGCGAAAGGCGTTGCCGCTTTCCGAGAACAGGGTGTCGGAGACCTGCTTGACGCTGGAGTAGATCGAGCGAACCACCGGGATGCGGCTGACCAGGAAGTCGCCCCAGCTCACCAGCTTTCGGCCCATGAAGTTGCTGACCACGGCGCCCACCGCCAGCAGGATCGCCAGCGTCAGCAGCACGCCGAAACCAGGGATGTGGATGCCGATCAGGCGGTCCGGCTGCCAGGCCTCGGGCAGGATCAGCAGGGTGCGGTCAAGGATGCCGATGATCCACTGCAACACGCCGATGGTGATGGCCACCGGAACGATGACCAGCAACCCGGCCAGCAGCCATTTGCGGAGTGCGGACATCCCGGGCATTCAGTGGCAGGCGCTGCCGTGGCCACCGGCCGAAGCGGCCGGCGTGTCGGGCTTGGTCGGGGATGATCCGCTTTCCGCGGGCTTGGGCTTGCTCTCTCCGGTTTTGGGCGCGGCGTCGCCGGTCTTGGCCGGAGTGTCCGCGGGCACGGCTGGAGTGTCAGCTTTGCTCTCGGCGGGCGTGGGTTCCCCGCTGGTGCCACCTTTGAAATCGGTGGCGTACCAGCCGGAGCCCTTCAGCTGGAAACCGGCGGAAGTGACCTGCTTGGTGAACGCGGGCGCGCCGCACGCCGGGCAAACGGTCATCGGGGCATCCGACAATTTTTGCAACACGTCCTTGGCATGGCCACAGGAGCCGCATTTATAGGCGTAGATGGGCATGGCTTTGGAAAGGTGGTTGAAGGTGCAAAGCCTTCAATTATAGGCGGAGGGGCCTTGTTTACGGCCTTCCGATGCCCGAGCCGGGCCGCTCGCCGCCCCATCAGGCGGCCGAGGTGCCTTCGAAGTGGTGGACGTTGCCCTTGTGGTCGGTCAGCAGTTGTGGCATCAACGAGCCGGCCACCATTCCCGCCAGCGCCGCCAGCAGGCCCGCCAGCTGCTGCGGAAAGGCCTCCGACAAGGACGGCGTGGCGATGAAGACAAGCCAGGTGCCCAGGCCCAGCACGACCGAAGCCAGTGCCCCCTGGGTGGTGGCGCGCTGCCAGTAGAGCCCGAACACCAGCGGCACGAACGCGCCAACCAGCGGAACCTGGTAGGCGCCGGACACCAGCTCGTAGATCGACGTCCCCTGCATTGTGATCGCGTAGGTCAATACGATGGCCGACAGCACGAGGACGGAAATCCGCATCGCCTTGAGCGTGGCCGCGTCGCTCATGCCCGGGCGCATATTGCGCAGGATGTTCTCGACGAACGCCGTGCTCGGCGCCAGCAGCGTTGCCGAGGCGGTGGACATGATGGCCGAGAGCAGCGCGCCGAAGAAGGCGATCTGCAGCGGCAGCGGCATCTTCTGCATGACCAGTGTCGGCAGCAATTTTTGCGGGTCATCCTTGAGCAGCGCCTGCGCCTCTGGGCCCATCACCATCACGGCAGCCGTCACGGCGAACATGGGGATCAGCGCAAACAGGAAGTACAAGGTGCCGCCGATGACCGGCCCACGCACTGCCGTCTTGGCGCTGTTCGATGACATCACCCTCTGGAACACGTCCTGCTGCGGTATGGAGCCCAGCATCATGGTGATTGCCGCCGCGCCGAAGAATGTCCATTCCTTCGCGCCGCCCGTCGGGAAGAACTGGAATTTGCCTTCGCGCGCCGCGTAATCCAAGACCTTCCCCGCGCCGCCGGCCAGGTCGGCCGCGAACCAGGCGATGGCGATCAGCCCCAGGCCGATCACGATCATCTGCACGAAGTCGGTCAACGCCACCGACCACATGCCGCCGAACAATGTGTAGACCAGCACCACACTGATGCCGATGAACATGCCGACGGGAATCGAAATGGCGCCTTGGGACAACAGATTGAATACCAAGCCAAGCGCGGTGATTTGCGCCGCCACCCAGCCCAGGTAGCTCAGGACGATGATGACCGAGCAGATCACCTCGATGGTTTGGCCGAAGCGCTGCCGGTAATAGTCGCCCAGGGTGATGAGGTTCTTCTGATAGAGCTTATAGGCAAAGAACAGGCCCACAAGGATCAGGCACATCGACGCGCCGAACGGATCTTCCACCACCGACCCGAGGCCGCCGGAAACAAATCGGGCAGACACGCCCAGCACCGTTTCGGAGCCGAACCAGGTGGCAAACGTGGTGGCAATGACCACCGGGAGCGCCAGGCTCCGGCCGGCAACTGCATAGTCTGCGGTGTTGTTGACGCGCTTGGCGGCGTAGAGGCCGATGGCCACCGACGCCAGGAGGTAAAGCACGACGAATGTGATCAGCATGGTTTCTCCGTGTGGATGGTCCGGGTGGCGCGCCTGTCTTCTGTCTTGCCTCCCCTGTGGGCTGCCCGGGATTATCGGTAAAAAATGCGCCTAGAACAGCCTGACCCGCACGATCACCTGCATCACAAGCAGTCCCAATGCGAAGCCGATGCCGCCATAGATCAAGGCCTGCAGCAGGCGGTTTGTCCGCTTCTGTTCGGCCAGCAGGTCCTTCAGATCGCGACGATCGTCCGACGGCCGATGACGCAAGTAATCGTGCAGCAGCCGCGGCAGGTCCGGCAGCATCTTGGCATAGCGCGGCGCCTGGTCCCGCAGCTCGTCCATCAGCTTCTGCGGCCCGACCTGTTCGAGCATCCACTTCTCGAGGAACGGCTTGGCGGTGTTCCACAGGTCCAGGTCCGGGTCGAGCTGGCGTCCCAGGCCTTCGATGTTCAACAGTGTCTTTTGCAGCAGCACCAGTTGCGGCTGGATCTCCACCTGGAAGCGGCGCGAGGTCTGGAACAGGCGCATCAGCAGCAGGCCGAGCGAAATCTCCTTGAGCGGCCGGTCGAAGTAGGGCTCACACACCGTGCGCACCGCCGCCTCCAGTTCATCGACCCGGGTGTCGGGCGGGACCCAGCCTGATTCGATGTGCAGTTGCGCCACGCGCTTGTAATCGCGCCGGAAGAAGGCCGTGAAGTTCTGCGCGAGGTATTCCTTGTCGTATTCGGTGAGCGTGCCGATGATCCCGAAGTCCAGCGAGACATAGCGCCCGAACGTGGCGGGCTCGATGCTCACCTGGATGTTGCCGGGGTGCATGTCCGCATGGAAGAATCCGTCGCGGAACACCTGAGTGAAGAAGATGGTGACGCCGTCCCGGGCCAGCTTGCGGATGTCGACGCCGGCCTCGCGAATGCGCTCGATCTGGCTGATGGGCACGCCGTTCATGCGCTCCATCACGATGACCTCCGGATGGCAGTAATCCCAGAGCATCTCGGGGATCAGCACAAGGTTCAGTCCCGCCATGTTGCGGCGCAGCTGGGCCGCGGCGGCCGCCTCGCGCACCAGATCCAGTTCGTCGTGCAGGTACTTGTCGAACTCCCCGACCACCTCGCGCGGCTTCAGGCGGCGACCATCCTCGGACAACGCCTCCAGCCAGCCGGCCATCATCCGCATCAGGCTAAGGTCTTTCTCAATCACCGGCAGCATGCCGGGGCGCAGCACCTTCACCGCGACGTCGCGGGTTTTTCCGTGGCGGTCCTTCAAGGTGGCGAAGTGCACCTGGGCGATCGACGCGCTCGCCACGGGCTCGCGTTCGAAGCTGGCGAAGATGCTGTCCACCGGGCGGCGGAAGGCGCGTTCGATGGTCGCTATCGCAATGGCCGGGTCGAATGGCGGGACCCGGTCCTGCAGCCGCGCCAGTTCGTCGGCGACGTCGCTGGGCAGCAGGTCGCGTCGGGTGGAGAGGACCTGTCCGAACTTCACAAAGATAGGCCCCAGGTGCTCCAGCGCCATGCGCAGCCGCTGCCCCCTGGGGGCGCGCAGGTTCCGCCCGAACGAAAGCACGCGGGCAGCGCTGCTCAGCCAAGGCCGGCCGAAGCTGTTCAGGACCAGTTCGTCCAGCCCGTAGCGGAAGGCCACCCAGACGATGAAGATGCCGCGCAGGTAGCGCGTCATGCCCCGTCCTGCCCGGCCGGGGGGGCAGGGCGTGCGATGAACCGGCGCAGCCCCCGGACCATGCCACGCCCAGCTTCGCCCAGCGCATGGGCGGGCGCATCGCCGATCAGGCGAGACAGCTCTTCCTCCAGGTCCCAGCGCACGTTTTCGACCAACCAGTTGATCTCGGCGGCGAACTGCACGTCGCCAGCGATGCGCACGGGCGGCTTGTCACCGCGCACCGCCGCCTGAGCGAGTTGCCAGGGGGATTCCTCCGTGAGCGTCAGCGTGAGGTCGGGCTGCGCCGTGGGCGCCGCCAGGTCCAGCAGACCGGCCGGCGTGGCCGCGAGCCGCACAACGAAGATGCGCCAGCGTGCCTCCACCACCCGCCCGGCCTGGCGCGCCAGACGCGCCTGCGCCTCGGGTTCCTGCACCAGGACATGATTGAGCAGCAGGACCAGGCGGCGCTGGACTTCTTCCACCATCCAGGCGGGCGGCTGCAGGCCGCTGGCCAGCCGGTCAAACAGCGGGCCCAGGAACGCGAAGGGGGACTGTGTTGGCATAGCCTCCCATTCTCCGCGAAAAGCGATGCCCGGCCGCCTGCCGGTGCTCCGTCTGCACGCCTACTGAAGTGCTTGCACGCCCGCCACCAGCCAGCCACTCATGCCGCTCTTGGGCTTGGTCATGTTCCAGACCTCCCGGAACGGGCTGGGGCCGGTCGACGGTTCCTCGCGAATCATTCCCGAGAACTCCACGCTGGCCATGTAGTCGTTGCCCAGGTCCTCGATGCCCAGCAGCTGCGCCTCCAGCATGACCACTTCGGTCTTGTTCGGCTGGCCGCCGAGGTGGCCCTCACGCTCGGCCAGCTGGGACTGGATCTCCCCGAGCATTTCGTCCGTCATCATCGAGCGCAGGCTCGGGATGTCGGAGCGGTCCCACGCATCCTGCAGGGTCACGAAGTTACCCTTCGCCGCGGCGATGAAGCCTTCGGTGTCGAAGCCTGCGGGAACGCCCCAGGACTGGGAACCGGCCAGCGCCGATCCGATCTGGACGCCGCTGCCCTGCCCGTACTTGCCGGCGTCGAAGGCCATGCTGCTGCGCTCCCAGGGTCGCGCCGAAGCATCGTTGCCCACCTTGTCGGGGCTGTACTGCGGGGCCGTTGCCGCATTGGCGGGCGCGCCTGCGCCCTGGAAGGCGTAGGGGCTGCCGGGGTTCGAGCCCTGCGCCGGCCGGCGCGAGCGAATGAACCAGCCGATGGCCACCATCACCACCAGAACGACCAGCGCGATCATCAGGAACTGGCCGAACGCAGCGCCCAGGCCGAGCGAATGGGCCAGCCAGGCCAGCCCGAGCCCTGCGGCCAGACCGCCGAGCATCGCGCCCCAAGGCCGCTTGGGCGCCGCCGCCGCGGGGTTCGCGCCGGGGGCCGCGGGCGCCGCCTGGTTCTGTGCGGGCGACGCGGGAGCGGGCTTGGCCGTCTCTCGCTGCGTCACGTTGCTCGACTGCCGGCCCGTCGAGCCGCCACCACCAAGGCGGCGCGCCGCCTCGGACTCGAAGCTGGCTGTCGCCAGGATCGCCACCAATACCCAGGACCAGAAATTCATATTGCCTCCATTGCGCATGCGCGGTTCAACACTTGATTCCAACATGGAGTGCCGCCACGCCGCCAGTCAGATTGTGATAGTCCACATGGCCGAAACCCCCTTTATGCATCAAGGCTTTCAGCTCGCCCTGGCCCGGATGCATGCGGATCGATTCGGCCAGGTAGCGGTAGCTGGCGCTGTCGCCGGCGACCAGCTTGCCCAGCTGGGGCAGCACCTTGAAGGAATACCAGTCGTAGGCTTTTTCAAGGGGCCGCGCCACCTTGGAGAATTCGAGGACCAGAAGCCGTCCGCCGGGCTTGAGCACGCGGTTCATTTCGACGAGTGCCGCGTCCTTGCGGGTCATGTTGCGCAAGCCGAAGGCGACACTGACCAGGTCGAACCCGTTGTCCGCGAACGGCAGTTTCTCGGCGTCACACACCAACGTGGGCAGTGACACACCGGCATCCAGCAGCCGATCCCGGCCGGTTCGCAGCATGGCCTCGTTGATGTCAGTGTGCACCACTCGACCGGACGGTCCCACCTTCTTCGCGAACGCCAGCGCAAGGTCACCCGTACCGCCGGCGATGTCCAGCACCCGGTCGCCAGGCTTCACGTTGGCCGTCATCACGGTGTAGGCCTTCCACGCGCGGTGCAAACCCATCGACATCAGGTCATTCATCAGGTCGTATCGGGGCGCGACGGAATCGAACACGCCGCGCACGCGACGTGCTTTCTCGCGCTCGTCGACAGACTCGAAGCCAAAGTGGGTCGTGCTCATGAGGCGGTCAGCAGGGAGAATTGGGAGAAAACCGATTCATGGCGTGATGCTAGGGCAATCAGGCTGCGCCTGCGGACAACCCTGCGGCGCGGCAGGGAATGTGCCAGGCCGGGCCTCAATGCCCGCAAGCGTGCCCGGCCTTCTCTGGCATGGGCGCGTCCCGCACGACGCCCGCTTCGCGCAGGCGGCGTTCGTAGTCGGCCCACAGCTGTTGCTGCTGCGAACCGAGGAAATACAGGTAATCCCAGGAAAAAATGCCGGTGTCGTGCCCATCGGAGAAGGTCGGCTGCACAGCGTAGTTGCCGACCGGTTCGAGCCCGGTCAGGTCGACCTCGCGCTTGCCCGACTGCAGCACCTCCTGGCCGGGGCCGTGGCCCTGCACTTCGGCGGAAGGCGAATAGATTCGCATCAGCTCGAACGGAATTCGAAACTCCATTCCGTCCGAAAACGAGACTTCGAGCACGCGCGACTGCCCGTGCACGGTCAGCGAACGCGGCGAGGGACTTTCAGGTGTCAAGCCGGCCATGCGCCGAGTTTACGCCCCGGGTCAGAAGCGCACGGAAAGGTTGACGTAAAACCTGTCATCGCCCTTTTGCGGCGACGAGGAGTTCACGCTGAGTGGGACCCGGCTGCCGTTGATGAGACGACCGTAGTCGAGCGAAACGGAAAACGGCTCGCGGGCAAAACGCAATCCGAGGCCAACGCTGGCGAGCCGATCGCTCGACGGCTTGGTGGTGCCGTTGGAGTTGTTGTTCGACAGCCAACCGGCGTCGACGAAGCCGAGCAATCGCAGCCCGGGCTGCAACTCAGGCGTGCTAACTTCAACGGTCGCAGAAACGCCCTTGTCGCCGGAGATGGGCCGGTCGACGCTGGTGCCCCGCACCGAGCCCATTCCGCCGAGGCCGAACTGCTCACCGGAAATCAGCACATCGGGGCTGTACTGGTACTGCACGCGACCCGACCAGAGCCAGGTCTTCGCCAGCGCGGCCGAGTAGCTGATGCCGCCTCGCACCGCCTTCCAGCGTTCCTTGGTGATACGCGGGTCTTCGCTCTGGTAGGAAGCGACGTCGTTATGGCTTCCACCGCCCGTATTGGCAGCGAAGTCGACGTTGAAGCCCCACACCGCGGTATCGGACTCGGTGCGCGCCGAGTAACTCAGGCTGAGCGGGCGGCTGCGCCGGTCGACCCCAACCGGTACGCCACTCACGTCGGTGGCATCGAACAGCTTGTCTTCCAGGCCCAAGGTGACATAGCTGCGGCGGCCGCCTTCCGGCGCCAGGTAGAGCGTGTAATTGACGGCGGCGGTATGCCCGGCGCCGGTGCTGGTGAAAGTGCCGAAGTTGCCCACGACGTCCGACCGCGTGTAGCTCGCTCCGACGACTCCGCCCCATTGGTAGAGAGGAACCTTGTAGGAAAGGCCCAGTTGCTTGACGTCGGAACTGCGCTCGATCGAGGTGGTGTAGGCGCCGACGAACTGGTGATCGAGGTTGAACAGGTTGCTGTGGCCGCCAGACACGGTGAGGCGATCACGGCCGGTCGCGCGCGTGCCGGCATTGGAAAGGCTGACCCCGAAAGTCCAGGGCCGGCTCTCCCGCACGGTGATCGTCGCGTCGATCTGGTCGGGTTGGTCTGATTCGCGCAGACCCACCTGCACCTGCTTGTTGGGGTTTTCGTTGGCAATGGCGGTCTGGATCGCGAGCCGCTTGAAGTTGGGGCTTTCCCCTTCGCGCAATTCCGGCAGGCTACGGCGGATGTTGTCTTCGTCGTAGATGCTGCGGCCTTCGATATGGACTTTGGCCACGCTGAACTTCACGATGGTCAGCGAAACCGTGTCGCCCACTTCCTGTGGTGGCAGGGATACCCGGTGCAGGCCGAAGCCACGCTCCCGCAGTGCCGTTTCGAGCGCCACGGTGGCTTTCTGCAGCGTTTCTATCGTCGCGTCGGAGCGCAGGAAAGGCGCAAGCACTTGCGCCGTGTCACCGTCGCCCAGGGGATTGTCGCCAGTGACTTTGAACCCCTTGATCGCGAAAACGGGGGCAGGCGCCGCAGTCGCCATTGGCGTCGTGCCGGGAGCCTGCGCCCCTGCTGTACCGCTTATGACCAAGGCGGCCACTGCGACCCAACATAACCGGGCGCAGCCGCCGCTGCGCGAACGGGGCGTGCCAAATCCTGTGACCATATTGTTCTCGCCCCTCTCGATCAGTTCCGGATGAAACGAAATTGTCTCATCGGAGCGACTGGCTTGTCATCCTTGCGACGCTACCGGCACTGATTGTTTTTCTGGATACCCGACTCGGACAGCAGGCTCGCCAGCTGCGGGTTTTTGGCATTCGGCAGCGGCACCCTGTCGAATTCAATGAACTTGGGGATGTTGAAGGGTCGCTTGGTTTCGCCGTTGTTCCCGGCAAATCCCGCTTCGCCCTTGCCCAGTTGCAGCACGTCGTTGGCCGTCAGGATTTCAATATGGCCATCCCGAACGAATACGAACAGGCCCTGTTCGTTGTCCGACACGTTGTCGCCTGAAAACAACTTTGGCGGAACAGGGACTGAGTCCGGACGGGGGCCGTCGAACTGCGGTGGGTTGTTGAGCAATTGAACGCCGCTTGCCGAAATGAACAGCCCCTGCCCCGCCACCAGCGCCTCCAGGGCGGTCTGGCCATTGGGCGTGACGACGATGGAGCCCAGCCAGCTGAACAGGGTCAGGCCTGAATTGCCGTCCCCTGGCTCGCCCGCGCAGGGACCGGTGCAGTTGATGTCGAAGCCGGTTCCCCGGATACCGATGGTGGCGGTGGCGGTGCTGAAGCCGACGTTACGGGTGTTGGCTTTGGCGATCAGGCCGGTGAGGGCGCGCACGGAACCGCGGAGCACTGATACCAGGAAGCGGCCGTCCCCGGCATTGCGGTCGTCGTACACGAAGTTGTCGACCCGAAAACGGGTGGTGGCACCAAGCGTGATGCGGGAGTCGTCGCGGAAGGCCAGCACCGCCTGAGTGCCGCTGCCGGTCTCCACCAGATCGCCCGGATACACGCTGCCACCGTCGACCAGCCGCCGGCGCTGGCCGGCGCCGTCCACGGCGTTGATCTCGCCGCGCGCCGCCACGACCTTGGCGCTGGCCAGAACCGCAATCGGCCGGGCCGCGGCCGCGACCTGGGCGGACTCGGCGCCGCAATCGCGAGTGCAGACCCGCGCGTCGAAATCCGTGCCCCGGATCCCGATCGTGGCGGTGTTGGTCTGGACCCGGGCCGCACTGGGCGAGCTCTTGGCGATCAGGCCGGTCACCGCCCGGAACCCGCCGCGAACCAATTGCATCAGCATGCTGTTGTCCGGCGCGTTTTCCTTGAACTGGTATTGCTGCAGGAGGATCTCGGAATTGGGCCGCACGGTCATGCGGGTGCCGTCTTCGAGCTTGATCACCGCCGAGGCGCCTTCCGAAGTAGTCAGGCGGTCGCCCTCGCGCAGGGACAGGCCCTTGCCGAGCGTCCGGGGGTTCTGCCCCGGTGTCTGCGCGAAGCCGACTCCGCGCGAGAACTCGACTTCTCCAGCGGATTGGGCGGCGGCCCCGAAGGCAGCGGCTATCAGGCACACCCCCAAGGTGGAGCGCGCCAGGGACAATTTCCGATATTTTGGGTCGACCATGGCTAACCTCCGGAAACCCTTCTTTCCTTTGAATACCTCAGCACCACACGGTTATACACGGTTGTGGTCCAGGCACCTATGCCCGGTTGCCGCGACGGTTAGGCTCAGCGTGCGGATTTCACGGAGCAGTGCGCTTTACCGCAACACCCCTAGCCTGGCGGCCAGGTCCTGTTCCAAAGCGGCGCGACGGCCTTCGACGGCGGCGACCGCGCCCTCCGGCGGGACCCGCAGCGCGGCTGCCCAGACGGCCGCGGGAAAATGGCTGTCCCACTCGAAGCGGGCCACGATGTGCCAATGCAGGTGTGGCACCGCATTGCCCAGGCTCGCCAGGTTCACCTTGGTCGGACGAAGGTGTGCACGCAAGGCTTGTTCCACCTCAGCCACTGCCTCCATGCAAAGTTGCCGGTCGGCGGCCGGCAGATCGGTGAATTCCGCGATATGACCGGTCCACACCAGCCGGTAGAAGGCGGGGAACCCCGCCTCCGCGGCCCTCACCAGCCGGAACTTCGACCCCTGGAAGACCGGCCCGCCGCCGGTTTCATCGCAAAGCGGACAACCGGCGGCCTTCATCAAACCAGCACACGCTCAATGCCGCCGTTGTTGGCCGCATGGACGTATTCCGGCATCCAGTTCTCCCCCAGGATCTGACGGGCCATTTCGACCACGATGTAGTCGGCTTCGAGCAGGCCGTTCTGCAGGTCGTGGCTGTAGCGGTTCAGGCCCTGCAGGCAGCTGGGGCAGCTGGTCAGAATCTTGATGCCGTCTTTCGGTCCCAGGACGCCCCCGGCGGCGTCCTTCATCATTGTGCGCAGGGCGACTTCGTCCTTGCGCAGCTCTTCCTCTTTGCGGAAGCGCACCTGGGTAGAGATGTCGGGACGGCTCACGCCCAGCGTGCCCGACTCGCCACAGCAGCGCTCGGACTTGCGGACGTTTTCACCGATCAGCGCCTTCACGGTCTTCATCGAGTCACCCAGCTTCATCGGGTTGTGGCAAGGCTCGTGGTACATGAACCCGCCTTGCCCCGCCGGCAGCGTGATGCCTTTTTCAAGCAGGTACTCATGGATGTCAATGATGCGGCAGCCCGGAAAGATCTGGTCGAACTCGTAACCCTGCAGCTGGTCGTAGCAGGTGCCGCAGCTGACCACCACGGTCTTGATATCCAGGTAGTTCAGCGTGTTGGCCACCCGATGGAACAGCACCCGGTTGTCGGTGATCATCTTCTCGGCCTTGTCGAACTGGCCCGATCCGCGCTGGGGATAGCCGCAGCACAGGTAGCCTGGTGGCAACACGGTCTGCACGCCCGCGTGCCACAGCATCGCCTGGGTCGCCAGCCCCACCTGCGAAAAGAGGCGCTCCGACCCGCAGCCAGGGAAGTAGAAAACGGCCTCCGTCTCGGCATGGGTCGCCTTGGGGTCCCGGATGATCGGGACATAGTCCTTGTCCTCGATGTCGAGCAGCGCGCGCGCTGTCTTTTTGGGCAGGCCGCCCGGCAGCTTCTTGTTGATGAAGTGGATCACCTGCTCCTTGATCGGCGCTGTCCCATGGGTCGAGGGCGGGCGCCTGACCTGCAGGTGGGCGAAGCCGCGCAGCAGGTTGTTGCCCAGCCGTTGCAGCTTGAAGCCGATGCCGACCATGAAGGCGCGGATCAGGTTGATCGCTTCCGGGCTGGTGGCGTTGAGCATCAGCATCGCCGCGAAGTTGCCTGGCCGGAAGCTCTTCTGTCCCATCTTGCGCAACAGGTTGCGCATGTTCATGGAGACATCGCCGAAGTCGATCTTCACCGGGCAGGGCGACAGGCACTTGTGGCACACGGTGCAATGGTCGGCCACATCCTCGAATTCCTGCCAGTGCTTGATCGACACGCCGCGCCGGGTCTGCTCCTCGTACAGGAACGCCTCCACCAGCAACGAGGTCGCAAGAATCTTGTTGCGCGGGCTGTACAGCAGGTTGGCACGCGGCACGTGCGTGGCGCACACCGGCTTGCACTTGCCACAGCGCAGGCAGTCCTTGATGCTGTCGGCGATCGCGCCGATGTCCGACTGCTGCATGATCAGCGACTCGTGCCCCATCAGCCCGAAGCTGGGCGTGTAGGCATTGGTCAGGTCGGCGTACACCGAAGTGGCCGAATCGGCCTGCGCGTGGCGCAGCAGCTTGCCCTTGTTGAAGCGGCCTTCCGGGTCGACCCGCTCCTTGTAGTCGGCGAAGGGCTTGAGCTCCTCGTCGGTCAGGAATTCGAGCTTGGTGATCCCGATGCCGTGCTCGCCCGAGATCACGCCGTTGAGCGCCCGAGCCAGCACCATGATGCGCTTCACCGCGGTGTGTGCGCTCTGCAGCATCTCGTAGTCGTCGCTGTTGACCGGGATGTTGGTGTGCACGTTGCCGTCGCCCGCGTGCATGTGCAGCGCCACCCACACCCGGCCCTTGAGTACGCGCTTGTGGATTGCATTCACCTCGGCCAGGATGGGCGCAAACGGCTGGCCGGTGAAGATGGTCTCGAGCGGTGCGCGGATCTGGCTCTTCCAGCTCGCGCGCAAGCTGTGGTCCTGCAGTTGCGGGAACAGGGGCTCGACATCGCGCAGCCAGCCGCTCCACAGGTCGCGGACT
This sequence comes from Ramlibacter sp., assembly GCA_039926915.1. Classification (GTDB taxonomy): domain Bacteria; phylum Pseudomonadota; class Gammaproteobacteria; order Burkholderiales; family Burkholderiaceae_C; genus Ramlibacter. The sequence continues at coordinate 22,580 of JBDSWB010000017.1, forward strand.
TCGCGCACCTGCGCCAGCGCCTGGCCCACACGGTCTTCCAGCAGCTCGGCGGACGGGATTTCACTTGCGTCGTCCTGCTTGCCCAGGAGCAGCGAGCCACGGCTGAAAAATACCTCCAGCTCGTCGGCCAGCCGGATCTTGTTGGCCAGCGACAGCTCGATGTTGATCCGCTCGATGCCATCGGTGTACTCCGCCATCCG
>JBDSWB010000018.1:0-14752 GCA_039926915.1 Ramlibacter sp.
CGGCGGCAGGCCCATGGAAATTCCAGTCCCGTCGTGAACCTGCGTTTCGTCGAAGCCTTCTACTGGGTCGCCTCGCTCAAGAGCGTGACCCGCGCCGCCGAGAAGCTGCACCTCACGCAGTCCGCCATGTCCAGCCGGATCGCGGGGCTGGAAGAAGAACTCGGCGTGCTGTTGCTGGACCGGCGCGACAAGCAGTTCCGGCTCACGGTGGCGGGCAGCCGCTTTTTCACCTATGCGCAGCGCTTGCTGGAGCTGCAGCGCGAAATCAAGTCGGAAATGGGCTCGGGCGCGCAGCTCGCCGTGTCGATGCGCATCGGCGCGATCGAGTCGGTGCTGCACTCCTGGCTCATTCCCTGGATCGAGAAGCTGCGGGCCGACCATCCCGGGCTGGAGCTTGAACTCACGGTGGAAACCACGCCGATCCTGGTGGAGCAGGTGCGGCGCGGCACGCAGGACCTGGTCTTCGCCGCGCTGCCGGCTTCGGCCGACGGCGTGCGAAGCCGCGCGCTGCCGCCGATGGAGCTGGTCTTCGTGGGCAACACCGACCTGCATCGCAAGCGCCGCTACACGCTGCGCGAGCTGGCGGAGCTGGAGCTGCTGACGTTCCAGCGCGGCTCCTACCCGCACGTCACGCTGGTCGACCTGCTGCGCCAGTCGGGAGTGGAGCCGCGCCGCATCCACACGATCTCGTCGATTTCTGCGATGGTGCAACTGGTCCAGGGCGGCTTTGGCGTGGCGACGTTGCCCCGCAGCGCGGTGCAACGGCTCGCGGCTTTTGCCCACCTCAAGCAGCTGGCCTGCGGTGCGGCCTTGCAGCCGCTGCCGATCCACGCCAGCTACCGCACCGACCCTTCGTCTTCGGCTGTGGAAACCGTGGTCAAGTCGGCATTCGCTTTTGTCGACGGACAGTCGCTGTCAGGTGCTGCGCCGCGTCGGCCGGCACGGTCACCGACCAGAGTAGCATCGAAAAAATCGATGACGAGATAGAAATATTTTGAATTTGCGGTGACGCGGCCGCCTCACCACAATCCGCCCATCGTCAAACGGATTGACACAACGGATCGAGGAGTTGCGGTGGGTTCTGTCCTTGAAATGGCTCATGAGTTGATCGGGCGCAATCGCACCGGCAACGCCCGGCATGTTCGCAGCCTGGTGCGCGCGGGTATCTGGACTTCCCACACCAGCGGGCTCGCCCCGGACCACGTCCAGGGCAACGTCGTCATCCTCCCCGAGTCACTGGCCGGCGATTTCCTGCGCTACTGCCAGCGCAATCCCAAGCCCTGCCCGGTGCTGGCGGTTTCGGAACCGGGCCAGCACCTGCTGCCCACGCTGGGCGACGACATCGACATCCGCACCGACGTGCCGCGCTACCGCGTCTGGAGAGACGGCGAACTCGTGGATGAGCCCGTGGACATTCACACTCATTGGCGCGATGACCTGGTGACATTCGTGATTGGCTGCTCGTTCTCCTTCGAACAGGCGCTGATCGAAGCGGGCCTGAAGCTGCGCCACATCGACGAAGGCAAGAACGTCGCGATGTACCGCACCAATATCGCCACCGAAGCCGCCGGCCCATTCAGCGGCCCGATGGTGGTTTCGATGCGCCCGCTCAAGGCGGCCGCTGTGGTGCGTGCCGTGCAGGTGACGTCGCGCTTTCCCGACGTGCACGGCGCGCCCGTCCATGTAGGCGACCCGTCCCTCATCGGCATCGCAGACCTGCAGCGCCCCGACTGGGGCGACGCCGTGGACGTGCATGCCGACGAGATTCCCGTTTTCTGGGCCTGCGGCGTCACGCCCCAGGCCGCCATTGCCCAGGCCAGGCCGCCGTTCTGCATCACCCACGCGCCGGGCGCGATGCTGATCACCGACCTCATGAACAACCACCTGGCCAGCCTCTGAGCAGCCGGACCCTTTCCATCTCAAGGAGACACCGATGAAGAAATTGATTTTGGCGCTTGCCGCCCTCAGCGCCACGTGGGTTCATGCGCAGGCCAAGTGGGATCTTCCCACGGGCTATGCCGTGAACAGCTTCCAGACCGAGAACGTCCAGCAGTTCGCCAACGAGGTCGACAAGGCCACGGGCGGCAAGCTCAAGATCACTTTGCACCCGAACGGCTCGCTCTACAAAGCCAACGAGATCAAGCGCGCGGTGCAGACCGGGCAGACGCAGGCGGGCGAGTTCATCCTCTCCGGCGCCGCCAATGAGAACCCCCTGTTCGGCGTCGACTCAATTCCCTTCCTGGCCACCGGGTATGAAGACGCGCGGCGCCTTTACGGCGCGGCCAGGCCCTCGCTGGAAAAGCTGCTGGCTTCGCAGGGGATCAAGCTGCTGTTCTCGGTGCCGTGGCCGGGGCAGTCGCTGTACTCAATCAAGCCGATCAGCAGCCCCGACGATTTTCGCGGCACCAAGATGCGCGCCTACAACCCGGCCACGGCCCGCATCGCACAGCTGCTGAAGGCCCAGCCGACGACGATCCAGCTGGCCGAGCTGGGGCAGGCGCTGGCGACGGGTACGGTCGAGAACTTTCTCACCTCCAGTGCCAGTGGCATCGAGAACAAGCTGTTCGAGCAGACGAAATATTTCTATCCGGTGAACGGCTGGTTGCCGCGCAATGCGACGGTGGTCAACCTCAAGGCGTTCGAAGCCCTGGACAAGGCCAGCCAGGAAGCGGTGATGAAGGCGGCGGTGGCCGCCGAGCAGCGCGGCTGGCAGTCCAGTGAGCAGAAGGACAAGGAGTACATCCAGGAGCTCGGGGCCAAGGGCATGAAGATCAGCCCGCCATCCGAGCCGGTGCGACGCGAATTGCGCGCTATCGGCGAGACGATGACCACCGAGTGGCTGAAGACCGCAGGGGCTGAAGGCCAGGCCGTGATCGAGGCCTACCGGAAGCACTGACCCGCCTCGTGCGGCGGCCCTCGAAAGGGCATCTCGCTCTTCGCGGGCCTCGCCCGCTGTTACCCGACCGAACCAGGAGCGCGCGGTGGACAAGCTCATCTCCAATTTCTACAAGTGCCTGCTGCTGCTGGCCTGCCTGTCGATGCTGGCGGCCTTTGGGTCGATCATGCTGGGGGTCATTGCGCGGCAGGCGCACTGGGACATCCAGGGCCTGGATGCCTACGCGGGCTACAGCATCGCGGCGACGTTGTTCCTGGCCTTGCCGGAGACCTTCCGCCAGGGCGACCACATCCGCGTGACTCTGTTGCTGCAGAAGCTGCCGGCCCGGGCGCGCACGGTCCTCGAGTACTGGAGCCTCGGCGCCGGCGTGGCACTGTCGCTTTACGTCGCCTGGTTCGCCTGCCGCCTGGCCTGGATCTCCTGGGTCACCCATGACGTCTCGAGTTCCGCCGACGCCACGCCGCTGTGGATTCCCCAGCTGAGCATGGTGCTGGGTTGCATTGGATTCGCCGTCTCGTTCATCGACGCGCTCGCCGCCCGCCTGAACGCCCGCGAATTCTTTCGCGTCCCGCCGGTCGGCGAGATGGCCCACATCGAATAGACAAGGCAAGTACCATGGACATCCTCGTCGCCCTCGCGCTCATCCTGCTGCTTTTCGCCGTGCTCGGCTCAGGCCTGTGGATCGGGCTGTCGCTGCTCGGCGTGGCCGTTGTGGCCATGGAGATTTTCACCCAGCGCCCGGTCGGCGACAGCATGATGCTGACCATCTGGGGGTCGACTTCCAGCTGGACGCTCACCGCGCTGCCGCTGTTCCTGTGGATGGGCGAGATTCTCTTTCGCAGCAAGCTGTCCGAGGACATGTTCAAGGGCCTGGCGCCCTGGCTCAATCGCCTGCCGGGCCGGCTGCTGCACACCAACGTGATCGGCTGCACGATCTTCGCCGCGGTGTCGGGATCCTCCGCCGCCACCTGCGCAACGATCGGCAAGATCACGTTGCCCGAGCTGAAGAAGCGCGGTTATCCAGATGAGATTTCCGTCGGTACGCTGGCCGGCGCGGGGACACTGGGGCTGCTGATACCGCCCTCGATCATCATGATTGTCTACGGCGTGGCCGCCAATGTGTCGATTGCAAAGCTGTTCATCGCCGGCGTGATTCCGGGGTTGCTGCTGGCGGCCCTGTTCATGGGCTACATCGTGGTGTGGGCCCTGTTCAACAAGGACAAGGTTCCCGCCCCGGACGCGGAAATGAGCTTCGGCCAGAAGCTGCATGCTTCACGCCACCTGATTCCCGTCGTCTCGCTGATCGGGCTGGTGCTCGGCTCGATCTACACGGGGGTCGCCACCGCGACCGAAGCCGCCGCGCTGGGCGTCGCAGGGTCGCTGGTGCTTGCGAAGATCGAGGGATCGCTCGACTGGGAACGGTTCCGGGAAGGGCTGGTCGCGGCCTGCCGCGTCTACTGCATGATCGGCCTCATCCTCGCCGGCGCGTCTTTCCTCACTCTGGCCATGGGGTTCATCGGCCTGCCGCGCCACCTGGCCGAGTTCATCGGCGGGCTGAACCTGGCACCCTTCTCCCTGATCCTGCTGCTCACTGTCTTCTTCATCATCCTGGGCTGCTTCCTGGATGGCATCTCGATGGTGGTCCTGACCATGACCGTGCTGCTGCCCACCGTCCAGAAGGCCGGCTTCGACCTGATCTGGTTCGGCATCTTCATCGTGCTGGTCGTGGAAATGGCCCAGATCACGCCGCCGGTCGGGTTCAACCTGTTCGTCCTCCAGGGGCTCACCCGGCGGGAAATGACCTGGCTGGCCCGCACCGCGTTCCCGTTGTTCCTGCTGATGCTGGTGGCGGTGTTGATGACGTATTTCGTGCCTGACGTGGTGCTGTGGCTGCCACGCCAGATGACGTAGACGCACGCGGACAGCCACTCAAACCCAGGAGTTCATCATGAGAGTCTTGTTGATCGCAGCGGCGCTCGCGGCAGGGGCGGCGCATGCCCAGACGGCACAGGCGCCGGGCACGCAGTGGAAGCTCGCCACCGGTTACCGCGCGGAGTCGTTCCACACGCAGAACCTCTTTCAGTTCGCGCAGGACGTGGAGCAGGCCAGCGCGGGCCGGTTGAAAATCGAGGTGCATCCGAACAACTCGCTGTTCAAGCTCAATGAAATCCGCCAGGCGGTGCAGGACAGCAAAGTGGAAGCCGGTGAGACGATCATGACGAGTCTGGTGAAGGACATTCCAATCGCCGGCGCGGACTCCATTCCGTTCGTCGTTGGCAGCTATGCGGATGCGCAGCGCCTGTGGCAGCTGCAGCGGCCCCTGATCGAGAAGCATTTCGCGGCGCGCGGATTGAAGCTACTGTATTCAGTGCCGTGGCCGCCGCAGGGCCTGTTCGCCAATCGCCCGATCCGCGGCACGGCCGACTTCGCGGGGACGAAGATGCGAACCTACAACCAGACCACCGTGCGCATCGCCGAACTGATGAAAGCGGTGCCGGTGGACGTGCCCATGGTCGAGGTCAACAAGGCGTTGGCCGAGGGCCGGATGGACAACATGATCACTTCGGCCGTGACGGGCGTGGAAAACAAGGTCTGGGGGCCGATCAAGTACTACTACGAGATCAACGGCTGGTTTCCGAAGAACGTCGTGTTCGTCAACGCCAGAGCCTTCAATGCGCTCCAGCCGGCCGTGCAGAAGGCGGTGCTGGTGTCGGCACAGGCCGCGGAGACTCGCGGCTGGGCGAAGAGCCAGGCGGTGATGCTGGACTCCACCAACGAATTGCGGGCCCTCGGCATCAAGGTCGAGCGGGTCTCCATCGAATTCGACAGCGAAATCAAGCGGCTGGGCGAGAAATTTTCGCGGGAATGGGTACGATTGGTCGGGAACGAAGCCAACCATATTTTCGTTCCGTACTACACGCAATGACACCCCGGGCGCCATTGGCGCTACATTGAGAAAACTCAGGGCAACCCCATGCAGGACAACCCCATCCAATCCCCCGGCCAGCGATGGCAGTTCTGGATCGACCGCGGAGGCACGTTCACCGATATCGTCGCCCGGCGGCCCGATGGTTCGCTGCTGACGCACAAGCTGCTGTCCGAGAATCCAGAGCAGTACCGGGACGCAGCCGTGGCAGGCATCCGCCATCTGCTGGGGCTGAAAGCCGGGCAGCCGGTGACGCCCGAAGTGGTCGAGTGCGTGAAGATGGGCAACACCGTGGCGACCAACGCGTTGCTGGAGCGCAAAGGCGAGCCGACCCTGCTGGTGACGACGAAAGGTTTTCGCGACGCGTTGAGGATCGCCTACCAGAACCGGCCCCGGCTGTTCGACCGCCACATCGTGCTGCCGGAACTGCTGTACAGCGAGGTGATCGAGGTGCGGGAGCGCGTGGCTGCTCACGGCGAGGTCATCCTGCCACTCGACGCGGCACTCCTGAAGGCGGACATGGAGGCCGCGTTCGGGCGCGGCCTGCGCAGCGTCGCGATCGTCTTCATGCATGGTTACCGCTTCACCGAGCACGAAGCCGAGGCCGCCCGCATCGCGGAAGCCGTCGGGTTCACGCAGGTCAGCACTTCGCACCAGACCAGCCCCATGATGAAGTTCGTCAGCCGCGGCGACACGACCGTGGTCGACGCCTACCTGTCGCCGATCCTGCGCCGCTACGTGGAGCAGGTGGCCGCGGAGATGCCGGGCGTCAAGCTTTTCTTCATGCAGTCCTCGGGCGGGCTGACCGACGCCCATGTATTCCAGGGCAAGGATGCGATCCTCTCCGGCCCGGCCGGCGGCATCGTCGGCATGGCCCGTACCGCGCAACTGGGCGGGCACCACAAGGTCATCGGCTTCGACATGGGCGGCACGTCCACGGACGTGTCCCACTATGCGGGTGAGTTCGAGCGCGAGTTCGAAACGCAGGTGGCGGGTGTTCGCATGCGCGCGCCCATGATGAGCATCCACACCGTCGCCGCCGGCGGGGGCTCGATCCTCGAATTCGACGGTTCGCGTTTTCGCGTCGGTCCCCGGAGTGCCGGCGCCAATCCGGGCCCCGCGAGTTACCGTCGCGGCGGGCCGCTGGCGGTGACGGATGCCAACGTGATGACCGGCAAGATCCAGCCGCGTTACTTTCCCAAGGTGTTCGGCCCCGGCGCGAACGAGGCGTTGAGCTACGAAGCCGTGGAGGCGAAATTCAATGAGCTGGCCGGCAGGACCGGCCGCTGCGCGGAAGTGGTGGCCGAGGGCTTCATCAACATCGCCGTCCAGCAGATGGCCAACGCCATCAAGAAGATTTCCGTGGCGCGCGGCTACGACGTCACGCGCTACACGCTGCAATGCTTCGGTGGCGCGGGAGGGCAGCACGCCTGCCTCGTGGCGGACGCGCTCGGCATGACCCGTGTCTTCGTGCACCCGCTGGCCGGCGTGCTCTCGGCCTACGGCATGGGCCTGGCCGACCAGAACGCGATCCGCGAGCAGGCCATCGAACTGCCGCTGGCGAAGGAATCGCTGCCGCTGGTGGCCGAGCGGCTGGACGTGCTGGGTGCCGCTGCCCAAGCCGATCTCGAACGCCAGCAAGTCAACGCCGGCACGGTCACCCTGCACCATCGTGTGCACGTTCGCTACGAAGGCAGCGACTCGGCGCTCGTCGTTCCGTTCGGCGACCTGGACACCATCGAGTCAGGATTCGAGTCAGCGTACCGCCAGCGCTTCGCCTTCCTGATGGAAGGCAAGGCCATGATGGTCGAGGCGGTTTCCGTGGAAGCGGTGGTTGCCGGGGACGCGCCGGCGGAGCCGCGCCAGGAAGTGCATGCGGTGCGCACGGTGCCGCGCCGTGAGACGGTGCGGATGTACTCGGGCGGCCAGTGGCACGACGCCGCCTTGGTCGTGCGCGAAGATCTCAGGCCGGGCGACGTGCTCTCGGGCCCGTCCATCATCGCGGAGAAGAACGCCACCACCGTGGTCGAGCCCGGTTGGGAAGCCCACCTCACGGCGCTCGACCATATCGTGCTGGATCGGCGGGTCGCGCGCACGGTGAAATTCGCGGCAGGCACCACCGTGGACCCGGTCCTGCTGGAGGTGTTCAACAACCTGTTCATGAATATCGCCGAGCAGATGGGGCTGCAGCTGCAGAACACCGCCTACTCCGTCAACATCAAGGAGCGGCTGGACTTCTCTTGCGCCCTGTTCGATGCCGAGGGCAACCTGATTGCCAACGCGCCCCACATGCCAGTGCACCTTGGTTCCATGGGCGAGAGCATCAAGACCGTGATCCGCGAGAACAGGGGCCGCATGTCGCCCGGCGACGTTTATGTGCTGAACGATCCGTACCACGGGGGCACGCACCTGCCGGATGTCACGGTGATCACGCCCGTCTATCTGGGCAGCGCGCGCGACGACAAGCCGCTCTTCTACGTGGGCTCGCGCGGCCACCATGCCGACATCGGCGGCACGACGCCGGGCTCAATGCCGCCGTTCTCGACGCTGATCGAAGAGGAGGGCGTGCAGATCAACAACGTAAAGCTGGTCGATCGCGGCACGTTGCGCGAAGCGGAAATGATCGCGTTGCTCCAGAGCGGCAAGTACCCGAGCCGCAATCCGGAACAGAACATGGCCGACCTCAAAGCCCAGATCGCCGCGAACGAGAAAGGTGTGCAGGAACTGCGCAAGATGGTCGACCAGTTCAGCCTGGATGTGGTCCAGGCCTACATGCGGCATGTGCAGGACAATGCGGAAGAATCCGTGCGCCGTGTCATCACCCGGCTGAAGGACGGCGCGTTCACGCTGCCACTGGACAATGGGGCGCAGATCCAGGTGGCGATCCGGGTCGATGCGAAGAACCGCAGCGCCGAGATCGACTTCACGGGCACCTCGCCGCAGCAGGTCAACAACTTCAATGCGCCGACGGCGGTGTGCATGGCGGCCGTGCTGTACGTATTCCGCACGCTGGTCGACGACGACATCCCGCTCAACGCCGGCTGCCTGAAGCCGCTGAAGGTGATCATTCCGCCAGCCTCCATGCTCAATCCGAACCCGCCCGCGTCGGTGGTGGCAGGCAATGTCGAGACGTCGACCTGTATCACCAACACGCTTTTCGGCGCGCTCGGCGTGATGGCGGCGAGCCAGTGCACGATGAACAACTTCACCTTCGGCAATGCACGCCACCAGTACTACGAGACCATCTCGGGCGGCAGCGGCGCCGGGGCCGCGATCGACAAGTCCGGCCAAACGTCGGAAGGTTTCGACGGGACCAGCGTGGTGCAGACGCACATGACCAACTCCCGCCTCACCGACCCGGAGGTGCTGGAGTTCCGCTTCCCGGTGCGGCTGGAAAGCTACGAGATCCGCCAGGGCTCGGGCGGCGGCGGCAAGTGGAAGGGCGGCAACGGCGGCGTGCGGCGCGTGCGCTTCCTGGAGGCGATGACAGCCAGCATCCTGTCCAACGGCCGCAAGCACGGCGCTTTCGGGATGGACGGCGGCCTGCCCGGCCAGGTCGGCATCAACCGGGTGGTTCGTGCTGACGGTTCCGTTGAGGAACTGGGCCACATTGGACAGGCCGAGATGCAGCCGGGCGATGTCTTCGAGATTCACACACCGGGAGGCGGTGGTTTCGGCAAAGCCTGACGTAACAAATGAATTGGGGGGCGCACATGCCTGCAGTTTCCTGGGTCCACAAGATGATCTTCTCCGGTCGAGCCGTGCTGGCGGGGAAGGCCGTGGCTGGCGGAGAGCCGCAACGTTGTGAGTTGGGGCTGATCCGTCAGGAGATGGTCCTGGCGGTCCAGGCTTGCAGCCCGGCGCACCGGTCCTGGGCCCTGGCCAAGGTCGGGCGCGCGGTCTCGCCAATGGAGCTGTGGATGCTGAGGCCGGAGATCTACCTGTACCTGGCACAGGACCTGGGACAGTGCGAGGCCAACGCCCGCATCAATGCGCTGCTGCCGCTGTTTCGGGACTGGATCCAGGTGGCGGACGGTATGCATTCGAAGCACAATGGGGGCGATGGACCAGGCCTTCATTGAGAACTTCCGCCTGCTGGCCCGCTACAACCGTTGGTTCAACCAGCGGCTGTACCAGGCCTGCGGTCAACTTTCCGACGATGAGCGTAAGCGCGACCGTGGCGCGTTCTTCGGTTCGATCCACAACACGCTCAATCACCTGGTCTGGGCCGACTGCCTCTGGCTGAAGCGCCTGGCAGGGCAGGGCGTCGAGTTCGCCTCGCTGGTCCCGGGCTTGCTGGACTTGCCGGCTGGCGCGATACACGGCACGGTGCTGTTCGAAGACTGGCGAGCACTGCAAGCCCGGCGCGAGCAGCTGGACATCGCAATCGAAGAATGCCTGCACGCGATGCCTCAGGACTTTCCGCTTCGCACGGTTCGCTACGCGAACATGAAGGGCGTAGAACGCGAGCATGCGGCCTGGATCGCGCTCACTCATTTCTTCAACCACCAGGCCCACCATCGCGGTCAGGTGACGGCGCTGCTGTCGCAGGCAGGAGTCGATCCCGGTGTGACGGACCTGATCGCGATGGTGTAACGGCAGAAAACCCGCCGAAGCGGGTTTTCGTGCGGAGGCAACGCGCCCGATTACTTCTTGGCGCTGGCTGCCGGCTTGGCTGCTTCAGCCTTCGCGTCCTTCTTGTCTTCCTTTTTGGCGGCTTTCATGTCGGCCTTGGCTTTCGCTTCGGCTTCCTTCTTCGCCTTGGCTTCCTCGGCCTTCTTGGCCTTCGCCTCGGCCTTGGCCTTTTTCTCGGCTTCCTTTTTCGCCTTGGCCTCGGCCTTGGCTTGCGCCTTCGCGTCCTTCTTCTCTTCCTTCGCCGTCATCGGTGCCGGAGCGGTCGCGGGTGCCGATGCTTTCTTTTCAACGGGCTTGGCGGCGGGCTTTTCATCCTTCTTCGACATGGTGGAGGAGGGCTTTTCGTCCTTCTTCGGGGCCGGCGCGGAAGCGCCCTTGAACCCGGCGCCGTTCACGGTCAGGCCCTCGGCCGAGAACTTGGCGGCGTTGACTTCACCCACGCCCTTGACGCGGTCGATGAAGTCCTGCCAGTCCTTGAAGCTGCCCTTCTTGCGCTCGTCGATGATCCTGGTGGAAATGACTGGGCCGATGCCCTTGATGCCGTCGAGCTCGGCCGCGGGGGCCTTGTTCACGTCAACGGCGGCGAACGAAGCCGCCGCGTACAGCATGGCCAGAACGGCGAGAATTTTCTTCAACATGGATTCACTCCTGGGATGGGAAAGGTCGCCGGCAGGGGCCGGTCTTATCCGTAACGACGGGGCGCGCGGCGGCGTTGACGTGCTGAGACCAAAGGTACTGCGGGCTAACCCTTGGATCAACCGGCCTAGAGAGCCGCCATGTAATTGGCGACGCCGGTCTGGACATCTGCGAAAGCGTGGTCGCAGCCGGCGGCGCGCAGTGCGGTGAGGTCGGCCTGCGTGAAACATTGGTACTTGCCGCGCAATGCGTCGGGAAAGGGAACGTATTCGATCAGGCCCGTGGCCACTGCACCTTGGGTTGTGGCGGGCTGGTTGGCGTCGACATGAAGCGCATTGACAACGGCCGTGGCCACATCGTTGAAGGGCTGGGCCCGGCCCGTCCCCAGGTTGAAGATGCCCGACTTGTCCGGGTGATCGAAGAACCAGAGGTTCACTGCGACCACGTCATCGATGAATACGAAGTCGCGCCGCTGCTCGCCCGGCCCGTACCCGCCATATTCGCCGAAGAGCTTCACCTTGCCCTCGGCCCTGAACTGGTTGAACTGGTGGAAGGCCACGCTGGCCATGCGGCCCTTGTGATGCTCCCGCGGGCCATAGACGTTGAAGTACCGAAAGCCCGCCACCTGCCGCTTGGTGCGCTTGAAGTCCTTGCCGCATTCGCGCCGCATGCGCTGGTCGAACAGCAGTTTTGAATAGCCGTACACGTTCAGGGGCCGCTCGAATTCCGGGGTTTCACGGAAGGTTTCCGAGCCGCCGTAGGTGGCTGCGGAGGATGCGTAGAGCAGCCGCGAGCCGCGCTCCTGGCAGGCGTTGAACAGGCCACAGGACAACGTGTAGTTGTTGTCCATCATGTACTTGCCGTCGGCTTCCATCGTGTCGCTGCACGCGCCTTCGTGGAACACCGCGTCCACCTTGCCGAAGAAGCCCTCGGCGAACAAGTCGTAGAACATGTCCAGGTCGACGTAGTCGGCGATGCGCAAGTCGGCCAGGTTGCGAAACTTGTCGCCCTGTGTCAGGTCGTCGACGGCGATGATGTCGTCGATGCCGCGCTCGTTCAGGCCCTTCACGAGATTGCTGCCGATGAACCCCGCAGCCCCGGTCACCACCACGCGTGTCATATGGCCCCCACGCCCGGTAAGGCCGGGCTGCCCCCCGAGGGGGCCGAGTGCCGCGGCTCCGAGCCTGCCTGCGCGGGCTTGGACGGCACGAAGAATTGCTGCGTCTCGCAGCAATGCGGCCTGCAAGGCTTCGCTTGCTTGAAGCGTTTCTTCGCAGCGCTCATGTCATCAACTCCTCGTAGGTAACTGTGGCAGTGCCGAATTTGCCGACTACGATGCCGCCGGCCTTGTTGGCGAGCGGCAGCGCCCGGCGGAGGTCCAGCCCGGCCGCGACCATGGCGGCCAGCGTGGCGATGACGGTGTCGCCCGCGCCGGTGACGTCAAACACCTCGCGCGCCTGCGCGTGCACATGCAGTTGTCCCTTCGTGTCGAAAAGGGTCATGCCGTCTTCGCCCAGGGTGAGCAACAGGGCGTCGAGCCGCAGCGACTCGCGCAAGTGATGGGCACGGGACTGGAGATCGGCATCGTCTCGCCAGGTGCCGATGACGTGCTGCAACTCGAGGCGATTGGGCGTGATCACCGTCGCGCCCGCATAGCGCGAATAGTCGGCGCCTTTCGGATCGACCAGCACGGCCTTGCGCGCGGCCCGCGCCGCTTCGATCATCGATGGGATGTGTGCCAGGCCGCCCTTGCCATAGTCGGAGAACAGCACGGCATCATGACCGGGCAGGAGTGCGGAGAAAGCCTCTGTCTGCGATGCGAGGGCTTCGTGGTCCGGTTCGCTCTCGAAGTCCATTCGCAACAACTGCTGATGCCGGCCGATCACGCGCAGCTTGACGGTCGTGCGTAGTGCGGGATCGCGCTTGAGGTGGGTGGCGATGGCGGTCTTGCGCAGCAGCTGCTCGAGCCGGTCACCGGGCTCGTCCATGCCGACCACGCCCAGGAAGCTGGCCTGGGCGCCGAGCGTGGTGACGTTGTACGCCACATTCGCGGCTGCGCCGATGCGCTCTTCTTCCCGCGTCACTTTCACCACCGGCACCGGCGCCTCCGGCGAGATCCGGTCCACCGCGCCATGCCAGTAGCGGTCCAGCATCGCGTCGCCGACGACCAGGACCCGGGCCTTGGCCAGTTGTTGTTTTGTGGGGTTCATAGCTCTTCGACTCGCCGGGCGGGATAGCTGTCCCAGGCCTGGCAGCCGGGGCACTGCCAGAAATGTTGCTTGGCCTCGAAGCCGCAGGCCGCGCAGCGGTAGCGGGTGAGGGGTTTGACGGCGTGGTCCAGCGCGCTCTGGACGAAGGGATGGAACTGCTCGTGCTCGAGCTTTTCGCCGGCAAGCCACTTGGTGGCCGCGACCAGCGAGGGTTCGCGCTCCAGGTGCTTCACATACCATTCCCTTGCCGTGACCGGATCTCGTTCAAGCGCCACCATGCCGTCCAGCACGTCCAGCGAGGGCGAGAGTTCGTAGCTGGCGTTCAATATCTCCAGCGCTTCCGCTTGCTGGCCGCTGGCCGCGCCGGCATCGGTGAGCGGCCTGGCGATCAGCGGAATGGCCGCCGGGGCCGAGCGCGCCAGGCGAGAAAGGGTGGCGAACGCGGCAGCGGAGTCACCGGCGCGCCGCTGCAGCGCCGCCAGTTCGATCCCGGGGCGCGCGGCGCCAGGCTCGGCCTTCAACGCCTGGCGCAGCAGCTCCTCGGCCTCTTCGGGTGACGCGTTGATGGCTTGCTCACACAGGTAGTGGGCCTGGCGGCCGCTGAAATTGCCCTGGCCGGCGGCGTCGAGTTTGCGGGCGATTTCCGATGCCTGTGCCCAGTCGCGCGAACGCTCGTAGATGGCCAGCAGCGCCAACAGCGCCTGGGTCTCGAACGCGGTGCCTTCGAGTTTGCGCAGCGCCTCTTCGGCCCGGTCGAGCAGGCCGGCCTTGAGGTAATCCAGCGCGAGCGCGTGCTGGGCGCGGTGTCGGTCGGCACCACTCAGGTCGCCGCGCGAGAGAAGGTGCTCGTGCACGCGCACGGCGCGCTCGTATTCCCCGCGCCGGCGGAACAGGTTTCCCAGCGCGAAATGCAGCTCCGACGTGTCCGGGTCCCGCTGCACGGCTTCGATGAACGCGTCGATCGCCTGGTCCTGTTGTTCGTTCAGCAGGAAGTTCAGGCCCTTGAAGTAGGCCTTGGGCGCCTGGCGGTTCTCGATGCGCAGCTGGCGCAGGTCGAAGCGAGACGCCAGCCAGCCCAGCACGAAGGCGATGGGCAGGCCCCACAGCACCCAGCTGAGGTCAAAGTCCATGGTGCGAGGTCGTCAGGTCGCCGGAATCGGCCGGCTGCGCGCGATGCGCCCGGCGAGCGGCAAGCCGGTGCTTCCACCAGCGAGGCACCATGCCCAGCGCGCCGACCACGATGCCCAGCGCGAACGCGGCGAGCACCACCAGCACCAGGGGCGCTCGCCACTGCGTACCGAAGAAGAAATGCACGATCGCATCCTGCTGGTTGTTCAGCGCGAAAGCGAACAGGGTAAAAAAAATGGCTGCCTTGAGCAGCCACATGAGGTATTTCAATCGAGTTCCTCAGTGGGAAGCCCGATTCTAGCCAGAGGTCAGGACTTGCCC